>NZ_AKJD01000103.1 GCF_000282515.1 Pseudomonas sp. GM80
GTCGGCGGTCCCCAGCCAGTCATGATGAAAACCTTGCCAGGCATGAGTGCTGCGGGTTTCAAATTGCAATTCGTTGCCCAGTTGCTTAAGGCGCAATGGCAAGCGTTGTTGCTGCTTCATCAGGTTGAGTTCGGCTGGCGTGGCGTTGCCCAGCAAGGTGTCGGCGAGCGGCGCCGGCAGCGCCGGGAATGCCTCGGTCAACACTGTTCGCGCCGGGTTGACCGTTCGTTCCTGAGGTTGGTAACGCTGCTCGAATAATTGCCGACGCAGACTGTTTGCGCTGTCGGCAATGCGTGTCTGCAGATGCGCTTCAAGCTCGGCGGGCGCTACGTCGAGGGCAATCGGTGCGCCATTCGCCTCCAGCGTTTGCAGGACTGTATTCAAACCCTGCCCTGCGTTGAGTTGTTGATCACTCAACTGAACCACCAGTTTTCGGCCTTGGGATGACCTGGCCGCTGCGGATTGCCAGAGTGTCTCGCCGCGATTGTTGCTGACCCGCAGGGGGACGTCGGCAGGCCACAATCCTTGAGCTTCGACGATTTGCAGCTGGCTGGCCGGATCACGTCTGGCCCGGGCCTGCCTGACCGGATCATCGCTGCTGACGTTGTCGACGAAGGCCTGCACATCGCGCTTGATATTGAAGCGCTGCACGGTGTCGGCCAGCAACGGCGGTATGGGCGCATTCTCGTGGTACATGCGGCGCAACACGTCGGGCGACGTGCAGCTGGTCTGTCGAATCAGCTCAAGCTCCTGCGGATCGGTAAACGCTTCGACCGAATGGCCCAGCCGGCGCATCAACGTAGTGTCATCCCAGCTTCGAGGCGTTTCTCCTTCGAGTACAAAACTGCCGGAACCGTTGTGCCGAACCGGAACTTCAAAAGCATCCGGGCGCGTGGCGTGGCGCACGACCAGTGCATCGGTCGTCGCCTGTTTCGACAGTTGGTAATGATGTTCGCCGACCCGCAGCAGGGATTTGCCTTCGTGCGCGTACAGCCCGTGCTCACCCCGCGCGAGCTCGGGCGGCAGCTTGCCTTTGAATCGGTACGGCAGCAGATCAGGTTTCCACAGGCGAGTCTTTGCGCTTGGCAGGCGCACTGCTTTCAGGCTTTCGATGAAGGGTGAAACGGTGAAGTGAAAAACCGGCGCCAGCGCAATGCCAGCCGCGAGATTTTCGATGACGTCGGTGAGGTGGGCCCAGCCTGCTTGCCGGTCACCTTCGCTCAGTTCCACGGCACCTTCCAACACCTCGTAAAGCAATTGACCTGCCGTCACCACCAGCATCAGTTCGCCCAGTCCGGGCACCACCAGCGCAAAGGCGCCGAGGGCGACAAAGCCGATATTCAGATAATTGGCCCAGCGTTCGGAATGTGCCTTGGCGTCCTCGTCGGCGTTGGGCACGGCGATGACTCTGGCGTCGCTGATCATTTGATCGAGGGTTGTTTCATGCAACACCGGCCACAGTTCGAAGTCCTCCCAAGGGCCTTTGCCCGGCAAGGTGCAGTCGGTGATGTGGAAGTTCGGCGACTCCAGCGGATCCTGACGAACTCCGAATTCGCGCGGTGGTGGGATGTCTGCGTGGAGTATCAGTCGTTCGCCCAGTTGCACCAGCTCGTGATGGCGCCACTTCTCGACAAAAGACCGTGGCGGGCCATCGCTGACAGTCTCGTTAAAGCGTCTGAAGTAATACGACCTGTCCTTCTGCGCAACGAAACGGCTGAAGAACAGTTGATAGGACGTTGGCGAGCCGGCATCGGTGGCAATGTTGCTGGTACGGGCGCTCAGTTGGCGGGTCAGTTCCTGTTGGAATGCCTCGAAGCTGGCGTAGCGTTTGACCGGGTGTTCGGGATCCCCCGGGATCCAGGCGATTATCGACCCGGTGCTGTAGCGATGTAACTCGCACGGGATGAACAACACGCAATCGCTCAGGCGCAGCCCCATGATGCTCAAGCCGCAAAAGCGCAGTTGTTTCTTGCCGTCCATGATGACGCTGTCGCCTTTGACGACTTTCATCAGCTGATTGTATTCGGCCTGGCCGATGTCTTTTTTGATCAGCGCCAGACAGGCTGCTGTCTGCAGGGATTGCTTGCAGTACGCGCCGTTGATCTGCCGCAGCAGGTTTTCGACGAGGCGATTGTTCGGCGGGCGCAGGAAGTCTGTCAGGTAGCGCTGATAGTGCTCGCCGATGTTCAGACGCCGGCACAGGCGCGCGAATACGTCGACGCTGACCGGGGTCGCGATCGGTTCGAAATGGCCATTGGCATCCGGGCGGCTGATAAAACACGAACTCGTGTCATAGAACCCCGGTCGGGTTTCGTCATATTCGAAGTTGTGCAACGCCGCTTGCAACAGCGAGAGGGTTTTAACCGTCAGCGCTTCACTTTTCAGACCGAAAATGCCCAGGCTTTTTGGTGCGTACAAGCGCAGCCAGGTGTTGTCGGCATCGAAACTGGGGTCAAGTTTCTGCAGTTCAGGTTCCAGCAGTTTTTTCGCAAAGCTGTCGATGCTCTGGATTTTGTCGAACAGGGCGTCCCGTTGGTTCTGGCGCAGGTGCAGGGCTTCGGTGGCGTCCCTGAGTGTCTGTTGTTGGTCTGAGGACGCCTTGGTGAACCAGGCCGGCAACACCGGCCGGATCTCGCGCAGCTCGGCGCGGCGTGTCGCCGAGGCCTTGATCAGTACGGGGGGGATGGCCTTTTTCAAGGTCTCGAAGTGGATGCCCCGAGCACGGGAGTCAGACATGCGCAAAATCCTTTTGGCGTCGAAAGGATTTCAGTTTGCGCGGCTGTCTGGCCGGGTGTGCGGTACATAGTTATCGCTTGTGTATCGGCTTGTGTGCACACAGACTTTTGTGGCGAGGGAGCAAGCTCCCTCGCCACAGTTGCGTTCACTTGGAGGCTGGTTTTACCGCTGATTTCAATTGCGCTGGGCGACGGCGGGCGTCTCGCACCGGGTGTGCGAATCAGGTTGCAGGTACGGCGACAGAATCGGTGCCATGCCTTTGAGCACCTGCACGGGCAGCGCCGAGGTGAACTTGAAGTTCTCCGCCGAACGCCCCGGCACAAACGCCGTCAGCGTGCCGAAGTGATGATCGCCGATGTAGAACACGAAGGTCGCCGTGCGGTTGATCGATTTCGAACTGAGAATCCGCCCTCCCGAGCCGATGGCTTCGATGCGGTTATCACCGGTGCCGGTCTTGCCGCCCATGACCAGCGGTGTGCCGTCGGCGGTTTTGAAGCTGCCGGAAACCCGTTTGGCGGTGCCAGAGTCGACCACTTGCGAGAGCGCCTCGCGCATGGCCGTGGCGACTTCGGATGGCATCACCCGTTTGCCGACATGCGGATCGTTGGTCACGCGGGTTTCGTACGGTGTGCCGGCGGCAAAGTGCAGGCTGTCGATGCGCAGGGTCGGCATGCGTACGCCATCGTTAAGGATGGTGCCGATCAGCTCGGCCAGCGCCGCAGGGCGGTCGCCGGAGCTGCCGATCGCCGTCGCCAGCGATGGCACCAAGTGATCGAACGGGTAGCCGACTTTCTGCCAGCGCTGGTGAATTTCAAGGAACGCTTCGATTTCGAGCATGGTGCGAATGCGGCTGTCGCGCGCGCCTTTGTGTTTGCTCTTGAACAGCCAGCTATAGACTTCCTGACGCTCGAAGTGGCTGGCTTTGACGATTTGGCTGAAGGTCGCGTCCGGGTTATGCAGCAGGTAGCCCATCATCCACAAATCCAACGGGTGAACCTTGGCGATGAAGCCCTGATCGGGCAAATCATAGCTGCCCGGGCCATAGGAATCGTAGAGACGGATCAAGCGATCATCGGTGAGTTTTTCGGTGAGTTTGGCGCCTTTGAGGTGCGCACGCACAAAGGTGTTGAAGTCTTCCTGGCTCGCGTCCGGCAACAGATAACGATGCACCGCCGCCATGCGGATCGGGGTTGGGCGCATGCTGTCGAGGAAGGTGTCGAGGCGCGCTGGAGTGTCTTTGTTTTTGTACTTTTTCCAGAACTTGAGCAGGAACGACGTGCCTTCGCGGTCGGCGAAATTGGCCAGGTATTCCTGACGCCGGGGGTCGCGGTCATCCTTGAGCAGTTCGGCGCTGCTGTTGGGGCCGGAGTAGGTGACGTAGCGCACCACATCGCGCATCAGGCGAATGAACGGCAGGTTGATCGACTCCCGCAGGGCATCGCGCAGGGTCGGCATGCGGCCGTTGTCTTCCTTGCGAAAGTTATGGAACACATGCAGACCGCCACCGGTGAAAAACGCTTCGCCGGGGCTTGCCGAGTATTTGCGGTCGAGCGCGGCGCCGAGCATTTTCGACAGATCGCGATCCTTGTTTTGCACCAGATAATCGATGACCCACTGGCTCAGGCGATCCTGATCCGGCACGTCGACTTTCTTCAGTTCCGGTACAGACATGCCGGCGTATTTGTCGTGCAGTTCGGCGATGATTTGCAGGTAAGTGGTCAGCACGCGCATTTTCGCCGTCGAGCCGAGTTCGAGTTTGCTGCCTTCATTGATGTCGAACGGCTGATCGGTGCTGTCGGTCTGGATGCGTACGCGCGAGCCGTCCGGGGTCAACTCGAACAGGGTGAAGCTGTAGCGCACTTGCGTGGTGCTGGTCGACGTCAGCAGACGTTCGCCCATCAGGCCGATTTCAGCGGCGAAGGCCGGGTCGGCGAGTTTTTTCAGGTACTCGGTGGCCTGCATTTGCAGGTCGCCTTGCAGGGTGCTGGTGGCCGACAGGTCGAGACGATCAAGGTCATACAGCGGCCGGTTGAGCATGCTCGCCAAACGACTGCGGGCGACGCTGATGCCTTTGTTGGTTTCAATCGGCTGGATGGTTGGCTGGGTTTGCCAGTCGCGGTACGTGACCTTGCTGGCGAGTGCGGCATCGGCCAGCGCGTTGTCGATGACGCCGTTCTGCTTGAGCAGGCGCAGGTGGCTGTCGGTGAGGTCGGCGAGTTCTTCGCGGCTCTTGGTCAAGTAGTGCGAGGGGCGGCGCTGGGCGATCATCAGCGAGAGCATTTCACGCAGGGCCAGACCTTTGTCGGCCATGGTTTTCGGATCGGTGGCCGGGCTGTTCAGTTGTTCGTTGGCCTTGTTGAAATCGCTGCCGTACCAGACGCGCAAACCTTCGGCCATACCGTGTACTTCGCCGTGCCCCGGGACTGCCGACAGCGGCACACTGTTGAGGTAATCGCGGACGATGTTCTGCCGCGAAGTCAGTGTTTCAGGTCCGGCCTGATAAGCGCGCACGCTGGCGGAAACCATCTGGCGGATCTTCTCCGCGCCCGATACGGTCAGGCCATCCGGCGAGTGCCGATACTTTTCCAGTTGCGTCGCCAAGGTACTGCCGCCTGCCGACTGACCGGGCAAGTGCAGCAGTTTCGCCACTTGCGACCACGCCGCCATGCCGAATCGCGGCCAGTCCACGGCCGGGTTGGCGCGGGGCTGTTTGGGGTCGAGCAGAAAGCGGTTTTCGATGAACAGCAGGCTGTTGACCACCACGGGCGGAATCGCCGCGAAGTTGGAATAGAGTTGCTGGGGGTAGTTGTATTTATACAGAGGCGCGGCGCGGCAATCGGTGATGGTCAGGCCGGCCTGGATCTTTTCCGAGTAGGGCACGAACAGGCCTTTGTCGGTGTAGCTGAGCAGGGCGGGGGAGAAGCGGGTCTGCTCGGTGATCACATAATTGCGTTTGAGCAGGCGCGGCAGGAATTCATCGAGGGAGCTGTAACCCAGGCGCAAATCGAATGGCCCATTACCGGGGTAGTGAATCGCTTCACTGGGGCCGGGCTCCAGAGTGTAAGTCAGCGATGCGGCGTATTTGCTGACCTCAGTGGACTGGAAACGCGAGGTGCGCATCTCCTTGGCCGCCCCCATGCCAACCACGATGGCAATAAACAGCAGCAGCAACCAGAAAGCCTTCCAGCCATGCCGAGGACGGCGTGGTTTTTTGGGGACAGGCGCTTGATCCACACTCTCAGTCGGAACCACGGTTTTACTCGAATCGGTTTGCCACAAAGCGCCCATAGTCGATTGATCCATTCACGCAGATTGATCGGACTTGTTTGAAGCTTAGACGGTGGTTGGCAGTGGTGAAAAAATTGTGATGGGTTGGGGGTGGGGAGTTGCTGAATAAATCTGGAGGAGTGGCAAATGGCAGTGAGGTTGAAGATCTTGTGGCGAGGGGATTTATCCCCGTTGGGTGGCGAAGCCGCCCCAAAACCAGCCAATGCAGTTTTTCTGACACACCGCATTGATTGGTTTTGCGACTGCTGCGCAGCCGAGCGGGGATAAATCCCCTCGCCACAGGTTATCTAAACCAATGAAGTGGGGTTACAGCCAGCAGGCATCCCAGAGCGGGTAGTCACCTATCTTCTTGACCAGACCAGCCCGCAATGGATTCGCCACGATGTACCGGGCGAACGGCAGCAAATCCTCATCATCACGAATCGCACGGTCGTGAAAGCCACTCTGCCACAACGCCCCTTGTCTCCCGGTTTTCTGATTGACGTCCTGAGTACAGCGGGCCTTTATTCCGCCAATGACTTCCGCAAGCGTGCCACTTTGCAATTGCACCAGCCAATGAAAATGGTCAGGCATCACCACCCACGCAATGGACTCTACGCAGCTTTGGTCATGTGCCTTACGAAGCTCTGCCACCAGTAACCGGCCTGTTTGCCAATCGGCGAAGACGGGTTGGCGCTGGTGAATCACTGAGGTGATGAAATAAGCGCGGCCGGGTTCGGAGAATCTGCCTTGTCGTAGGCGATGAGAGTTAGGTTGGACGGTCATATTGCTTCCTTGCATTGATTGATCACGCATCAAGACTAGTGCTTGGTAATCCGACTCGGATCTGCAATGAACGAAGGAAATTTCTGAGCTGAGTGAAGGACTTGTGGCGAGGGGATTTATCCCCGTTGGGCTGCGAAGCGGCCCCAAAACCAGTCACTGCTTTTTGCCTGACACACCACATTTGACTGGTTTTACGACTGCTGTGCAGCCGAACGGGGATAAATCCCCTCGCCACAAGAAACTCCATCTGCTTACAGAGTGAGCGAAGGCTGGAAATGGCCGGTATAGAGCTATCCAGTCGTCAATATTGCCAAAGCAGGGGCATGACGGTGCACCAATGCTGTGCAATACTCGCCGCCTTTTTCGGTGGCGAAAATTCCTACGAAACGCAGGGAATGCCTCTCCGCAAACCGGGCTTATGCCGAGAGTTGTCGCTGAATGTTGTGGTTTATAGAGTGAAAAGCCCTGCCCAAGGCTTTTTATACTGCACGCCCCGCTGATCTTGCAGGTTTTGTCCTACAAGACGCGTTTGCCCACGAGGCCGGCGCGGTTTCAGGGCAGCCAAGGCTTACCGGCCGACGCTGCGACACTCGGTGGTCATATCCAATAACAAGACGAGGTTGCATCCCCATGCCAGTTGGCAATCACCTGCCTCACGGCGACACCGCTCAGGGCGGTCCGCTCAAACGCGAACTCGGCGAACGGCACATTCGCCTGATGGCGCTCGGTGCCTGTATCGGCGTCGGTCTGTTTTTAGGTTCGGCCAAGGCCATCGAAATGGCCGGCCCGGCGATCATGATCTCCTACATTCTTGGCGGCCTGGCGATCCTCGTGATCATGCGCGCGCTCGGCGAAATGGCCGTGCACAATCCGGTCGCCGGTTCGTTCAGCCGCTATGCGCAAGACTACCTCGGTCCGTTGGCGGGTTTTCTCACTGGCTGGAATTACTGGTTCCTGTGGCTGGTGACCTGCGTTGCGGAAATCACCGCGGTGGCGGTGTACATGGGCATCTGGTTTCCCGATGTGCCGCGCTGGATCTGGGCCTTGGCGGCGCTGATCAGCATGGGCTCGATCAACCTGATCGCGGTGAAAGCCTTCGGTGAGTTCGAATTCTGGTTCGCCCTGATCAAGATCGTCACGATCATTGCCATGGTCATCGGCGGCGTTGGCATCATCGCCTTCGGTTTCGGCAATGACGGCGTGGCGCTGGGCATTTCAAACCTGTGGGCGCACGGCGGCTTCATGCCGAATGGCGTGACCGGCGTATTAATGTCGCTGCAAATGGTCATGTTCGCCTACCTCGGCGTCGAAATGATCGGCCTGACCGCCGGTGAAGCGAAGAACCCGCAGAAGACCATTCCCGATGCGATCGGCTCGGTGTTCTGGCGGATTCTGCTGTTCTACGTCGGTGCACTGTTCGTGATCCTGTCGATCTACCCGTGGAATGAAATCGGCACGCAAGGCAGCCCCTTCGTGATGACCTTCGAGCGTCTGGGCATCAAGACCGCCGCCGGCATCATTAACTTCGTGGTGATCACCGCCGCGCTGTCGTCGTGCAACGGCGGCATCTTCAGCACCGGGCGCATGCTCTACAGCCTGGCGCAGAACGGTCAGGCGCCGGCTGGTTTCGCCAAAACCTCGAACAACGGTGTGCCGCGTCGTGCGCTACTGCTGTCGATCGCGGTATTGCTCCTGGGCGTAATGCTCAACTATCTGGTGCCGGAAAAAGTCTTCGTCTGGGTGACCTCGATTGCGACCTTCGGCGCGATCTGGACCTGGGTGATGATCCTGCTGGCCCAGCTGAAATTCCGCAAAGGCCTGAGCGCCAGTGAACGTGCCGGCCTCAAATACAAGATGTGGCTGTACCCGGTCAGCTCGTACTTTGCGCTGGCATTTCTGGTGCTGGTGGTCGGCCTGATGGCGTACTTCCCGGACACGCGCGTGGCGCTGTATGTCGGGCCTGCGTTCCTGGTGCTGCTGACGGTGTTGTTCTACGTGTTCAAGCTGCAGCCGACACAAGTGTCGCAAGGTGCGGCGCGTTCGGCTTCGTAAGTCGTAAGCGCTGTAACGACAAAGCCCCGGTCGAGAGATCGGGGCTTTTTTGTGGACGCTGTTCTTAAGGATCGTATGAACCTGTGGCGAGGGGATTTATCCCCGATCGGCTGCGCAGCAGTCGTAAAACCTGTGCATGCGGTCGGCGGTGAATGGTCTTGGGGCTGCTTCGCAACCCATCGGGGATAAATCCCCTCGCCACAGTGAAGCAGCAGTCATCACATGAAAATTGGTCACTACTGGTAAAGCAGTCACCAGAGGGACGCCTATCCAAATCCTGCCGGGACCCAAGTAACCACCGGTCTGATAAGGCGATACAAAACCACGGCGCAGGTTCAAAGCTTTATCTCCACCCAGAGGCGCGGCCATGAAAATCAGCGATTTTCTCGTGCGAGAACTCGGCCGCCGTCAGGTCGTCCTGTTCTTCTTGCTCGCGACTTCGCTGTATGTACTGCCGCTGATCCTCGCTGACTTCCCCTACATCGACGACAACTGGCGTGCTCTCGCGGCTGGCAATGCCTGGGCCGGGCAGGGGAGATTGTTCGCTGACTGGTTGTATCAGGCGCTGACCTTCACCGGCGCTGCGCCGGACATCTTTCCGCTGCCGCTAATCATCGCCACCGGGGCCATGAGCCTGGCCCTGACTCGCCTGACCTTTCACTACTTCCCTGAACCGACGCTGGCCAGTTGCCTGGTTGCGTTGCCGCTCTGGTAAAACCCGTTCCTGCTGCAGAATCTGTCCTACCAATACGACGGCCCGAGCATGGCGCTCAGCCTCGTCGCGGTGGTTTACGCCATTACCTTTCACGGCTCATCCCGAGTGCAACGCTGGCTGGTCCCGGCGACGTTGCTGGCGCTGGCGATCGGGCTGTACCAGATCAGTCTCAACGTGTTCCTCGGGTTATGCGCAGTAGAGTTGGTTCGGGCAATTGCCCGTCAAACCGATGTGCTGGAAATGCTCGGCTGCAAACTCGCGCAACTGGTTCTGGGGATACTGATTTACGCCATCACCGCGTACCCGTTCATGGAGTCCGGGCGTGGCGAATTGCTGCAATGGAGTGCCGATCCGTTGCTGCAGATCGGCATCAATATCGGGCGGGTTTCAGACAAGGTCGCGTTGCTGTTTCACAGCGGTTACGCGTGGGTATTCGCCGGGTTGGTGCTGTGTGCATTGTTCGGCGCTGTGCGCATCAGCACGCAGGTTTCCGAGCACCGTAAACAGGCTCTGGCGTTCAAGCTGATCAGTCTGCTGACCCTGCCAATCCTCATGCTGCTGATCCCCGGCATCACCTTGATCTTCCGCGATTTCAATGAGGGCGCGCGCACGCTGATGGGCTTCGGCGTACTGCTGGTGTTGCTGTTCTACCTTGCCCATCTTGGCCTGGCGTCGCAGCACCGACGATTACCCTTACTGCTGATCGTCCCGCTGCTGGCAACGCTGTCGCTGTCCTTTGCTTACGGACGCGTGCTGACGATGCAGAAAACCTTCGCCAACCATGCGCTCTACAGCCTTAGTAACGACATCGCCGCGCACCGGGAACTGCGTGAAGCCAAGCGAATTTACCTGTCGGTGAGTTATTCCGGTCACTGGCTGATCGGCGCGGCCGGCTCGTTCAAGCGCTTGCCGGTTTTGCCTTATCTGCTGAACGTCGACTACTACCTGCTCGCGGAAAACCTGCCGAGCGTCGGCATCACCAACGTGGTCGCCGAGCGCGAGCGGCGCAATGCCACGCGCGTCGGTTACTTGGGATATCCGGCGCTGGTGGAGAGCCAGTACTACCGGATTTACCTGATCGGCGACTACGGCTTCATCGTCATGAACGAGCCGCCGCGGATCAGGTCGCTGCGCTGGTAAACGTTTCAGGCCGCGGCGGGTTCATTCGGCTCAAAACTGTCCGCCCGCGCCATCTGCCACATCCGTGAATAGAACTCGCCATTCACTTCCCCGGTGAGCAATTCACCCGGTTTGAGGAATACATGCAACTGCGAGAACAGCTTGATCTCGGTTGCCGACATGCGCCGCACCAGATGCTTGGCCGACAGTTGCGACGGATGTTCAAGCCCCGCCGCCGCGAGCATTTCCGCCAAGGCCTTCAATGTGCTGCGATGGAAATTGAACACACGCTGTGCCTTGTCCGGAACCACTAGCGCGCGTTGGCGCAAAGCGTCCTGAGTGGCGACGCCGGTCGGGCATTTGTTGGTGTGGCAGCTTTGCGACTGAATGCAGCCGATGGCGAACATGAAACCGCGCGCCGAGTTGGCCCAGTCGGCGCCGATGGCCAGCACGCTGGCGATGTCAAAAGCGCTGACAATCTTGCCGCTGGCACCGAGTTTGATCTTGTCGCGCAGGTTCAGCCCGACCAAGGTGTTGTGGACGAACAGCAGGCCTTCGCGCATCGGCACGCCGATGTGGTCGGTGAATTCCACGGGTGCAGCGCCGGTGCCGCCTTCCTTGCCGTCGACGACGATGAAGTCGGGGAGGATGCCGGTTTCCAGCATGGCTTTGGCGATGCCCATGAACTCCCACGGATGGCCGAGGCAGAACTTGAAACCCACCGGTTTGCCGCCGGACAGTTCACGCAGTTGCTGGATGAAATGCATCATTTCGATCGGCGTGGAAAACGCGCTGTGACGTGATGGCGACACGCAGTCTTCGCCCATCATGATGCCGCGGGTTTCAGCGATTTCTTTGGTGACTTTGTGCTTGGGCAGGATGCCGCCGTGGCCGGGTTTGGCGCCTTGGCTCATCTTGATTTCGATCATCCGCACTTGTGGGTTTTGCGCTTGGGTGGCGAAGCGTTCCGGGTCGAAACGGCCATCGCTGGTGCGGCAACCGAAGTAGCCGCTGCCCAGTTCCCAGGTCAGGTCACCGCCGTGTTCGCGGTGATACGGGCTGATGCTGCCTTCGCCGGTGTCGTGGGCGAAGTTGCCGAGCTTGGCGCCTTGGTTCAATGCGCGAATGGCGTTGGCGCTGAGTGAGCCAAAACTCATCGCCGAGATGTTGAACACCGACGCCGAGTACGGCTGCGAGCACTGCGGGCCGCCGACGGTGACGCGGAAACTGCTCGGGTCGCTCAGTGGCGCCGGGCGCATCGAGTGGCCGATGAATTCGAAACCCGCTTGATAGACGTCAATCAGCGTGCCGAACGGTTTGTCGGCGGTCTCGTTTTTCGCTCGCGAGTAGACCAGCGAGCGCTGGGCGCGGGAGAAGGGCAGGGCGTCGCTGTCGGATTCCAGCAGGTATTGGCGGATTTCCGGACGGATGCCTTCGACCAGGTAGCGGATGTTGCCGAGGATCGGGTAGTTGCGCCGCACCGCGTGCGGGGTCTGCAGCAGGTCGAACAGACCGAGCAGGCTGAGGACGCCGGTGACGGCGGTGATCGGCCACAGCCAGTCGTGGTCGAGGAAAGGCAGGCTGGCGAGGGTGAAAATCACGCAGACGGCAAAGAAGGCGTAGCGGCTCAGGAGTGACAGGCTCATACGGTTTCCCTGGTTCGGACTCAGTGGGTTGCAAACCTGTGCCAGCAGGCGGGCTAGCAGGTGGGCCTGCTGGTGGGATCTATTGTGGTGAGGGGATTTATCCCCGACGGGTTGCGTAGCAGCCCCAAAACCATTCACTGCGGTTTAACTGCAAGACCGCATGCATAGACTTTGGGGCGGCTTCGCCACCCATCGGGGATAAATCCCCTCACCACAGGAATCGATTCCCACAGGAGAGCATTTCAGCGCTGTTTCAGGCGTTCTGGGCCTGAAGAAAAATCGAAAACAGCTCGGACTGGGATTTGATCCCCAGCTTGCTGTACATGTGTTTCTTATGGACTTTCACGGTTTCTACGGAGATTTCCAGCTTACGGGCGATTTCTTTACTGGAGCAACCGCTGAGCATCAATCGCCCGACATCCAGTTCGCGGGCGGTCAGTTGTGCGCCCTTGAGTTGTTGCACCGAGGTTTCCAGTTGCAGCCGCCAATCGGCGGCGGCAGGCGCGGCGGTTTCGTTGGTCTCATAGGGCAGACGCTGGCGCAACAGCGCGAGCAGCCACGGCTGGATCAACGACAACAAGGCAATCTGCTCGCTGCTGAAACGCTGTTTGCTGCCCAGCGACAGGCACAGCGTGCGCTCGCCCTGAAGCTGACAATTGAACTGGATTTCGTCGGCGACGACATTCAGACGAAAGTATCGCTGGTAATACTCGGTCAGCTCGAAATGCTCGGGCGCCACTTCCCACAGGCGGAACAGTCCCGAACGTGATTGCTCGCGACTGGCGATATAGAACGGGTCGAGCAAGTACAGCCCGCGCAGATAATCTTCAAACAAGGCGTCCGGAATGCCTTCTTCGCCGGGGCTGGCGGCGAACACTTGCGGGTGCTGGTCTGAACTGAACAGCAGCGCCACCCAGCTATCGAACGGCATGTACTGGTCGAGCAGACGCACCAGTTGCGCCCAGAAGTTCGGCTTGTCGAGTGCCTCGATCAATTGCCCGACGGCGCGATGCCAGGTGATGTCGTCGAAGGAAAGTGTCATCGGTTTACCTTGAATGGCCGGCCGGATGCTGCTGCGCATACTGGCCCAGACCTACGCACGGGGCAATCGTGGAATTGGCCGGGCGAGTCACTCCCCCTGTAGGAGCTGCC
>NZ_AKJD01000104.1 GCF_000282515.1 Pseudomonas sp. GM80
GCTGCGATCTTTTGATGTTGCTGTTAAAACACAAGATCAAAAGATCGCAGCCTCGTTTCACTCGACAGCTCCTACAGTAATCATCCATCGCGATTTTGGCGCAGCACCAGGGCGAATCATCCATCGCGGTTTTGGCGCAGCACCAGGGCGAACAATTCGCCGTGTCCGGTGACATTGAGCTTGTGGTACAGATTGCGCCGATGGACTTTGACCGTCTCCGGCGAAATGCCCATTTGCTGGGCGATGGCCTTGCTGGAAAAGCCTTGCAGGATCAACCGCGCGGTGTCGACCTCGCGCACGGTCAGGCGCGCTTCAAAGCGATCGAGCAAGGTCGCCAGATCCCCCACCACTGCTTCAGCGGCTGGCCCTTGCGGCGGCAGCAGTTGCACGTGTCGATGCATCGCTGCCAGCACCCAATCGCGCACGCACAAGAGCCGGCCCTGCTCGCTCGCGCTGAACGTCGTCGAGCGCCCCAGTGACAGGCCGAGCACGCCCGCCTCGACATTGATGATGAACTGCAATTCGTCTTCGCCCACCACCGAGCGAAAGTAACTCTGGTAGTACTCGCTGTGCAGGAACTGATCCGGCGCCACCGACGCCAGGCTGTGCAAACCATCGGCAATGCCGGTGGTCGCGGTTTGATAGAACGGATCGAGCAGGTACATGCCTGCGGTGTAACCGGCCAGTTCTTCCTGGTCGTCCGGGCGGCCCTTGCTGTCGAAGTCGATCAGCAATTGCGGCGCCTGCCCCGCCGTCATCACCGCAACCAGTGCGTTGTCCAGCGGCACCAGCAGCCGCAGGGTATCGACCAATGCGCGCCAGAAAACCTCCTGCCCGATGCTGGCAAATACCCGCGCCAGACTTTGATGCACCGGCAATTCCTGCAACAACGCGTCCACGCTCTACCCCTTTTGTATAACCCATGAAGGGAATGGGTCAGGCGCAGTCGGCCCGGTAGGCTGACCACTGTTGTTCATCACCGGCCACATGCCAGCAGAGCCGCATCATGCGGGGGCGGTGTGGGGATATCAACCGGTGACTGAGCGTGGTTCAGCATTTGCAAATACCGCCTGTTCCTGTGGGAGCTGGCTTGCCAGCGATGGCGTCTGTTCAGCCGATACATCCGTCGGGTGAAGCACCGTCATCGCTGGCAAGCCAGCTGCCACAGGGTTGGCGATCGGCCCAATATTTATAGAGAGACAGATATCGATGAAACCTCGCGCCCGTGACCTGAATATCCGTATCGGCCAGATGCACCCCGGCCCGCTCAACGCCATCACCGATGTGCCGGGCATCCGCGTCGGCCACAGCAATGTGCGCGGTCGCAGCAGCGCCGGGCGCGACATCTGCACCGGCGTCACGCTGATCGAGCCGCGCCCGGGTTCGATGAGCCAGCAACCGTGCTTTGCCGGGGTGCATGTGCTCAACGGCAACGGTGATGCCACCGGGCTTGAGTGGATTCGCGAGGCCGGATTACTGACCAGCCCGATCGCGTTTACCAACACCCACAGCCTCGGCGTGGTGCGTGATGCGCTGATTGTGCTGGACCGTGAGCAGCAACCGGACGATGGCCGCCTCTACTGGAACATGCCGGTGGTGCTGGAAACTTACGACGGGCTGATCAACGACATCAACGGTTTTCACGTCAAGCCTGAACACGTCGCCGAAGCCATGCGCAACGCGGTCGCCGGCCCGGTACAGGAAGGCGCGGTGGGCGGTGGCAGCGGCATGATCTGCCATGAATTCAAGGGTGGCATCGGCACCGCATCACGCCGATTGAGCGATGCTCAGGGCGGCTGGACGGTGGGCGCGATCGTGCAAGCCAACCACGGCGTTCGCAGTGAATTGCGAGTCGACGGTTACCCGGTCGGCCGCTACATGGAACAGGTGGATTCACCGTTCCTGCGGGCCTCGTTGCCGCATCCGGGCATGGGTTCGATTGTGGTCTGCCTGGCCACCGATGCACCGCTGCTGCCCCATCAATGCACGCGACTGGCGCAACGCGCCAGCCTCGGTCTGGCGCGCACCGGCGGCGGTAACGAGGATCACAGCGGCGACATCTTCGTCGCCTTCGCCACCGGCAATGATCACGTTCCGCCGGCCGCGTATGAAGGCAAAGGCGCGTCGACCTGCGAGGGTTTGCGCATGGTCAATAACGACCACATCAGCGAGCTGTTTCTGGCCGCCACTGAAGCGGTTGAAGAGGCAATCATCAACGCCCTGCTCGCCAGCGAAAGCACCGCCGGCAATGGCCATGCCGTGCCGGGGCTGGATGCGCAAACCCTGCTCGCCGCCCTCGACAAGGCCGGCTGGCCCGGCGCCCGCTAACCCCACAAACTCCCCGGTAGGAGCTGACGAGTGAAACGAGGCTGCGATCTTTTGATCCTCAGAAACAAGAGCAAAAGATCGCAGCCTGCGGCAGCTCCTACAGGAACGGCGTCACTCCCCCCCGGTAGGAGCTGACGAGTGAAACGAGGCTGCGATCTTTTGATCTTTGGAAACAAGAGCAACAGATCGCAGCCTGCGGCAGCTCCTACAGGAACGGCGTCAACCCCACACCTCCCCGGTAGGAGCTGACGAGTGAAACGAGGCTGCAATCTTTTGATCTTTGGAAACAAGAGCAACAGATCGCAGCCTGCGGCAGCTCCTACAGTAACGGCTTCCCCCCCCCGGTAGGAGCTGACGAGTGAAACGAGGCTGCGATCTGTTGATCTTTGGAAACAAGAGCAACAGATCGCAGCCTTCGGCAGCTCCTACAGGGGGGGTAGGTGACGAGTTGTACGCGACAATCATTGCAATGGTCGAAGGAGCCGCCGCCTCACGTGCTCTACTTCGTCTCCGCCAAAGCGTTTTCAGGCTGTTTTTTGCCCTCGTAAATCAGCTGTCAGGCAGTGTTTCATCGCGAATCGAGCGCCATGCCGCTTGCGCCAGCAACTCGCGATACGCCGTCGGGCTGCCCTTCACCCTGCCGGCCAGCCAGGCCCGGCAATAGCTGTCGGCCTGACCGATGATCAGCGACGGCAACAACTCGGCGGGCAACGCCTTGAGTTCGGCGGCGCGTCCGGATTCGGCCAGCCAGTCACGCAGGCGCAGATTGCGCGTCTTGTTGCGCTCGGCCAACTCCTCCTTGAACGGTCCTTTGGTCACGGCGAACCGCGCGTGGTACTGGAACCGTGCCCATTGCGGCTGCTGCTCGACCCAATCGAGGTAACTGAACACCAGCGCCTGAACGCCTTCTTCGGTAGTTTTTGCCGCGTCGAGGTAGGCGTCGCGCAGACGCGCCTGATCGTCCAGCGCGGTAAAGAACAGCGCCGCGACCAGACCTTCCTTGTTGCCGAAATGGTGGTAGATCGCCCCGACGCTGGTGTCACATTCGGCACGAATCATGTCGATGGTGGTGGCCTCGATCCCCTGCTCGTTGAACAGGCTCAGCGCCTTGCGAAAGATATCGCGCTTGAGTTCGGCGCGACGTCCGGGGTAGCTGCGTTCCAGTAAATCGGCGGTTTCCATGCGGCTTGCGACCCGAAATCAACGAAGGGAAAAGGCACATCGTGCCCAATGCGAAAACGTGCATAGGTTGACAGAATTCCTCTGAACAGAATACCGTTCCGTTACAGAATATTATTCTGTAACGGAACATAATTCCGCAAATCACGTTCAGCGAGGGATCTCCATGAGTCAGTTTCTCAGCATGTTCAACAGCGCAGGTCCGCAAGCTTTCAGCCAGATGGCCTGCCAGGTCGCACCGTATTTCAGCACCATCAATCCGCTGGTGACGGAACTGCGAGCGAATGCGGCAACCGTGCAAGTGCCCTTTTGCCGCGAAATCACCAACCACCTCGGCACCGTCCATGCGATTGCCATGTGCAACGCCGCAGAACTGGCTGCCGGGATGATGACTGACGTGTCGATTCCGCCCGGCGCGCGCTGGATTCCCAAAGGCATGACCGTGGAGTATCTGGCCAAGGCGAAAACCGATGTCACAGCGCTAGCCACTGGCGAGGGCGTGGATTGGCAAAGCGCGGGCGACAAAATCGTCAATGTGGACATTCACGATACCGAGGGCAAAAAAGTGTTCACGGCGCGGATCACCATGAACGTCAAACTCGGCTGAATGGCGGGTACAAAAAAGCCCTTGCTGCGGGATTCCCGGCAAGGGCTTTTTTGCCGAAGTAGTATCAGTGCACCGTCAGGCGCTGGCGGACAAATTCTTCGGTATGTCGGGTGGTCTGGTCGAGATGGCGGTCGCGCTGCTTCTCCGCGTCGAGCATCGCCCGTTTGCTGTTTTTCTGCAGCAGGTAGGTGTGAATCTGCTGCACTTCCAATGATCGGTAAATCGGTGTGGTATCGATAAAACCGCGCAGGCCGTTGCTGCGGTAATGGCGGGTACTCATCAGCACTTGCGTCTCGCGCTGACCGATCACTTCAAAACCCAACGCTTCGAAGTACGGGACTTTGCCAACGGTGCAGGCCAGCTCGGCATGCGGATAACGCCCGACCATTTCGCCAATCATTGCCCGCGCCACACCCTGGCGCCGATACCCTTCGCGCACCGCCATGTAAGCGACGCTGCACGCCTCCCAATCGCCCTGCACCGGCAGGTACAAGAGAAAGCCGATGACCTGTTCCGGATCGTCATCATCGGTGGCCACCAACAACTCCACCTCAGTGCCCTTCTCGCCGTTCAACGCCTCCAGATACAGATGCACCTCATAGCCGACCGCATACTGATAGACGTTGTACAGCAGATTGCTCGGGCCAAGACCGACCGCACTGATATCAGTCAGGTAGTCGACAACCATCTGCAGAATCTGGCTGTTGACGCCCTCGGGGCATGGGGTTTTGTAGTGGGTGATACGTGGCATGACGAGCGACTCCGGCAAAAAACGCCCCATCATACCCTGTCCCGATACCCCCCCTGTAGGAGCTGCCGAAGGCTGCGATCTTTTGATCTTGTCTTTTAAAAAACAACGTCAAAAGATCGCAG
>NZ_AKJD01000105.1 GCF_000282515.1 Pseudomonas sp. GM80
TTTTGATCTTGCTTTACAAAAAAACAAAGTCAAAAGATCGCAGCCTGCGGCAGCTCCTACAGGGGTCGCGTTATTTGGTGACTAATTCATCTTCCTGGAACTGGTCTTTGACGTATTTGATTTCAGTGCGGTCGTGTGGCGCTGGCAGGCCGTCTTCACCGAGGTTCACAAACACCATTTTCTCGACGGTCAGAATGCTCTTGCGAGTGATCTTGTTGCGCACTTCGCACGTCAGGGTAATCGAGGTGCGGCCGAACTCGGTGGCGGTGATGCCCAGTTCGATGATGTCGCCCTGGCGCGAGGCGCTGACAAAGTTGATTTCGGAAATGTACTTGGTCACCACGCGCTGATTGCCCAGTTGCACGATGGCGTAAATCGCCGCTTCTTCGTCGATCCAGCGCAGCAGGCTGCCACCGAACAAGGTGCCGTTGGGGTTGAGGTCTTCGGGTTTTACCCATTTGCGGGTGTGGAAATTCATCTTCACTCCTGAGTGTCTTGCCGAACGATGGACGGTATCTTGGCAGACTGAGCGGTCAGGCTCCATGCGGCTTCGACTATGGTCGTCATTAACGATCTTCATCTGGCCGACAGAAACCCTTTGGAAGATCAGTCTAGACGGCTATAATCGCCCCCGTTTCAAAACGGTCATCTTCAATTGATACCGTTTTCCCGCCACCTGTCCGAGGGGCGCTGCAGCAGGTTCAACCTGTCAGGCTCGGATGGGGCGTTGACCGGCCTTAGGCTGGACACTAAACGCACAACGGCGCCCATTCGCATACATTACGAATGGAGGCTCTTCATGAGCGCTGTTATCACGCCTGCAGATTTTAACGATTACAAAGTTGCCGACATGTCCCTGGCTGCCTGGGGCCGTCGCGAAACCATCATCGCCGAATCGGAAATGCCGGCTCTGATGGGTCTGCGTCGCAAGTACTCCGGCGAACAGCCGTTGAAAGGCGCCAAGATCCTCGGCTGCATCCACATGACCATTCAGACTGCCGTGCTGATCGAAACCCTGGTTGCCCTGGGTGCCGAAGTACGCTGGTCGTCGTGCAACATTTTCTCGACTCAGGATCAGGCTGCTGCCGCTATCGCTGCTGCCGGCATCCCGGTTTTCGCCTGGAAAGGCGAGACTGAAGAAGAGTACGAGTGGTGCCTGGAGCAGACCATCCTGAAGGATGGCCAGCCATGGGACGCCAACATGATCCTCGACGACGGCGGCGATCTGACTCAACTGCTGCACGACAAGTACCCACAAGTACTGGATCGCGTTCACGGCGTGACCGAAGAAACCACCACCGGCGTACACCGCCTGCTGGACATGCTGGCCAAAGGCGAGCTGAAAATCCCGGCCATCAACGTCAACGACTCGGTGACCAAGTCCAAGAACGACAACAAGTACGGCTGCCGTCACAGCCTGAACGATGCGATCAAGCGTGGTACCGACCACCTGCTGTCCGGCAAGCAAGCGCTGGTCATCGGTTACGGTGACGTGGGCAAGGGCTCGGCTCAGTCCCTGCGTCAGGAAGGCATGATCGTCAAGGTTTCCGAAGTTGACCCGATCTGCGCCATGCAAGCGTGCATGGACGGTTTCGAACTGGTTTCGCCGTTCATCGACGGTATCAACGACGGTTCCGAAGCCAGCATCGACAAAGCGCTGCTGGGCAAGATCGACCTGATCGTGACCACCACCGGTAACGTCAATGTTTGCGACGCGAACATGCTCAAAGCCCTGAAGAAGCGCGCTGTGGTCTGCAACATCGGTCACTTCGACAACGAAATCGACACCGCTTTCATGCGCAAGAACTGGGCATGGGAAGAAGTGAAGCCTCAGGTACACAAGATCCACCGTACCGGCGCTGGCGCTTTCGACGCTCAGAACGATGACTACCTGATCCTGCTGGCCGAAGGCCGTCTGGTTAACCTGGGCAACGCCACTGGTCACCCAAGCCGCATCATGGACGGTTCGTTCGCCAACCAGGTTCTGGCGCAGATCTTCCTGTTCGGCCAGAAGTACGCCGACCTGTCGCCAGCCCAGAAAGCCGAGCGTCTGACCGTTGAAGTACTGCCGAAGAAACTCGACGAAGAAGTGGCCCTGGAAATGGTTCGCGGCTTCGGCGGCGTAGTCACTCAACTGACCAAGCAACAGGCTGACTACATCGGCGTCACCGTCGAAGGCCCGTTCAAGCCGCACGCTTACCGCTACTGATTGGCTGAGCGTCGACGCGGTGTGCCTGGCGCACCGCGTTGCCTGACTGGCGCTGCTGACCGCTATGTGTAGGAGCTGCCGCAGGCTGCGATCTGTTGATCTGCAAAGATCGCAGCCTGCGGCAGCTCCTACGGGGTGCAGCGTCCGGCTTACGTGTTTCCAAGGGTATGACCATGTCCCAAGACCGTCGCTACAGCTTCGAGTTCTTCCCCACCAAGACCGATGCTGGGCATGAAAAACTGCTCGCCACTGCCCGTCAGCTGGCCACTTACAACCCCGATTTCTTTTCCTGCACCTATGGCGCTGGTGGTTCGACCCGTGATCGCACCCTCAACACCGTTCTGCAACTGGAAAGCGAAGTCAAAGTACCGGCCGCACCGCACCTGTCGTGCGTCGGCGACAGCAAGGACGACCTGCGCGGCCTGCTGAACGAGTACAAGGCTGCCGGCATCAAGCGCATCGTTGCCCTGCGCGGTGACCTGCCGTCCGGCATGGGCATGACCAGCGGTGAGCTGCGTCACGCCAATGAACTGGTGGAATTCATTCGTGAAGAAACCGGCGATCATTTCCACATCGAAGTGGCTGCTTACCCGGAGATGCATCCGCAAGCGCGCAACTACGAAGACGATCTGGCCAACTTCATCCGCAAGGCCAAGGCCGGTGCCGACAGCGCGATCACCCAGTACTTCTTCAACGCCGACAGCTACTTCTACTTCGTCGAGCGTTTGCAGGCGCAGGGTGTCGATCTGCCCATCGTGCCGGGGATCATGCCGATCACCAACTACAGCAAACTCGCGCGCTTCTCCGATGCCTGCGGTGCGGAAATCCCGCGCTGGATTCGCAAGCAACTGGAAGCCTACGGCGATGACACGCAAAGCATTCAGCGCTTTGGTGAGCAAGTCGTCAGCGAGATGTGCGAGCGCCTGTTGCAGGGCGGCGCGCCGGGGCTGCACTTCTATTCCATGAACCAGGCTGAGCCTAGCCTGGCGATCTGGAATAACCTGAAGTTGCCGCGTTGAAGCAGCTGCAAGCTTCAAGCTGAAAGCGACAAGCAAGATCAAAAGATCGCAGCCTTCGGCAGCTCCTACATTGAGATTTCGTATCCCGTGTAGGAGCTGCCGAAGGCTGCGATCTTTTGCTTTTAAAGCCCCGAAACAGAGCTTGTGCCGGCACTTTCTGGCTCTTTCGCGTTTCTCGTCGTAATCTCAAGCCATGCCTTTGATCACGCAGTTATTCGCCGTGCTGGTTTTTGCTTGCCTGAGCTTCGCCGCTCGGGGCGAGAAGTTGCGTATTGTCACCGAGCCGTGGGCGCCTTACGTCTATGACGAGAACGGCAAGAACCTCGGTCTCGACTACGAAACCACGGCCATCGTCTTTAAACGTCTGGGTATCGAAGTGGAATGGCAATTCCTCCCGTGGAAGCGTTGCCTGTCGATGCTGGAGACCGGTCAGGCTGATGGCGCGCTGGATATCTTTCACAGCGACGAGCGCGATGCCACCCTGCTCTACCCGAGCGAACCGCTGTCGGACGTCGAGTTCGTGATGTTCTACGCCAACGCCCGGCCGCATCCGTTCAGCAAACTCGAACAACTCAAGGGCCTGACCATCGGCACCTCACCGGGTTATCTGTACAGCCCCGACTTCAGCAATTCGACGCTGTTTACTCGGGAGCCGGCGCCGACCCACGAAGCCAACTTCGGCAAACTGGTGCGCGGTCGCATCGACTTGTTGATCACCGATCGCCGCGTTGGTCAGCACTTGCTCGATGAATTGAATATTCGCGATCAGATCAGTGAAAATCCGACCGTTATTAGTCGTCAGAGCCAGTTTTTGGCAGTTCGGCGCAATGCCGGCATGGATTTGCTGGTGCAGCGTTTCGGTGCCGAACTCAAACGTTTCAAGCGTGAACCGGCGTATGCGGAGCTGAGCACACGCTACGGCGCCGCCCCGTCCGAGGTCACGCCGTTGGGCAATGCCTCGGCTAGCAGTAAAACCGTTGAGCAGCAGGAAAGCAGCGCGCAGTGATTGCTCTGTTATACTCCGGCGTTCCCGCCAGGCTCACGCCCGGACGCCCGGAACCGTAACAGGCCTCTCGACCCGCTACAGCGCAGCCTCCCAGCCCGCGCGAGCGCTCCAGACGTGCCTTCGGAACCGCAGCAGGACCGGACGGGATTGCGTCCTCTTAAACGTGATTCGCGCCAGGCAAGACTCCCATTGGGCCAAGCCCTAACTAAAACAGGATTACTCATGTCCTTTGCTTCCCTCGGTCTCTCCGAGGCTTTAGTCCGCGCCATCGAAGATGCGGGCTATACCGAGCCTACTCCGGTGCAACAGCGGGCCATTCCCGCCGTGTTGCAAGGTCGCGACCTGATGGTGGCGGCTCAGACAGGTACCGGTAAAACCGGCGGTTTCGCCCTTCCGATCCTGGAGCGGTTGTTCCCCAACGGTCACCCGGACAAATCCCAGCGTCATGGCCCGCGCCAACCGCGCGTACTGGTCCTGACCCCGACCCGCGAACTCGCGGCCCAGGTACACGAGAGCTTCAAGATCTACGCCCGTGACCTGAAATTCGTCAGCGCCTGCATCTTCGGCGGCGTCGGCATGAACCCACAGGTTCAGGCCATGTCCCGCGGTGTTGACGTGCTCGTTGCCTGCCCGGGTCGTTTGCTTGACCTGTGCGGCCAGGGCAGCGTTGACCTGTCCCACGTGGAAATCCTCGTCCTCGACGAAGCCGACCGCATGCTCGACATGGGCTTCGTGCACGACGTGAAGAAAGTCCTCGCGCGCCTGCCGTCCAAGCGTCAGAACCTGCTGTTCTCGGCGACGTTCTCCAAGGACATCACCGACCTCGCCGGCAAGCTGCTGCACAACCCGGAACGCATCGAAGTGACGCCGCCGAACACCACGGTCGAGCGCATCGAACAACGCGTCTTCCGTCTGCCGGCCAGCCACAAGCGTGCGCTGCTGGCGCACCTGATCACCGCCGGCGCGTGGGAACAGGTGCTGGTGTTCACTCGCACCAAGCACGGCGCCAACCGTCTGGCCGAGTACCTGGACAAACACGGCCTGCCGGCTGTGGCGATCCACGGTAACAAGAGCCAGAACGCGCGCACCAAAGCGCTGGCCGACTTCAAGGCCAACCAGGTACGCATTCTGGTTGCCACCGACATCGCCGCACGCGGTCTGGACATCGATCAGTTACCACACGTGGTCAACTTCGAACTGCCGAACGTCGATGAAGATTACGTTCACCGTATCGGCCGTACTGGCCGTGCCGGTCGTTCGGGCGAGGCGATTTCGCTGGTCGCGCCGGACGAAGAAAAACTGCTGAAAAGCATCGAACGCATGACCAAGCAGAAAATCGCCGACGGCGACCTGATGGGCTTCGATTCGAGCACCATTGAAGCCGAGAAGCCGGAAGTGCGTGAGCGTCCGGACGTGCGTAACCCGCGCAATCCACGTGGCCCACGCGGCGACGGGCCGAATGGCGGCGGCGGTGGCGGCGGTCGTAAAGACAAAGGCAAAGACAAGGGCAAAGAGAAGCCGGCCGGTGAACGTGGCGAGCGCCCTGCCCGTCAGCAGAAACCGCGCGAAGGCACTCCGGCCCGTGAACAGCGCCCAAGCCAGCCGCCACGTGCGGCGGCTGATCGTGCACCGGACGAGTTCCTCGACGACGATGTGGATAACTTCGGTAACCGCGTTGACTACGTGCCCAAGCCTGCCCCGGCTGGCGGTCGCGGCCGTCGTCCAGGCGCACCGGCTCAAGGTGCTGGCGCAGGTTCGGGCGCACCACGCGGCGGTCAGTCGCAAGGTCGCCAGAACGGTCCGCGCAACAGCAACGGTTCGAGCACCGGCACCCCGCCAGCCAAACGCAGCGGCCCGCGCAACGGCGCACCGCGTGATGGTCAGCCGGCGCGTCGCGATGACGCTTCGTCCTCGCGCAACCGTCGTCCAGCCCGTGACGATCAGCCACGCAGCGAACCGGCCGTACAAAACCCGCGCAGCACTGGCCCGAAGATCATGCACAAGGAATCGAAAGCCGACCGCTTCCCGACGCCTGAGCAGCTCGATCAACTGCCAAGCCGCCCACGTGGCGAAAAACCAGCACTGCTGACCCGCAATCGCTGAGTTAACGCTGCAATGAAAAATGCCCCGCCTCGCAAGAGCCGGGGCATTTTTTATCCCTCCGCCATTATCCTGATTCACACAATCCCCCTGTGTACACCACCCCTGTGGCGAGGGGATTTATCCCCGATCGGCTGCGAAGCAGTCGCAGATCAAGCGAACGCGGTCCGTCAGATGCACCGCGTTGTTAGATTTTGGGGCCGCTGCGCGACCCATCGGGGATAAATCCCCTCACCACAAAAAGCCCGACCCCACAGGATTAGTGTTGTGACGGGCAATAAAAAACGCCCCCGGCCTTTCAACCGGGGGCGTTTTTGTGTGGCGGGGGAAAGTTACTTAACTTTCACGCCTTCCAGCGAGATGTCCAGATCCGCAGTTTGCGAGGTAGGACCTGGGCCTTTGATCCCGAAATCGTTCAGGTTCAGGGTGGTCTTGGCGTTGAAGCCAGCACGCTCGCCGCCCCATGGATCCTTGCCTTCGCCGTTGAACGTAGCCTTGAAGGTCACAGGCTTGGTCACGCCGTGCAGAGTCAGGTCGCCGGTCACGTCAGCCGTCTTTTCGCCGGTCGATTTAACGGCGGTGGAAACGAACTTGGCGTCAGCAAACTTGCCCACGTCGAGAAAGTCTTTGCTGGCGATGTGCTTGTCACGCTCAGCGTGGTTCGACCACAGGCTGGCGGTTTTCACGTCTACAGCGATCTTGCTGGCTTCAGGCTTGGCCGAATCCCACGAGAAGGTACCGTCGAAATCTTTGAAAGTACCGTGGATGAAGCTGTAACCCAGGTGGCTGATTTTCCAGTCAACGAAGGCGTGCTGACCTTCCTTGTCGATTTTGTAGTCCGCTGCCATGGCCTGGGCCGAGAGCAGTGCAGAACCGATTGCCAGAGCGGCCAGAGTCTTTTTCAACATGCTTTCTTTTCCTTTGAGTCGAGGTTGAATTTCAGGCTTTGCGACCGAGCATTCGCGTCAGGGTCGCATCACGATCGATAAAGTGGTGCTTCAATGCTGCCAACGCATGGAGACCGGAAAAAATTACCAGCGCCCACGCCAGCCAGAGATGAATCACCCCGGCGGTATCTGCCTGATCCGGTAGTCCGGAAACCAGTGCAGGAACTTCAAACAGGCCAAACACCGGGATCCCGACACCGTCTGCGGTGGAAATCAGGTAACCGGCAAGCATCACAGCGAACAGCGCCAGATACAGAAACCCGTGGCCGAACTTGGCGCCGATGCGGGTCATCCGGCTGTAGCTCTGCAGCGTCGGCGGTGGTGGGCTGATAAAGCGCCACAGCACCCGCAACACCATCACGGCCAGCAACACCAGGCCAATACTCTTGTGCAGATCCGGCGCCTCTTTGCGCCAGCTGCTGTAGTAATCCAGCCCGACCATCCACAAGCCCAGCGCGAACAGCCCGAAGACCACCAGCGCCACGCCCCAGTGCATGAAGATGCTGACCCAACCATAGCGCGAAGAAGAGTTACGTAGCTGCATTGCCCAAATCCTGTGAGAACTGCGAACCAAGACTAGCGAGTTATCTATCGAATTAAAGCGGAAAATTTCGCTTTGAAATATCGAGAAATACGATCAAGAGTCTGTAAGTGGCTTGTTAAGGAAAGATTAAAGGGAAAAGTATGGCGGGATGTTAGGTGGCAGATCCTGATGATGCGCTGTCTGGACAGGCCTCATCGCGGGCAAGCCCGCTCCCACAGTGGTCGGTGGCGTTCACAAATCCTGCGTTCACCTCAGAAACCTTTGGGAGCTGGCTTGCCAGCGATGGGGCCCTCACAGGCAAAAAAAAGCGCGGCATAAACGCCGCGCTTCTTCATTCACCGCAAGGCTTACTGCGCCTTGGTCTCGGTCGTTGCCGCAGGCTTGGCCGCTGGCTTCTTCGCCGGTTCAGCCTTCTTCGCTGCCGGTTTTGCCGCAGGCTTTTTCGCTTCGGTTTTAGCCGCTGGCTTCTTCGCCGCAGGCTTGGCCGCCGCTTTCTTCGCCGGTGCAGCTTTCACTGGTGCCGCAGGTTTTGGCGGTTCCACCGGAGCTGGCGCAGGTGCCGGGGTCGGCGCAGGTGCTGGAGCGACCGGAGCAGGTGCCGGCTCTGGCGCCTTCACTGGCTCAGGCTTCTTCTCGTCATCCGAACCGCCGAACAGGTTGCTGAAGAAGTTGCCCTTCTTCGCCGCCACGGCACCCGCCGCGCCTGCCGCTGCTGCAGTCGGAACCACTTTAGCTGGCTCGAACGATTTGCCCGCCGCCAAGTCTTCAACCTGACCGGCCGCACGCTGACCGGTGCGCAATGCGCCTTCTAGGGTGCCCGGGTACAAGGTGTCGGTGTGTTCGCCAGCGAACGTCACGCGTTGCAGCGGACGTTCCCACAGACGCCAGAACTTGCTGATCTGGCCCGGGCCGTAAGCCAGGTAAGCGCCGCCCATCGACGGGTCAGTGCTGTAGCGACGGATTTCATAACCGGTGAACGAGCCACGGGCCTGTGGATAAAACGCGTGCAAACGGATCAGTACCTGATCGACCATCTGCTTGTCGCCGAACGCCTGCATGACACGAGCGTTGTCGCCGGACAGGTTGATCACCACGTTGGCGCCACCCTTCAGCGCAGGCTCGATCCAGAGCATGCCGAGACCGGTGTTGCTGTAGATCTCGCCGGACATGCGCGCCTTGCTTTCCCACACCGGCGTCTTGAACTTCAGCATGATCTGGTCGCGCCAACCGTAGTTGGTGCCTTTGATCGCCGCCAGATGCTGAGCATCCAGTGCCGGCGTCAGCGCAATTTTGTTCAGTGCACGCAATGGCACGGCCAACACCACGTAGTCAGCCTGATAGCCAACGCTGCCGACCTTGACGGTCACGCCGTCCTTGTCCTGAGTGATCGCCGACACTGGCGAGTTGGTCTTGATGGTTTTGATCTGTTTGACGAACGCTTGCGCCAGCACCTGGCTGCCGCCGACCAGTCGCGATGCGCGCAGGTCACGGTCGGAGATGCCGCGATACACGCGGTTCTGCTGAGCGAAGTACAGCAGCGACAGACGCGACGGCTCGTCGTAGTGAGTGCGGATGTCCTGGTTGATCAGCTGACGCGCGGTGGCCGGCAGGTTCTGCTTGTCGAGCCAGCTCGATACGGTGATCTGATCCAGTGCGTGCAGGGTGTTGGTCGCCGCCGGGTTCTGCGGGTCGTCGATCGAGCGTGCCAGATCGTCGAGGGTTTTCTGGTAGCGCTTCAAGGCGTCGGCGGTGGCCGGTTGCTTGGTCGCCAGATCAGCGGCGGAGAAATACTCGCCGTCGATCAGGTAGCCCGGGGTCCGCACGAACTCAGGTGCCGGCGTGGTGCCGAGCTTGAATGTCGACACGTACTTGTTCAGCACCGGCTGGGTCTTGTCGTTGCCGATCCACTCGCTGGTGGCCATGCCCGAGCGACCGCCCAGGCTCGGTTTGGCTTCCAGCAGCGTGACCTGCCAGCCCTTGTTTTGCAGTTCGTAGGCAGCGGTCAGGCCCGACAGGCCACCACCGATCACGATTGCGGTTTTATCCTTGGCCAGCGCCGTAACGCTGAACAGCCCCAACATCACCAGCGCACAGGCGCGCAGCCAACCGACAGACATTCAGCGAACTCCGGAAATACCACAGAAAAAAGCAGTTGTGCGGGTCAGACGACCCAAAGAACCGCGAAGAATACGTTAGCCATCAAAACGCCGCCAGCGACGTCTATCGGCTCATACAAAGTAGCTCAATCGACACAATGGGTTGTTCCCGCGCGACGCATTGCATAGGCTTGCGCGATTGTTTGCCCGCGCCTGACGCGAGCCGCCTCGAGGAGACTGTAAATGGGCCTGAATAACCAGTGGATGCAACGCGACCTCGCGGTGTTGTGGCATCCCTGCACCCAGATGAAAGACCACGAACAGCTGCCGCTGATCCCGATCAAGCGCGGCGAAGGCGTCTGGCTCGAAGACTTCGAAGGCAAGCGCTACCTCGACGCGGTCAGCTCGTGGTGGGTCAACGTGTTCGGCCACGCCAACCCGCGGATCAACCAGCGCATCAAGGATCAGGTCGATCAGCTGGAGCACGTGATTCTGGCCGGTTTCAGCCATCAACCGGTGATCGAGCTGTCCGAGCGTCTGGTGAAGATGACGCCGGAAGGCCTGAACCGGGTGTTCTACGCCGATAACGGTTCGTCCTGCATCGAAGTCGCGCTGAAAATGAGCTTTCACTATTGGCTCAATCGCGGCCAACCGAACAAGAAACGCTTCGTCACCCTGACCAACAGCTACCACGGCGAAACCATGGCGGCGATGGCGGTCGGCGACGTGCCGCTGTTCACCGAGACTTACAAAGCGCTGCTGATGGACACCATCAAGGTGCCGAGCCCGGATTGCTACGGGCGCCCCGAAGGCATGAGCTGGGAAGAACATTCGCGCAACATGTTTGCGGCCATGGAACAGACCTTGGCAGAGAATCATGACAGCGTCGCGGCAGTGATCGTCGAGCCGTTGATTCAGGGCGCCGGCGGCATGCGCATGTATCACCCGGTGTACCTCAAGTTGCTGCGTGAATCCTGCGATCGCTACGGCGTGCACCTGATCCTCGACGAAATCGCCGTCGGCTTCGGTCGCACCGGGACGATGTTTGCCTGTGAACAGGCCGGCATTCGTCCGGACTTCCTCTGCCTGTCGAAAGCCCTGACCGGCGGCTATCTGCCGTTGGCGGCGTGCCTGACCACTGATGAGGTCTACAGCGCGTTCTACGACGACTATCCGACCTTGCGCGCCTTCCTCCATTCGCACAGCTACACCGGCAACCCGCTGGCGTGCGCGGCGGCACTGGCGACGCTGGATATCTTCGAGCACGACAACGTCATCGAGAACAACAAGGCCCTGGCCCAGCGCATGGCCTCGGCGACGGCGCATCTGGTCGATCACCCGAACGTGTCGGAAGTGCGCCAGACCGGCATGGTGCTGGCCATCGAGATGGTCAAGGATAAGGCCACCAAAGAGGCCTACCCTTGGCAGGAGCGGCGCGGCTTGAAAGTGTTCCAGCATGCGCTGGAGCGTGGCGCGTTGCTGCGTCCGCTGGGCAGCGTGGTGTATTTCCTGCCGCCGTACGTGATCACCCCGGAGCAGATCGACTTCCTCGCCGAAGTCGCCAGCGAAGGCATCGACATTGCCACGCGTGACAGCGTCAGCGTCGCCGTGCCAAAAGACTTCCACCCCGGCTTCCGCGATCCGGGTTGATTGCTATCCAAAGGTTTGAAAAGAACCCTGTGGCGAGGGGATTTATCCCCGTTCGGCTGCGCAGCAGTCGTGAAATCAGCACACGCGGTACTCCTGAGTCACCGCGTGAGCAGATTTTGGGGCGGCTTCGCCACCCAACGGGGATAAATCCCCTCGCCACAGAAGCTCTTCATCACAGTGACTACGCGCCAATTTTTTAGAGACCCGAAATGAGACTGTCCCGCTTCTTTATCGACGCCCCGCTGAGCACCGGCGAACACGAACTGCCGGAGGCCCAGGCGCATTACATCAGCCGCGTGCTGCGCATGGCCGAGGGCGATGCGGTGCAGCTGTTCGACGGTTCCGGCCATGAATTTCGCGGCACCCTGCTGGAAGTCGGCAAGAAACGCGTGACCGTGCAGCTCGACGAGCAATTCGCCGGTCAGGTTGAATCACCGCTGCACATCCACCTCGGCCAGGGCTTGTCCCGAGGCGAGCGGATGGATTGGGCAATTCAGAAAGCCACCGAACTGGGCGTGAATGAGATCACGCCGATCTTCAGTGACCGCTGCGAAGTCCGCCTTAAAGACGAACGCGCCGACAAACGCCTGCTGCACTGGCGTCAGGTAGCGATCAGTGCGTGCGAACAATGCGGTCGTTCGCGGGTGCCGGTGATTCATCCGCCGGTGTTGTTGGCGGACTGGATCAAGCAGACTGAAGCCGAGTTGAAGCTGGTGCTGCACCCGGTGGCGGAGCCGTTGGTGAGTCATGCCAAACCGGCAACTTTGGCCTTCCTGATCGGGCCGGAAGGTGGTTTGACGGACGCCGAAGTCGAGCAGGCCAAAGGCAACGGCTTCCACGCCGCCCGCCTTGGCCCGCGGGTGTTGCGCACCGAGACTGCGCCAGTGGTCGCTCTGGCTGTGGCCCAACAGCTTTGGGGTGATTTCTAGGGTCTCATCGCTGGCAAGCCAGCTCCCACAGGATCCTTGTTGGCCACAACATCCGTGAACAACGCTAAACCCTGTGGGAGCTGGCTTGCCAGCGATTGGCCGCGCCTCGGGCTACAGGACATAAAACAGAATCGCGACAAAGTGCAGCAAGCTCCCCGCGATCACAAACAAATGCCAAATCCCATGCGCATGCCGCAACCGGTGATCAAGGGCAAAAAAGATAATCCCCACCGTGTACAAAATCCCGCCCGACGCCAGCCAGGCAAACCCGGTCGTGCCCAGCGCCGCAATCAAAGGCTTCACCGCCACCAACACAATCCAGCCCATCACCGCGTAAATCACGATCGACAGAATCCGCGCCTCCGAGCGCGGTTTGATCTCTTGCAAAATGCCGATCAGCGCCAGCCCCCAGACAATCCCGAATAACGTCCAGCCCCACGGCCCACGCAGGGTCACCAGGCAGAACGGTGTATAGCTGCCGGCAATCAACAGGTAGATCGAAAAGTGATCGACCTTCTTCATGATCGCTTTCTTGCGCCCGCGCACGCTGTGGTACACGGTGGAGGCGCTGTAGAGCACCAGCAAGGTAAACGCGTAAATCGCCACACTGACAATCTTCCACGGGCTGCCGTCGAGGCAGGCGATCACCAACATCCAGACGCCGCCGACAAAAGCCGCCACTGCCCCGACCAGATGGGTCCAGGCGTTCAATCGTTCTCCGTGATACATGTATTGCTTACCTCATATTCATTACCGCAGCGCGCAAGGCTCGGGCCTTGAGGGTAAAAGCGCAATCAAAAGATCGCGGCCTTCGGCAGCTCCTACCTTCCAACGCATGCCAATGTAGGAGCTGCCGAAGGCTGCGATCTTTTGATCTTCAAGGCACAATCGACACATTCGAAAAAGAGTCCGCGCCATGCTGATCGACGAAGAATTGACCCTGAAAAAACTCGAGGTGTTCCTCGCTTTCATGCGCACCGGCAACCTCGCCCGTGCTGCTGCCGAGCTGCAGACCAGCAACGTCAGCGTGCACCGCGCCATTCATTCGCTGGAAAGCGCCCTGCGCTGCCCGCTGTTCAAACACGAAGGCCGCAACCTGACGCCGCTGGAAAGTGCTTACGTGCTGGAAGAACGCGCGCAGAAGCTGATCAACGACGTGGTCGAAAGCGTGCGCCTGACCCGCGAAGCCGCGGGTTTCTCCGCTGAACGCTTCAAACTCGGCTCGCTGTATTCGCTGACGGTAAAAACCGTACCGCAACTGATCATGGGCCTGAAGATCCGTCGCAGCGAACTCAACATCGACCTGATCCTCGGCTCGAACATCGACCTGCTCTACAAGCTGAAAAACATGGAAGTCGACGCGATTCTGGTGTCGCTGGACGACAGCATCAACGACCCGGACTGTGAGCAGATTGCGCTGTTTTCCGACGACATCTTCCTCGCCACTCCGGCGGATTCAAAGTTTGCCCAGCGCAGTGAAGTGGATCTGGCTGAGGTGCGCGATGAAACCTTCATTACCCTGACCCAAGGTTTTGCGACCCATCAGGACGGTGTGCGGGTGTTCAAGCAGGCGGGGTTCGAGCCGAAGGTGGCGATGCAGGTGAATGACATCTTCACGCTGTTGAGCATGGTCAGTTCGGGAGTGGGTTATGCGTTGCTGCCGGGGCGGATTGCGGCGGTGTATGAGAACCGGGTGAAGCTGATTCCGTTGCAGGAGAAGTACCGGTTGCAGCAGCACATCGGTGTGGTGTTTTTGAAAGCCAAGGAGCGCGATCCGAATTTGCTGGCGTTGCTGGCGGAGTGCCGGATGTATGCGAATCGGCAGATCACCCCATGATCGTTCCCATGCTCCGCGTGGGAATGCCTCAATGGACGCTCTGCGTCCGCTTTGGGACGCAGAGCGTCCCGGGCTGCATTCCCACGCAGAGCGTGGGAACGATCAGTTAGAGGCTCAGCCCACAATCCCGCGAACAATGAAGAACAACAACGAAGGCCCCAGCAAGCACCCCAGCCCGGTATGGAACGTCGCCGTCAACGCCCCATAAGGCACCAACCGCCGATCCGTCGCCGCCAGCCCGGCTGTAACGCCGCTGACAGTCCCGGCCAAGCCACCAAACACCATCGCCGAACGCGGGTTATCCAGGCCCATCCAGCGCGCCGCGACCGGCGTGCCGACCATCACCAGAATCGCCTTGATCAACCCGGTGGCAATCGACAGCGCCATCACATCCGACGTCGCGCCAATCGCCGCGCCCGTCACTGGCCCGACAATGTAAGTCACCGCGCCCGCGCCAATAGTGGTCATGCTCACCGCATCGCGATATCCGAACGCCCAGGCCATGCACGCGCCAACAATGAACGGCAGAATCGTGCCCAGCAGCAGCGCAATCACACCAATCAACCCGGCCTTCTTCGCCTCGGTCGCCTGCACTTCAAACGCCGTGGCCACAATCGCAAAATCACGCAGCATCGCCCCGCCCATCAGGCCGATGCCGGAGAACAACGTCAGGTCCGCCAGGCCTTTCTGCCCGCCGGTCATGGTGCCGCCGACCCACGCCAATACCAGACCAATAACGATGGCAATCGCCGAGCCGTGAATGCGTCCGAACGTCAGGCGTTTGGACAGAATCATCGACACCCACATGATCACGCCGACAAAAGCGAAGGCAGTGACCAAGCCGTTGTGTTCCAGACCTTTCTCGATGAGATCCCACATATCAGCGGCCTCCTACTGGCGTGCCGACCGGGGAGATTTCCGCCGGCTCGTCAGGCAGTGGCTCGCCCTTGTGAGTGCGGCTGATCAGGGCAATCGTAAAACCGCAGACCACCACCGAACCAATCGCCGCCAGCACTGCGACCGTGCCGCCGTGCAGCGCGGTGACGACGTTCTGTTGCGCGGCCATCGCCACCACCACCGGAATGTACATCGCGCCCCAAAAGCCGACGCCCATCTCGCAATCCTTGGTCATGCCGCCGCGTTTCTGCATCCACAACCGCGCGCAGATCAGCAGGATCATGGCGATGCCGACCCCGCCGACATTGGATTTGACGCCCAACAACGCGCCGAGCATGTCACCCATGATCACCCCTGCCAGCGTACAGATCGCGAGCAGCGCCACACCGTAAATAATCATTGTTGTAGTCCTCAAAGTGCATCGTCGAATGTTGTTTTTGTTGTTCGAAGCTTGAGTCGCGGCGGTTTAGAGTTGGCGGCTACCCTCCTCACGCAATAGCGCTTGCAGGGTGTCGAGGCGCGCACTGTCGAAGGCTGTGACGGTGCCTTGCTCGAACACCCGGCGCGCCAGCCCGGTCAGCACCGCACCGGGCGGCAGTTCGATCTGTAAACGCACGCCGCGCTCATAAGCGCTTTGCACGGTGCCGCGCCAATCCACTACGCGACACATGTTGAAGGCGAGGTCGTCACGCAGCGCTTCTACTTTGGTCACAGGGCGTGCGCGACTGCCGCTCAGGTAAGCGATTTTCGGGGTTTTCAGTTCAACCTTGGCGAAGGCTTCGCCGAGAGTTTGTGCCGGTTTTTCCAACAGCGGACAGTGCGACGGCACACTCACCGCCAGACGTTTTGCCAGACCGGCGCCACGACTGCGCGCCAGTTCGGCCACGGCTTGCATGGCCTCGTCACTGCCGGCAATCACCACCTGATTGTCGGCGTTGATGTTGGCCAGATACACCGGCGAATCTTCGCTGTGCACCTGCGCCAGCAGCGCTTCGACTGTGGATAATTGCAGGCCGATAATCGCGGTCATGCCGTAGCCCTGTGGATAAGCTTGTTGCATCAACTCACCGCGCAGGCTGACCAGATGTAACGCCTCGCTGAAGCTCAATGCGCCCGCAACCACCGCTGCCGGGTAAGCGCCGATGGACAGGCCGGCGACGTAATCCGCCGTGAGTCCGTCCTGCAACAATTGCCGTGAAGCTGCGACTCCGGCGATCAGCAAACAGAGTTGAACTGCTCTAGTCGTTCGCAATGCTTCGGCAGAATCGAGCAGCAAAACATCTTCACCAAGCACATCACTGGCCTCGATCAGCGTTTCCCGAGGCAAGCGCTGAAGCATGCCTGCCTGCTGCGCACCCTGACCGGGGAATACCAACAAGCTGCTCACGCTGCCTGCTCCTGCGGGTTCCACGGATCAATCACCAGACAGGCCTGATGAGCATTTTTCAGCAGCACGCGCGCCGAAGTACTGGCCCACTCACGCAGGGCCACAGCGCCTAGCGGCGTCTGCAATTGCATATCGACCCGGCACACGGCTTGATCGAAAATCGCGACGAATTTGCGTGCCTGATTACGGGTGATCAGTTGCGGTGTACGCAGAATCAGATCGAGATCGCTGGCCGCGTGCATCGCGGTAAAACCGCTGGCCAATTCAAACCCGACACTGCCGCTGACACCCCAGACCCAACCGCAATCGTCGAGCATCGGCCGCAGTTGTTTGAGCGCGTGCATCACTGGCAGATCGCGCTCGCAGTCGACGTGACACAGCGCTTCGGGGCTGACCCGACAGGCAATCGAATCGACCGCCATAAACGCTGCCAGCCGCTGCTCGCGCAACACACCGCGCACACCGACCGCGACAAAACCTTCATCGCTCAGCGCTCGCCGCACGACCACAGGTTGCCCGGCGGCCAGCGACTCGACGGCCCACAACGGCGCATCCGCCGGCAACTGAGCCGGGGTCATGCCCCAGAGCAGATCGTGGGCCAGAGGCGTGTTCACCACTGCGCCCTCAACAGTTCGCGCACTTTGCTGGAAGCAGCGCGATTTTTCGCGCCGAGACGATTGCTCAGATCAGTGCTGGAGATATCGCTGATGGCTTGTTTCAGGCACTCGTTCACCCGCGCCAGATCCTCCGCCGTCGGCTGTTCAATCTGCTGCACCGACAGGGTTTCCCAGAGCAATCCGAGACTCGCATAACTGTCGATGTCATAAGCCATCGGCGGCACACTGGCGGCCAGCGCTTCCAGTTCTTCAACACTGCGCAAGGTCACCCGGGCCGCCGATGCCTTGCCCATCGCGTGCACCATCACACCCGGATCACGCAGCGCAATCAAACGATTGGCCTGATAGCCATGAGCGAGAAACGCCCCGGACATCGCTTTACCGACCAACAACGCAATCACCTGATGCCCGGCCAGACGCGCACGGGCATAACTGTCCGCCGCACCGGCCAACGCCTGATGAATGCCGAGCGCTTCTTCGCGCCGACCATAAGCCTGGCTCGGCACATCGACGATGGCGATGATCGGGCGCTTCTGCGCTTTATCGCGGTCAGCCGTGATCGCGTCATCCACAACCTTGGCCAGACCCCAGCCTTCGAGCAAGCCGACTTCACCGTTGCGAGCGCGAGGAAAACGATTGTCCGGATCAGCAACCACAGCGATAAAACGCCCCAGCTCACCGTCGGCAACCTTCAACGATGGCGGCAGCCCTTCAACGCTTGTAGCGCCCGCGCTCAAGGCGTTGAACCAGTTCAAACCGCGCAGCGAATAACCGCTCATGAGCGCTCTCCTTGATACAGATCGCGAACCACCGACGGTTCGATTTGCGGGTCAGTGTTCAGATTGCCGAGGCGTTGCAGAAACCACTCGGCGCGTTGGCTACGTGGCTGCTTTGGCAAACCCTGCTGGAGCAATTCGCCGACCTGCTGACGAATCTTCGCCACGTCATCGGCGACATAACGATCCACCAGACCACTGGCAAACCTCTGCTCGCCACCGGTCAGGCTCCAGATGAAGGGCCGGTCGCGAGAGTCATATTCTTCGATCCCCGCTTCCTGTTCGATGACCTGCGGGCCGTTCAAACCAAGGCGTGCTTCTTGAGTCACCAGCAAATAGCTGCACAGCGCCGCCGCAATCGACATACCGCCGAAACACCCAACGCTGCCCGCGACCACACCGACCACCGGTTGGTACTGCTGCAAATCGACAATCGCCGCATGAATATCAGCAATCGCCGCCAGCCCGAGATTGGCTTCCTGCAAGCGCACGCCACCGGTTTCCAGCAGCAGCACAGCGCGGGTCGGAATGCCTTTGCGGTTGTCTTCAGCCGCCAGTTCCAGCGCGCCGGCAATCTTCGCCCCGCCGACTTCGCCAAGGCTGCCGCCCTGAAACGCGCCTTCAATCGCGGCAATGACTACGGGCAAACCGTCGAGGCTGCCCTTGGCGATCACCACCCCGTCATCGGCCTGCGGCACCACGCCCTGACGTTCAAGCCACGGCGACATCACCCGTTGAAACGGATCAAGCAACTCACGAAAGCTGCCAGCATCGAGCAAGGCCTTGGCCCGTTGTCGCGCGCCGAGTTCGACGAAGCTGTGTTTGTTGAGCAACGCGGCGCTGTCAGTCATGGCCGATCTCCTCGAAACCTTGTTCCAGTCGCAAGCGCACCACGCCCGGCGTCGCGCCGAAGTCGTGGATATCGATGGCCATTGCTGGCGGTGTGGTGCCGTCGAACATCCGCGCAAACAGATGCTGCCAACGCAATTGCGCGCCGTTGACCGAGGTCTGCACATTGATCGTCAGCTTGCCGGCCAGGCCCGGTTCGATCAGCACTTCCAGATCACCCGAGCCGACACAACCGACCAGCGCGCGACCGCGTGGCGGCTGCCCGGCGGGGAATTCAAACGATAGGGTTTCCATCAAAACGCTCCCTGAGAGATGCCGTCGCGCTCGATACGGTCGAGCAGCAGCGTGGCGGCGAGCAAGTCGGCGGCGCCACCGGGCGAGGCATTCAATGCGATGAGTTGTTGGTCCAGTTCGTGCAGCCGGCGGCGACCGCTGAGGCTGGCGCTGCCACCGGCGTCGAGCACCGCTTGCGCGCCGGACTGCATGGCGTGCAAACCCTCTTCACCGGCGCGGTAGAGCACGCAGGTGTCGGCCAGATTGGTCATGATCGCGAGCAAAGCGTCGAGCCGGGCGTTCTGTTCGCCGTGGCCATTGGCGCGGCTGCGCTTGAGTTGTGGCAGGCCGCGTTGCAGCACCGAGGGGAAGCCGAGTTGTGCTTCTTCCCGAGCACCGCGAGCGCCGTAACGCAGGGCGACTTGCGCGCCATGGCTCAAGGGTTTTGGTGCGTGGCGATCGTCCAGCAAGGCCAAACGTGCAGCGCGCAGTGAGACTGCGTTGGCACTAGAGGATTGCGGCTCCAGCGCAGCGGCGGTCACCAATAATCCCAAGGCCCAGATCGCCCCGCGATGCGTGTTCACACCATTGGTGGTCGTGAGCATGGCTTGCTCGCCTTCACGACCGATGCGGCCAATCGCTTCGCGCAACGTTGAATCAACTTCGCCGATTGCGCCCGCCGCTTCAGCCATCTCCTTGAACGCCGGCCACAACGACAGCGCCGAAGCGTGCATCAGGCCCAGGTGCAAATCTGTGTGCGCGCCATTGCCGCGACGGTCGACCAGTGCCGGTTTCGGCGACAGATCGGCTTCGTCGATCAACGCGTCCACCGCCAGATCGGCCAATCGATCAGCCAGGGACAGCGGTTTCGCTTGCAGGTTAAATGCGTGCATTACCAGCTCCTGAATTTGGCGGGCGGGTTGTACAAGCCGCCGGACCACTCGACCAGATCGGCCACGCTTTTCGCCGCGAGCAATTCGCGGGTGGCGTCGGTGCGGCGGATGCCGAGGTCTTCGGGCAAGGCGATCAGGCCTTCGCGGCGCATGCGTTCGGTGTCTTTCGGGTTGTGGCGCAGACCGATGGCGGTGACACCCGCGACGGCGGCGATCATCGCCTGGCGCTCTTCCAGCGAGCGCGCCTTGTACAGGTAGGCGATGCCTTCTTCGGTGAGCAGGTGGGTGACGTCATCACCGTAGATCATGATCGGCGCCAGCGGCATGCCGCTTTTCTTCGCCACTTCGACCGCGTCGAGGGTTTCGACGAAGGTCGGTTTGCCGCCCTCCTGGAAGGTCTCGACCATTTGCACCACGAGTTTTTTGCCGCGTTCGAGCATCGGCTGCTGCGAGTCGTCGTGACGCATGTCCAGCCACGCCGGGGTGCCGTGACGCCGACCGCGCGGGTCATGGCCCATGTTCGGCGCACCGCCGAAACCGGCGAGGCGGCCACGGGTGACGGTTGAGGAATGGCCATCGCCATCGACCTGCAACGTCGCGCCGATAAACAGATCCACCGCGTATTGTCCGGCGAGTTGGCAGAACATCCGGTTGGAACGCAGCGAGCCATCGCGACCGGTGAAGAACACGTCCGGGCGCGCGGCGATGTAGTTTTCCATGCCCAGTTCGGTGCCGAAGCAATGCACGCTTTCGACCCAGCCACTCTCAATCGCCGGGATCAATGTTGGGTGCGGATTGAGCGTCCAGTTGCGGCAGATCTTGCCTTTAAGGCCGAGGGATTCGCCGTAGGTCGGCAGGATCAATTCGATGGCGGCGGTGTTGAAACCGATGCCGTGGTTGAGCGACTGCACGTTGTGTTTTTCGTAGATCCCGCGAATCGCCATCATCGCCATCAACACATGCACAGGTTTGATGTGGCGTGGGTCGCGGGTGAACAGCGGTTCGATGTAGAACGGCTTGTCGGCCACCACGACGAAATCGACCCATGACGCGGGGATATCCACGCGAGGGAGTTCGCTGACGTCGTCGACCAATTGGTTGACCTGGACGATGACGATGCCGTCGCTGAACGCGGCCGGCTCAATCAGTGCCGGGGTGTCTTCGGTGCTCGGGCCGGTGTAAATGTTGCCGGCGCGGTCGGCCATGAACCCGGCGGAGAGCACGACGTTGGGGATCAGATCCACCACCAGCCGGGCGTAGAGTTCGATGTAGGTGTGAATCGCGCCGACTTCCAACAAGCCGTCTTCGAGCAACTGGCTGATGCGCAGGCTCTGAGTGCCGGCGAAGGAGAAATCAAGCTTGCGGGCGATGCCGCGTTCGAACAGGTCGAGATGCTCGGAGCGACCGACGCTGGGCATGATCATGTGCAGGTCGTGGAGCTTTTCCGGGTCGGCTTTGGCCAGCGAGCGCGAAAGGAAATCCGCTTGCTTCTGGTTGTTGCCCTCGAGTACCACACGGTCGCCGGGATGAATCAGCGCTTCGAGCGCGGCGACGATCTTGTCGGTGGGCAACACCACACCGTCGGCCAGCCCGCGCACCTTGTCGAGGCGGCGCTGCTTCTCATCGCGCCGCCGCGTCCAGCGCGAGTCGGGGGGAATTGTTGTTGTCATGCTCACTCCACGGGGTTCGCTGTCGTGGAGCTAAGGTAGGCGCGTGGGGTGGGGGCATCAATCAAGCACGGTGGTGAATCATTACGCTGAGCGTAACGTTCGCCGACGCCTTCGCGAGCAGGAGCTGTCGAGTGAAACGAGGCTGCGATCTTTTGATCTTCAGGATCAACATCAAAAGATCGCAGCGTGCCGCAGCTCCTACAGGAGAACGCATTCCATATCCAATT
>NZ_AKJD01000106.1 GCF_000282515.1 Pseudomonas sp. GM80
CCTTCGGCAGCTCCTACATAATCGACCGTCCAACCGTCCAACCGTCCAACCGTCCAACCGTCCAACCGTCCAACCGATCAACCGATCAACCGATCAACCGATCAACCGTTCAACCGTTCAACCGTTCATACGGTGGCTATGCGGGCCGGTTGCACGGCGGTTTTACGGCCGAGCATCACGGTCGCAATCACCCCGCAGGCAAACACCCAGGTAATCGGCTCGACGTGCTCACCAAAGAACAGCGCCGAGAACGCGATGGTGAAGAAGATCTGCAGCAACTGGATCTGACTGACTCGAGCAATCCCGCCCATGGCCAGTCCGGCATACCAGGCAAAGAACCCGAGAAACTGCGAGAACAGGGCGACGTAGCCAAACGCCCACCAGGCTTTGGTCGAGACCGCGCCTTGATGCTGCAATGCCAAGTACAAAACCGGCCCGATCAATAGCGGCGTCGACAGCACCAGCGCCCAGCAGATCACCTGCCAGCCGCCCATTTCCTTGGCCAACCGGCCACCTTCGGCGTAACCCAGGCCGCCGACCGCAATCGCCCCGAGCATCAACAAATCCCCGGCCTGAATGCTGCCCGCGCCGCTATACAGCGCGTAACCGAGCACCAACGCACTGCCCAATGCCGCGCAGGCCCAGAAGGCTTTTGACGGCCGCTCGTGGGACAGCCATGCCGCGTACAGCGCCACGCACAGCGGTTGCAAGCCATTGACCAATGCGCCGTGGGACGCCGGCAGCGTTTGCATCGCCCACGCCGACAACACCGGGAACCCGAGAATCACCCCGGCGATCACCAGGCTCAGGCCTTTGACCTGTTGCCACGTCGGCCACTTCTCACGACGCCACAACAACAGCAACGCCGCCGGAATCGCCGCGAACAACGCGCGTCCCAAACCGTTGAGCAGCGGATGCAGTTCCTGCACCACGATGCGGGTGAAGGGCAGGGTGAGGCTGAAAATCACCACGCCGAGCAGGCCGAGGGCCATGCCGGTATTTTCGCGCGAGGACATGATGGGGACCAGAATCGTAGGGGTTGAGAGTGACCTCCATCAAGCCATAAACCGGGGGCTTGTGGCTGTTACAGCTAGGCACTTACTTATCCGTACAGTTGCGGGTAATCCCCGCCACGTAGTAGCCCGTTGTTACCCGTCACTGTCGAATAGGTCTACCTTCAATACTCCCAAGCATTTCCCAGAGGAGTCCTCCCCATGGCCGCGAAAAAAATCCTGATGCTGGTTGGCGATTACGTCGAAGACTACGAAGTGATGGTGCCGTTCCAGGCCCTGCAAATGGTCGGGCATACCGTCCACGCCGTGTGCCCGGACAAAGCGGCTGGCAGCACCGTGCGCACCGCGATCCATGACTTTGAAGGCGACCAGACCTACAGTGAAAAACCCGGTCACCTGTTCGCCCTCAACTTCGACTTCGCCAAGGCCCGCGAGGCCGACTATGACGCGCTGTTGATCCCCGGCGGCCGTGCGCCGGAATACCTGCGCCTCAACGACACAGTCCTCGACCTGGTGCGCGCCTTCGACAAGGCCGGCAAACCGATCGCCGCCGTTTGCCACGGCGCACAACTGCTGGCCGCAGCGGGTGTGCTCGAAGGACGCGAGTGTAGCGCCTATCCGGCCTGCGCCCCGGAAGTGCGACTGGCGGGCGGTACGTACATCGACATCGCAGTGACGGATGGCCACGTTCAAGGCAATCTGGCGACAGCCCCGGCATGGCCGGCGCATCCGAACTGGCTGGCCGGTTTCCTTGGCTTGCTCGGCACGAAAATCACCCTGTAAACGAGGTTTCGCCCATGTGCGAGCTCTACGTCAAGGCTGACCCGATTCTCTACGAGTCACGCTCGCGCTCGCTGCGCATCTGCGGCGTAGTGACGACATTGCGCCTGGAAAATCAGTTCTGGGACATCCTCAGCGAGATTGCCGAGGTCGACGGCATGAGCACCAACCAATTGATCGCCAAGCTGTATGAAGAGGTGATGGATTATCGCGGTGAAGTGGTGAATTTTGCCTCGTTCCTGCGCGTGAGTTGCATGCGCTATCTGAGCCAGCGGCGGGTTAGTGTGCCGGCATTGTCGGTGGTGCGGGCGCAGGTGAAATAGTCCAGACCGGGTTGATCCTATCGCTGGCAAGCCAGCTCCCACAGGTATCGTGTGTGCCTCGTACCCTGTGGGAGCGGGCTTGCCCGCGATGGAGCCGGTATAGGCGACAGATTCGCTTGGCTGGTCTTTACTCTGAAGCGCGAAATCCCTCAATCGCCCAGGAGAAACGAGCATGTCCGGATGGTATGAATTGAGTAAAAGCAGCAACGGCCAGTTCCGGTTCGTGCTGAAAGCGGCGAATGCCGAAACGATTCTGACCAGCGAGCTGTACACCACCCGCGCGGCGGCCGATGGCGGCATTGCGTCAGTGCAGAGCAACAGCCCGCTGGATGAACGCTACGAGAAGAAGTCGACCAAGGACGGGCATCCGTACTTCAATCTCAAAGCCGCCAATCACCAGATCATTGGCAGCAGCGAGGCTTATTCCTCGGACGCTGCCTGCGATAAAGGCATCGCCAGCGTCAAGGTCAATGGCCCGACCAAGGTAATCAAAGACAAGACCCTGCCAGTGCTCTGAACATCCCTCTGGTATTCGTGCGCCAAAGCAATGGCGCCCGAATTCTGGCAATATGCCATCATTTTGCGTATCCTTCGCCGCCAATCCATGGAAGGGGCGATCTGAAGAACTCTTTCGTGCGTGTCTGATTTGTTTACCCGCGAGAGTTTTTCCGCTGATGATGCGTTTTTTTGCTGTCCTGACCGTGCTGCTCGGCTTGAGCGGCTGCTACAGCCTGTCCCCGACCCAGATTGATGACGAACTCAGCCCGACCGCCGATTCCGGCGTGGCTTATCTGGTGGGCGTGGTCGGTATCTGGCCGAAGGCCAAATTCGGCGCTCATGACCAGATGCTGATGATCCGCAAACGTGGCAGCGATGACTTCGCCACGGCGCGGTTGCACAACGAGTTTTATGCCCGCACCGAGCGCGACGTGCGCGAGACCGGTCACGGGATCGGCACGCTGTTTGTCATGCCGCTGAAACCCGGACGCTACGAAATCTATAACGTGCGTTTTGATCGCGGCCAGTCGCTGTCGTGGAGCCGTGAAGACTTCACCATTGGCCTGCAACTGGACGCCGGCAAAGCCTATTACATCGGTGATTTCCGCGCTGGCTGTTTGCTTGGTCGCGACATGACGTGCCTGTTTTTGCACAGCGATCACCTTGAGCGCGACGCGGCGCTGGTGCGCGCCAAGTACCCGCAAGTGCCAGGCCTGCAGCGTCTGGACATGCCGAACCTGTACACCGCGACGCCGTTCATCCGCGAAGAAAACGGCCCCAGCGCCTCTGTTTATAAAGCCATGCTGTCAGGAAAACTCTAATGCGTATTCATGCTCTGTTACTCGGAATGCTCTTGCTGCTGGGCGGCTGTCAGACCACCCACAGTCTGAAGACACCGGAGGTCGATTACAGCGAACGCTTGCCGGCGATCAGCGTCAACGTCATCGGGCTGCCGAGCTGGATGCTGCGCGACGAATTGCGCCATCGCGGCACCTTCGACGAGGTCAAGGCTGGACGCAGCGAGGACGGTTACAACGTGCTGGTGATCGCCAACAGCGACATCGGCGGCTTGCAGCCACAGATGTTTTTGAGCGCCTTGACGATGTTCATTGTGCCGGTGCCGGTCAGTTGGGACAGCACGGTGGTATTCAGCCTCAGCCACGGCAAGGAAGTGTTGGGTGTGTACGCGGTGAACAACCATTCCAGCGCCTGGCGTGGTCTGGTCAATCCGTCTGGAGGCCAGATGGAGCATGTGCGTCTGATCAGTGATGCGTTTATCGCGCAGGTGCTCAAGGATCAGCCGTTCAACCGCGAAGCCATGCAACGCGCCGCCAGCCTCTGAGCACCGATAATGTAGGCGCTGCCGCAGGCTGCGATCTTTTGATTCTGTTTTCAAGATCAAAAGATCG
>NZ_AKJD01000107.1 GCF_000282515.1 Pseudomonas sp. GM80
TTCCCACCGGCACTTCAGACTTCTCTGCTAGCGCGATCACTTCGCCCGCCTCACCCTGATCGTTCCCACGCTCTGCGTGGTAACGCCTCCCGGGACGCTCCGCGTTCCACTCCCGTCGCACCGCAAAATTCAAGGAAGAATCCCATGGGCCGCAGCCGCTACACCATTACTGAAACCGACAAACCGCATTTCCTGACTTGCACGATCATGGAATGGTTACCGCTGTTCATCCGCCCCTACATCGTCGACCACCTGCTCAACTGCTGGCGTTATCAACAGACCCACCATGACTTGAAGCTGTACGGCTACGTGATTCTGGAAAACCATCTTCACTTCGTCGCTCAGGCGCCCAACCTGAGTAAATGCCTCAGCCAATTCAAATCTTTCACCGCGCGTCAAATCATCGATGATCTGCAAAGCAAAGGTGCCGACAAAGCTCTGCAACGCCTGCGCTTTAGCAAACGCGCGCATAAGCAGGATCGGGTTTACCAGTTGTGGCAGGAAGGCTCCCACGCAGAGATGGTTTATAGCGAATTGGTCATGCGCCAGAAGCTTGAATACATCCACGACAATCCGGTGAAACGCGGGTATGTGGATTTGCCGGAGCATTGGCGTTATTCGAGTGCCAGGGACTACGCGGGAATGCCGGGGCTAATTGAGGTTCAGTACTGGTATTGATCGTTCCCACGCGGAGCGTGGGAACGAGCAAAATTGCGTTGCCCTTGGTCTACATTGTCTGTCGAGCCCTTCGCTCACATAACAATAAGCAGGAGCATCGGCATGTCGTTACAAGGCAAAACCCTGTTCATCACCGGCGCCAGCCGTGGCATTGGCCGTGAGATTGCGCTGCGTGCCGCGAGGGACGGGGCCAATATCGTGATTGCGGCGAAGAGCGCCGAACCCCACGCCAAATTGCCCGGCACCATCCACAGCGTCGCCGCCGAAGTCCAGGCGGCGGGTGGCAAGGCGTTGGCGTTGCAGGTGGATGTGCGTGATGAGGACGGCGTGCGCCGGGCATTGGCCCAGGCCAACGAACATTTCGGCGCGATCGATGCGCTGGTGAACAACGCCGGGGCGATCAAGTTGACCGGTGTGCAACACGTCGAACTGAAACGTTTCGACCTGATGCACCAGATCAACACCCGCGCGGTGCTGCTGTGCAGCCAGGCCGCCCTGCCCTATCTGAAAAAATCCGCCGGGCACATTCTCAACCTGTCGCCACCGCTGAATCTGGCGAGCAAGTGGTTTGCACAGTTCAGCCCTTACACCGTGACCAAGTACGGCATGAGCATGCTGACGCTGGGGATGAGTGAGGAGTTTGCCGGTTACGGCATCAGCGTCAATTCCCTGTGGCCGCAGACGATGATTGCTACAGCGGCGATCGAGTTTCAGTTGGGAAATCGGGAGTCGTTCAAGCAGGCGCGAACGCCAGCGATCATGGCGGATGCGGCGTACGTGATTCTGGATAGCCGCGAACGGCAGATCACCGGGCGGCTATTGATTGATGAAGAAATTTTGCGCGAGCACGGCATGACCGAGTTCAATCACTACCGGTTTGAACCGGACAGCACCGCAACCCTGATGCCCGACCTGTTCATCGACTGAACACAACCCATGTAGGAGCTGCCGAAGGCTGCGATCTTTTGATCTTCAAAAACAAGATCAAAAGATCGCAGCCTTCGGCAGCTCCTACACAGGGATTCCGTTAGAAATCGATACGGACGTCGCCTTTAGGCACGCTGCAGCACGACAGGATGAACCCCTCAGCCTCGTCGTCCTCGGTAATCCCGCCGTTGTGCTCCATCTCCACCTCGCCCCCCAGCTTGAGCACCTTGCACGTCCCGCAAATGCCCATGCCGCAAGCTTTCGGAATCATCAAACCAAGCTTGGCCGCCGCCGCATGCACAGTCTCACCCGGGGCCACACGAATGCTCTTGCCGGACGAGGTGAACTCGACCTGATGCAGATCCGCCGCATCGATCTCCGGCGCATCCGCTGCCTGTTCGGCTTGCTCCACCGCATCGGCACGCGCTTCTGGTGGCGTCGCACCGAAGGATTCTTCGTGATAACGCGACATGTCATACCCGGCCACTTCCAGCAGGCGCTTGACCGCGTTCATATACGGCGTCGGGCCGCAGCAGAACACCTCGCGTTCAAGGAAGTCCGGCACCATCAGTTCCAGCATCTTGTGGTTCAGGTAACCGCGATATCCCGCCCACGGCTCACCCAAGCCATGCTTCTCGCAGATCAGGTGCAGGCTGAAGTTGTCGATCCGCGACGCCATGTGCTCCAGCTCGCGGTGGTAAATGATGTCTTTCGGCGAGCGCGCGCTGTGGATAAAGGTCATGTCGACGTTGGCGTTGGTGTCGTAGAACCAGCGCGCCATCGACATGCACGGCGTGATACCGACGCCGCCGCTGAGATAGAGGACTTTCGGGCTCGGGAAGTCGATGGCATTGAACAGCCCGACCGGCCCGTGCACCGCCAATTCCTGCCCTTCATGCAGCGTGTCGTGCAGCCAGTTGGAAACCTTGCCCCCCGGCACCCGTTTGATCGTCACCGAAAAGCTGTACGGCACCGACGGCGAACTGGAAATGGTGTACGAGCGCATGATCGGCTGGCCTTCGATTTCCAGCTCCAGGGTCACGAACTGCCCGGGCTTGAAGAAGAACAGAATCGGCTGGTCGGCCATGAAACAGAAGGTGCGCACGTCCCAGGTTTCCTGGATGACTTTGACGCAACGGACGATGTGTCGGCCATTGGCCCAGGTCTGGGTGGTGACCGGATTCAGGAAGCTGTTGGACATGCTGTTCTCCACGGCCGACTGTCGGCCTCATGTCGGCGATTCTGCGTATAGCGCGAACCACCCGTTTACCTATCCGCGACATCGGCATACTTATCGCGACCAGCCCCCAACCACCGGGGGTTGCGCGTCGGGAACAGATTGCACCATGTCGCCCATGGATAAGGTTCCGCCCCGCGCCGGCCCCACACTCGCCCCAACACCAAGACAGCTTCTTTACACCTTGCGTAGCAACCGTTAGCAGCACACCTGATCAGCCACTTTTCGCCGGCCACGCAGATGGCCATGAGGATCACATCGATGGACGTCACCGCAAAAATCAGCCTGGGCGATCCGCTGGAACCCGCACGCAAGGCCACCGCACAAATGCTCCAGGAGCGCGAGCGGACGTTTTCGCTGCCACAACCGTTTTACAGCGATGAACGACTCTTCGATATCGACATGCAGGAGATCTTCCAGAAAGAGTGGTTGATCGCCGGCATGACCTGCGAGATCCCGGCGAAAGGCAACTACCTGACACTGCAGATCGGCAAAAACCCGATCATCGTCATTCGTGGCGCCGAGGGTGTGGTGCATGCGTTTCACAACGTCTGCCGCCACCGCGGCTCGCGCCTGTGCACCAGTGAAAAAGGCAAGGTCGCCAAACTGGTCTGCCATTACCACCAGTGGACGTACGAGCTGGACGGGCGCCTGCTGTTCGCCGGCACCGAAATGGGCGCCGACTTCGACATGAAGCAGTACGGCCTCAAACCAGTGAACGTGAAGACCGCCGGCGGCTACATCTTCATCAGCCTGGCCGAGAACCCGCCAGCCATCGATGACTTCCTGTCGACGCTGAACCATTACATGGAACCGTACGACATGGAGAACACCAAGGTGGCGATCACCACCACCTTGATGGAAAAGGCCAACTGGAAACTGGTGCTGGAAAACAACCGCGAGTGTTACCACTGCAACGCGTCGCACCCGGAACTGTTGAAAACCCTGCTGGAATGGGACGACGTCACCGATCCGCGCGCCGATCAGGCGTTCAAGGATCACGTCGCCGCCTCTGCCGCGGCCTGGGAGGCCGAGAAGATTCCTTATGCCCACGCCAGTTTCGGCCTGCGCAACCGCATCGTGCGCATGCCGTTGCTCAAGGGCACCGTGTCGATGACCCTCGACGGCAAACAGGGTTGCGCGAAACTGATGGGCCGGATCAAGAACCCGGACCTCGGTTCGATGCGCATCCTGCACCTGCCGCACTCGTGGAACCACTGCATGGGCGACCACATCATCGTCTTCACGGTGTGGCCGATCAGCGCGCAGGAAACCATGGTCACCACCAAGTGGATCGTGCACAAAGATGCGGTTGAGGGTGTTGATTACGACGTCGAGCGCATGCGTCAGGTGTGGGATGCGACCAATGATCAGGATCGGCGTCTGGCTGAGGAGAATCAGCGCGGGATCAACTCGACGGCGTATCAGCCTGGGCCTTATTCGAAGACCTATGAGTTTGGTGTGGTCAACTTCGTGGATTGGTACAGCGAGCGCTTGCTGAACAACCTTGGGGCTGAGCCTGCGCCTTACCTCAAAGGTGTCCCGGTTCAGGGCTGAGCAAGATCAAAAGATCGCAGCCTTCGGCAGCTCCTACAGGTGGAATGCGTTCCCCTGTAGGAGTGAGCCTGCTCGCGATAGCTATCTCACATTCACCACATCCCTAAACCTTGATTGCACAATTTCTGATCAACCACCCCGCACCCCATACCCACCAAGCCCCCCAGCCTTCCGCAAACAAGTTATCCACACACCCACCCACAGCAAATGGGGACAACTGTGGATGATTCGAAAAATATCCCACTGATTTGCAAAGAAAAACCGTGACTTATCCAGAAGTACTGTTTTGAAAACGCATTGATCACTTTTTGATCAACAGCCTGCAAGCCACGCCGTTCGTGGCGTTTAGCGGATGGCAAACACCTTATCCACAGAAGCACCAACAGAGATCGGGGGTAACTTTGCGCCTGCTGTGGAAAAGCCCTGAAGACTGCGAAATATCAGGCTCTACGGGCAATTCATCGGATAAAAAACGCAAATTGATCAGTTATTGATCAACCCTCTGAAAGCCACGTTTTATATAGCTCTCATGGGTTAGCGAACATCTTATCCACAGAAGCGCCAACAGAGATCGGGGGTAACTTACGCAGTTATCCCGCAGAAAAATCCCGTAAAAACCGTAAGTTAGGTTGGTTGTTTTTTGATCTGCGGCCTGCAAGCCACGGCGGACATGACTTGCAGCGAAGGGCGAACACGTTATCCACAGACTGACCAACAGGGATTGTGTGTAAACCCTCGTCAGTGGATAACCGAGTTCATGCTCGGTGCATCAGATAGGCCTCGCCCGTCACCCGGATCATTGGATGCGGAACCACTTGGCAGATTTTGACGATGCCGAAGCCATGCCGCTCATAGAACCGCCGCGCCCCTGTATTCGCGGCGTAGTCGATCAGGCTCAGGCCTTTGAGCGCCAGTTGCTCAGCACGCGCCTGGGCATGCTGGAGGAACTGCACGCCCAAGCCCAGATTGCGCCAGCCCTCATGCAGCGCCAGGCTGGAGATGTACAACGAATCCGGCACTTCCATATCGGCATACGGTGCCAGCACCGGATCGGTGGGCGGCGTTGGCTCGGGATCTTCGCGCATGGCGTAGCTGTGCATCATGCCAACTACCTGACCTGCAGCCTCGGCGATCAGGCAGTTCTGCCAAGAGAAATCCACGTCGTCGCGGGCATAGCGCCGCTCACCGACATCAAGCAATGCCTCACCCGGCTCCGCCAATTGGCTCCAGATATAATCCGAGGCCCCCTCCGAAGAGATCTGAAACAAACGCGCAATGTCGCGCGCATCCGTGCGCAGTGCAGGTCGAAACTCAACGGTCATTCACATTATTCCTATGGCAAACCCACCAACCTGTAGGAGCTGACGAGTGCAACGAGGCTGCGATCTTTTGATCTTGGTATTTGAAAAAAAGATCAAAAGATCGCAGCCTCGTTGCACTCGTCAGCTCCTACAGAGATTTGGGGGGTGTCGGGTGTCAGCGGACGACGCCTTCTTCGATCAGCAGTTTGAGGATGGCTTCGGCGCCGGCTTGTGGGGTGACGCCTTTGAGCACTTGCCCACCGCCGCCACTGGCTTTGGCGGTCGCGGCTTTCATGCGGTCGGCGCCGCTTTTGGCTTTGATCACTTTCAGGCGTTTAGGCCTTGGTTTGGCCGGTTGCAGGGTGGCTACAGACAGGAGTTCATCGTCAACAACCTCGACGTCGTCAGCCTCCAATACCCCACGCCGCGCCGGGCCGTAAGCACTCTGCCGAGGTTTCGGCGCAGCGTTATCCACAGTCGCCAGAAAGGGCAGCTTCACCTTCAACCGTCGCCGCTGACCACGCGGCAAGGCTTGCAGCACCAGCGCCGAGCCGTCGCTGATCGACTCGACCTGCGCCAGCCCAACCACCAGCGGCCAGCCCAGCCCTTCGGCCAACAGGAACGGCAACATCCCCGAACCTTCACCGGTTTCCGCCTGGCTGCCGGTCAGCACCACTTGCGCACCGGCATCACGCAGATACGCGGTCAACGCTGGCAAGGCATCGGCGCCAGCGGGCTGCTCCAGCACATGCATCTGCTCCAGGCCCATGCCCAGATAGGCGCGCAGTGCCGGTTCCGCCACGTCGCCGGCGTGCAGCACTTGCAGGTTATCCCCAGCCAGTTGCAGGCCCAGCTCCACGGCGCGCGCGTCCTGGTCGGCGCGACGCGGGCGGCCGGAAGTCGGGTGGGCGCCGATTGAAACCAGACTGATAACTTTCATGTTCATCGCGTTTCCTTAGGCCGCATCGCGCTTGGATTCATTGCGGTAAGCCGAAACGGCTTCGATCAACGCTTGCAGAATCTCCGCGCTTTCGCCGATCACCGAGAGGTCGGCACGCTTGATCATGTCGCATCCCGGGTCAAGGTTGATCGCCACCACCTTGTCGCAAGCGCCAATACCTTGCAGATGCTGGATCGCCCCGGAGATACCCACAGCCACATAGACCCGCGCGGTGACCCAAGTGCCCGACGCGCCGACCTGACGATCACGCGCCATGAAGCCATCGTCCACCGCGACCCGCGAGGCGCCTTCGGTAGCTCCGAGCGCCGCCGCCGTTGCGTGGAACAGCTGCCAGTCCTTGACGCCGTTGCCGCCGGAGAAAATGAATTCCGCTTCGGCCATCGGAATCGCCGCCGGGTCCACTGCTACCGCACCGAGATCTTCGATCCGCGACAGGCTGCGCGCGACGCTTGTGGATAACTCCACCTTCAAGGCTTCATGACGGGTTTCGCTGACCGGCTCGGCGCATTCGGCGGCAGCCAGAATCAACCGCGCAACCGGCCGGGCAAGGTCTTGCAGCCCAGCGCCAGCGCGGCCGATGCACTCTTGATCCTTGACCTGCCAGACCCGTGTGGCCGGGCGCTCGCCGAGTGCCGCCGCAAAGCGTCGACCGATTTCGCCGCCACCGCTGCGACTGTCCGGCAGCAGCCAGTGACGCGGGTTGAACTGGTTATCCACAGCACGCAGACCCTGTACTCGTTGCTCCGGTGCATAACCACTGAATTCTTCACCTTCGAGCACCAGCAAGCGATCCACCCCGGCAGTGGCGAAAGCGTTTTCCTTGTGCTCGCCAAAGACCACCGCCAACACCGCGCCGTCCTGGCCAGCGAGTTGATGGGCAAGGCCGAGCAAGTCACGGTCGTGGCTGCTCAAGCGGCCACCGACCATGTCCGGCACCACGCTGATATAGAACGCCGGGGCCGGCACTTGATGCAGCGGCAATTGCACTTCAACAGTCGCCGAACGTTTGACCGCCCCGCCCTGTTGCGCACCACTGCGATCGATACGTTTGATGCCGTTGGGGCCGATAAAACCGATGCCGTGCAGATTCTTGCGGATGACGCCATTCGGCCCCATCCAGCTGTGTTGCGCCGGTTGCATCGCCGCATGCAACGGGTGCAGGCGGTTACGCGCAATCCATTCGGCGCGTGGGTCGCGGCGGATAATGTCGCTCATCAGTGGGCCTCCGCTGGTTCACGTTTGGCCGGGGTCGCAGGCTTGCTTGGCGCGGCGTCTTCGAGCAGCGCATCGGCGACCAGTTCGGCAATGTCCTTGATCAGCGGACGCGGTTCGACCACGCCTTCGAGCATCGCCGTGCACTGTGGACAACCCACGGCTACCAGTTCGGCGCCGGTCTCGCGGATGTCTTCCATGCGCATGTCGGGAATCCGCTGCTTGCCCGGAATGTCAGTGATCGGCGCCCCGCCACCGCCACCGCAGCAGCGCGAACGGAAACCGGAACGTTGCATCTCTTTGACTTCGATACCGAGCGCACGCAGTACTTCTCGCGGCGCTTCGTACTCGCCGTTGTAGCGACCGAGGTAGCACGGATCGTGATAGGTCACGCTGTTGCCTTTGTGCTGACCGAGATTGAGCGCGCCGGCCTGGATAATTTCGGCCATGTAGGTGCTGTGGTGCTGCACCAGGTAGCTACCGTCGAACGCGCCGTACTCGTTTTTCAGCACATGGAAACTGTGCGGATCGCAGGTGACGATGCGGTTGAAGCTGTATTTGCCCAGGGTCTGGATGTTGCGTTTGGCGAGCAACTGGAAGGTTGCTTCGTCGCCCAAACGGCGCGCTACGTCGCCGCTGTCACGCTCTTCCAGACCAAGCACGGCGAAGTCGATTTTCGCCGCTTTCAGCACTTTGACGAAGGCGCGCAGGGTGCGCTGGTTGCGCATGTCGAACGCACCGTCGCCGACCCAGAACAGCACGTCGGTGGATTTCTTTTCGCTGAGCAGATTGAGATTCAAATCCGCCGCCCAGTTCATTCGCCCGCCCGGGGCGAAACCGCCGGGGTTGTCGGTGGCGATGAGGTTTTCGAGGACTTCGGCGCCCTTGTTCGGGGTCGCGCCTCTTTCCAGGGTCAGGTGACGGCGCATGTCGACGATGGCATCGACGTGCTCGATCATCATCGGGCATTCCTCGACGCAGGCGCGGCAGGTGGTGCACGACCAGAGGGTTTCGGCGTCGACCAGACCGTTGACGATTGGTTGATGCGGATTGCCTGAGTGTTCGCCGATGAGTTTGCCAGGATAAGGACTGCCGGCGAACTTCGCATCGGTGCCGCCAGCGAGGCCGACGACCATATCCTGAATCAGTTTTTTCGGGTTCAGCGGCTGGCCGGCGGCGAAGGCCGGGCATGCAGCTTCGCACTTGCCGCACTGCACGCAGGCGTCAAAACCGAGCAACTGGTTCCAGGTGAAATCCTTGGGTTTTTCCACGCCCAGTGGTGCGTTCGGATCGTTCAGATCCAGCGGTTTCAAACCGGTGGAACGACCGCCGCCAAAGCGTTCAGCGCGACGGTGCCAAGCCAAATGCAACGCACCGGCGAAGGCGTGTTTCATCGGCCCGCCCCAGGTCATGCCGAAGAACAGTTCCGACACGCCCCACAGCACGCCGATCCCGAGGATGCCCGCGAGCACCCAGCCACCGAAGTTCTCCGGCAGTATTCCAGCCACCGGCAATGTCAGCAGAAAGAACGACGCCGAGAACGCCAACAGGCTTTTCGGCAGGCGCATCCACGGGCCTTTCGACAGCCGCGCCGGCGGGTTGCGCCGACGCAGATAAACGAAGATCGCGCCGACGAACATCACCGCCGTCATCAGCAGCAAGGCGTAACCGAGAATGCGGTTATGCAGGCCGAAACCGTGCACCAGCAGCGCCAGCACAATCGACGCCACCGCACCGCCGGCCGTGGCCACGTGCGTGTTGGCGATGTATTTGTCCCGCGCGACGACATGGTGCAAATCGACCATGTAACGCTTGGGCATGGCGAACAGGCCGCCGATCAGATCGACCTTCGAGGCCCGGCCCCGACGCCACATGCCCACCCGCCGCAACGCGCCGAGGACACCAAGGCCCAGGGCGGCAAACAACAGGATTGGAAGAAGGGTGTTCAACATGGTGAAGCTCCCACCAGTACAACCTGGAGAAACACGGCGTTCAATGATCGTTCCCACGCTCTGCGTGGGGATGCATCCCGGGACGCTCCGCGTCCCAAGCGGACGCAGAGCGTCCATTGCGGCATTCCCACGCAGAGCGTGGGAACGATCGGTTCACTAGCCCTTAGAAATCCTTGCAGAGCCGCAGGGCGTCATAAATGGCGGCGTGGGTGTTGCGCTGCGCCACGCAGTCGCCGATGCGGAACAGCAAGTAGCCGTCGCCCGTCTCGCTCAGCGATGGTTGCGGCTGGATCGCGAACAACGCTTCGACGTCGATCTGGCCCTTGTTGCGCGAACCCTCTTTGAGCGCGTAGTAGATTTCCTCATCCGGACGCACGCCGTTCTCCACCACCACCTGGTCGACCACCCGTTCCTCTTTGGCGCCGGTGTATTCGTTCTCCAGTACCGCGACCAGCTTGTCGCCTTCGCGGTAGACCTTTTCCAGCATCATGTCGCCGGTCATGATCACTTCTTTCGGGTACATGCTGCGGTAGTAGGTCGGGAACGACGTACCGCCGATGGCCACGCCCGGTTTGATGTCGTCGGTGACGATCTCGACCTGGCTGCCCTTGTCGGCGAGGAAGTCTGCGACCGACATCCCGGTGAACTCGCAAATGGTGTCGTAGACCAGCACGTTCTTGCCCGGCGCAACCTTACCGTCGAGCACGTCCCAGCTGCTGACCACCAGCCCTTCGGCAGCGCCCCAGTGTTCGTTCTGTTCCAGATACGGATGCCCGCCGACCGCCAGCACCACTACGTCCGGACGCAAGTCCATGATGGTGTCGGCATCAGCCGCCGTGCCCAGGCGCAGATCGACTTTCAGCCGCGCCAGCTCCAGCTGGAACCAGCGGGTGATGCCGGCGATCTGGTCGCGCTGCGGCGCTTTCGAGGCGGTGGTGATTTGCCCACCGATGAATTCTTTCTTCTCGAACAGGGTCACGTCGTGGCCACGCTCGGCGGCAACGCGTGCGGCTTCCATGCCGGCCGGGCCGGCACCGACGATGACCACTTTGCGTTTCGGCCCGGTGGATTTCTCGATGATGTGCGGCACGCCCATGTATTCACGGGAAGTCGCGGCGTTCTGGATGCACAGCACGTCCAGACCTTGGTACTGACGGTCGATGCAATAGTTGGCGCCGACGCACTGTTTGATCTGGTCGATCTGGCCCATCTTGATCTTGGCGATCAGGTGCGGGTCAGCGATGTGCGCGCGGGTCATGCCGACCATGTCGACGTAACCGCCTTCAAGAATCCGCGTAGCCTGGTTCGGGTCCTTGATGTTCTGTGCGTGCAGCACCGGCACCTTGACCACTTCCTTGATCCCGGCGGCCAGATGCAGAAACGGCTCCGGTGGATAACTCATGTTCGGAATCACGTTGGCCAGGGTGTTGTGGGTGTCACAACCCGAGCCGACGACGCCGATGAAGTCGAGCATGCCGGTGTCGTCGTAATACTTGGCGATCTGCTTCATGTCCTCGTGGGACAAGCCGTCCGGGTGGAACTCGTCACCGCACAGACGCATGCCCACGCAAAAATCGTCACCGACCTCGGCGCGCACGGCTTTCAGCACTTCCAGACCGAACTTCATCCGGCCTTCGAAGGTGCCGCCCCATTCGTCGGTACGCTTGTTGACGCGCGGGCTCCAGAACTGGTCGATCATGTGCTGGTGCACCGCCGACAGTTCAACGCCGTCAAGACCACCGGCCTTGGCCCGGCGCGCGGCCTGGGCGTAGTTGCCGATGACCCGCCAGATTTCTTCCGGCTCGATGGTTTTGCAGGTGGCGCGGTGTACCGGCTCACGGATCCCCGACGGCGACATCAGGGTCGGCCAGTTGAAGCCGTCCCAGCGCGAGCGCCGGCCCATGTGGGTAATCTGAATCATGATCTTGGCGCCATGCTTGTGCATGGCGTCGGCCAGATTCTGGAAGTGCGGGATGATCCGGTCGGTCGACAGGTTGACCGAGCTCCACCATTCCTGCGGGCTGTCGATGGCGACCACGGAGGAGCCGCCACAGATCGCCAGGCCGATGCCGCCCTTGGCTTTCTCTTCGTAATACTTGACGTAGCGGTCGGTGGTCATGCCACCGTCAGTCGCGTAGACCTCGGCGTGTGCGGTGCTGAGCACGCGGTTGCGGATGGTCAGTTTGCCGATCTGGATCGGCTGGAACATTGCTTCGAAAGCCATGGCGGGTTCCTCGACTTACAACGGCTTGACGGTGAACAGGCCGTCGTCGTGGCCTTCTTCGGAGCCACCGTAGACTTGCTCGGCAACGGTGCGAATCTTGCTGCCACGCGCTTCAAGGATCTGATCCATGGCCCCGGCAAACCAACCGGTGAACATGTAGTCGACCTTGCGCCCGACCTTGCCGTACACATAGACGAATGCCGAGTGTTCGAGCTTGACGCTGGCGGTGCCTTTGTCGAGGTCGATGTCCTGGATCTTGAACAGGCCCCAGCCGCGTTGCGACAGGCGTTTCATGTAGTGCTCGAACACCGCGACGCCTTCCAGGCCGTGGCATTCGGCTTCTTTTTCGCACCAGTGCCAAGCAGATTTGTAGCCGGCCTTGTAGAGGATTTCTGCGTAGGCCTCAGCGCCCAAAACCTCTTCGATGCCCATGTGGTTGTTGACGAAGAAGTGACGCGGCACGTAGAGCATCGGCAGGGCGTCGGAGGTCCAGACACCGGTCTCGCTGTCGACTTCGATTGGCAATTGCGGGGCGATCTTGGCCATGGAAACTTAACTCCAGAAAATTTTGTGTGTTGCCCCCGGCGCGGACGGCCGGGGGAAAGGATTCAGAAGTGCGGTGGCTTATTCGCCCCAGACATCCTTGAGGACGTTGACCCAGTTTTCGCCCATGATCTTGCGCACCACGCGCTCGGGATGGCCGCGCTTGAGCAGGGTTTCGGTCAGGTTGGGGAACTCGCCGACGGTGCGAATGCCCAGCGGGTTGATGATCTTGCCGAAGCTGGTCAGACGACGGGCGTAGCCCTTGTCGTGGGTCAGGTATTCGAAGAAGTCCTGCCCGTGACCCTGGGTGAAGTCGGTGCCGATACCGATGGCGTCTTCGCCGACGATGTTCATCACATATTCGATCGCTTCGGCGTAGTCGTCGATGGTCGAATCGATGCCCTTGGCGAGGAACGGCGCGAACATGGTCACGCCGACAAAACCGCCGTGGTCGGCAATGAACTTCAATTCTTCATCGGACTTGTTGCGCGGGTGCTCTTTCAGGCCCGACGGCAGGCAGTGGGAATAGCACACCGGTTTTTTCGATTCGAGGATGACTTCTTCAGAAGTCTTGGAACCAACGTGAGACAGGTCGCACATGACGCCGACGCGGTTCATCTCGGCGACGATCTCGCGACCGAAACCCGAGAGGCCACCGTCACGCTCGTAGCAACCGGTGCCGACCAGATTCTGGGTGTTGTAGCACATCTGCACGATGCCGACGCCGAGCTGCTTGAACACCTCGACATAGCCGATCTGGTCTTCAAAGGCGTGGGCATTCTGGAAGCCGAAGAGGATGCCGGTTTTGCCCTGCTCCTTGGCTTTGCGGATGTCGGCGGTGGTGCGCACCGGCATCACCAGGTCGCTGTTGTCGCGGATCAGCTTCTGGCTGGCAGCGATGTTGTTCACGGTCGCCTGAAAGCCTTCCCACACCGACACAGTGCAGTTGGCCGCCGTCAGACCGCCCTTGCGCATGTCTTCAAACAGCTCGCGGTTCCATTTGGCAATGATCAGACCGTCGATAACGATGCTGTCGGCGTGTAATTCGGCTGGGCTCATCAGGCGTCCCCTTATTGGCGATTCATGCGCCGAATCGTCTGCCGGCGCTTTGGGGCCAGCATATGCCTCGGTGCCGGGGCGACCGGGTGCAAAAACGACAGGGGAATTGCCGAAAGCGTCAATCCGCGACAAAGGGTCGCCAGACGCTCCGATCAGCTACCTGTTCAAGCCCGCAAGCTTGAGCCAGAATCTCCGGCATCTTGGAAACACCACTGGATTAGAGCGGCGACAACAATGAAATCGATCTTCCTGGCTTTGGCTTTGATTGCGACCGGCGTACACGCCGCCGAAGAATCCGACAACAACCCCTGCGACGCCGTCGAAAACGACGTCCAGACCCTGGAATGCTCGACCTACAGCCGCACGACCGCCGAAGACCTGCTCAAGGACAACTACGCCAGCCTGACCGAACGCATGCAGACCGCCTACGGCAAAAACGCCACGCAACTGGCGGATATCACCGCCAAACTCAAAACCGCACAGCAGCAGTGGCTGAAGACGCGGGACGCGGATTGCGCGGTGGAGGCGTTCCCGGCGACGGCGGGGAGCAAGGCGTTTACGATTGCGCAGAATGACTGCGTGGCGCGGATGAGTGATGAGCGGTCGGAGTTTTTGGAGTCGATTGGGCAGGAATAGTCTTAAGTACTCCGATGAAAGCGGGACTCGCTCTCTGCTTTCATCGCGTCAATCTCCTCTTCCTACAATAGATACCGTGCCTGCCTACACGTATTGCGTGAATGCCTTTATCTGAGGGGTTCTCACGCAATACGCTGACATCTGTTTCCAGTTGGCCAACCGAAAAATATAAGTAAAGATTCGCCAATCTTATAAAAGACTTATATTCTTCCATGAACAGCATCCACTGGACTCGAAAGGCCGTTAAGCAACTACTGAAATTGCACTGCGTTCATCAAGGACAGGTTCGTGATGCCATCACGGCGCTCGCTGACATGCCTGATGTCGGCAACGTCAAATCATTGGTTGGACATGAATACGCTTACCGACTGCGAGTCGGCAATTATCGGGTCATGTTCGACTGGGACGGCGCAATCAAAGTGGTCAGTATTCAAGAGGTCAAAAAACGCGATGAACGCACCTACTGACATCCAAATAATCAACGACGCCGAGGGCAAACCGGCCTTCGTGGTCATTCCCTATGCGCAATACGTTGCACAGAAAGTAAAACCTGATCTGATCCCCCATGAGGTGGTTAGCCGCATGGTCGACGGGGCGACACCGATTCGGGCCTGGCGCGAATATCTAAACCTGACGCAAGAAGAAGTCGCCAACCGCATGGGCATTTCGCAACCGGCGTTTGCTCAACAGGAAGCGGTGTCCAAGCCTCGTAAAGCGACACGCGAGAAAATTGCAGCGGCGTTCGGCATCACCGCCAATCAGCTTGAGCTGTAAGCTGCGCCCTTCACTTCAAGGAATTCCCCATGAACATCTGCGGCATTGAAATCAAAGGCAGCGAAGCGATCATCGCCGTGGCCGCTCTCGACGGTTCGGCCTTGAGCCACGTTCCCCTTGCCACCAAGAAGATCGCCCTCGACGAAGATGACGAGGCGGCCAACGTGAAGCTGTTCGCGGCGCAGGTGGCGTCGTTTGTGCGCGAGAACTCGGTTGATCGGATTGCGATCAAGAAGCGCAGCAAGAAGGGTGAGTTTGCCGGTGGGCCGACGACATTCAAGATTGAAGGGATTTTGCAGTTGCTCGATGGCTGCGAGGTGACGTTGTTGTCGCCGCAGACGATCAATGCGCAGGCGAAGAAGCACAATTTTGAACTGCCGGGGACGTTGAACAAGTATCAGCATGAGGCTTATAAGGCGGCGTGTTCGGCGTTGGTGAAGAAGTAACCCGATTCCCGAAATCACCTTGGAACCTGTGGGAGCGGGCTTGCCCGCGATGGCGGTGTGTCAGGCAATAACAATGTTGGATGTGCTGGCCTCATCGCGGGCAAGCCCGCTCCCACAGGGTTCTAGGGTGTTGCTGAAACCACTCAGGCCTGGGCGGTACGCCGGTCTTCGCGCGGGCAGCGGGCGAAGCGCGCGCGGTAGCTGCGGGTGAAGTACGACGGGGACTCGAAGCCGCAGGCGATGCTGACTTCGAGCACGCTCATGTCGGTCTGGCGCAGTAGCTGGCGAGCTTTCTCCAGGCGCAGGCGCAGGTAAAAATTGCTCGGCGTATCGTCCAGGTGTAGCCGAAACAAGCGCTCCAGTTGCCGCCGCGTCACCTTGATCGATTCGGCCAGTTGTAGCGTGGTCAGCGGCGGTTCGCTGTGCTGCTCCATCTCGCCGATCACCTGCACCAGTTTCTTGTTGTTGATCCCGTAACGCGTGGCGACTTCCATGCGCTGGTGGTCTTTGCGCGGACGGATGCGCCCCAGCACAAACTGCTCGCTGACCTGAATCGCCAGTTGCGGGCCATGGGCCTGAGCGATCAGATCGAGCATTAGATCGATAGAAGCCGTACCGCCGGCCGAGGTGATTCGCCGGCGGTCGATCTCGAACAGCTCCTGGGTCACGCTGAGCTGTGGATAAGATTCCTTGAATGCGTCGATGGCTTCCCAGTGCAGGGTCAGGCGATGGCCATCGAGCAGGCCCGCCTCGGCAAGGACGAAGCTACCGGTGTCGATGGCACCAAGGGTCACGCCTTCGTTATCCAGACGCCGCAACCAGTGTTCAAGGGTTGGTGTGGCAAATTTCAGCGGTTCAAACCCGGCCACCACCAACAGCGTCGCGCCTTTCTTCAACGGCTCCAGCGCCGCATCGGCGTTAACCGACATGCCGTTACTCGCCAGCACCGCCCCGCCATCCGCGCTCAACACATGCCAGCGGTACAACTCGCCACGAAAGCGGTTGGCCACGCGCAGCGGTTCGATCGCAGAAATAAAGCCGATGGCGGAGAACCCCGGCATCAGCAGAAAGTAGAAATCCTGGGACATGTGCGCACTCGATTCGCGGGTAACGAGAGGGAGGGTAGCGTGGCTCGTTGATACGCCGATTGTCGTCGGCGTTCAAGGGCACAGGTCGCTACAGTGCAAATGCCAGTCGCCGCAGTGCGCTTTCATGGGCGTATAGCTGCGTAACTTTGCATCACCGGCACGACAGATGCCGGAACTCACAATAACGACCTGCCGAGGAACCCGACATGAAACGACTGATCAGCAGCTGTGTTCTTGCACTCAGCGGTACCGCTTTCTTGAGCGCCAGCGTCATGGCGGCCGAACCCGCCTCGTGCCAGAACGTACGCATGGGCGTGGTCAACTGGACCGACGTGATCGCCACCAGTGCCATGACCCAGGTCCTGCTCGACGGCCTCGGCTACAACACCAAACAAACCAGCGCGTCCCAGCAAATCATCTTCGCCGGGATTCGCGATCAGCGCCTCGACCTGTTCCTCGGTTACTGGAACCCGCTGATGACGCAGACCATCACCCCGTTCGTCGATGCCAATCAGGTCAAAGTGCTTGAAGCACCAAGCCTGAAAGACGCTCGCGCGACCCTCGCGGTACCGACTTATCTGGCCGACAAAGGCCTGAAAACCTTCGCTGACATCGCCAAGTTCGAAAAAGAGCTGGGCGGCAAGATCTACGGCATCGAGCCTGGCTCGGGCGCCAACACGCAGATCAAGGCAATGATCGCCAAGAACCAGTTTGGCCTCGGCAAGTTCCAGTTGGTCGAGTCCAGTGAGGCCGGTATGCTCGCCGCCGTCGATCGCGCTGTGCGCCGCAAAGAGGCCGTGGTGTTCTTCGGCTGGGCGCCGCACCCGATGAACGTCAACGTCAAGATGACCTATCTCACCGGCAGTGAAGACGCCCTCGGCCCGAACGAAGGCATGGCCACGGTGTGGACCGTCACCGCACCGAAATACGCCGAGCAGTGCCCGAACGTTGGCCGTCTGCTGACCAACCTGACGTTCACTGCCGAGGACGAGAGCCGGATGATGCAGCCGTTGCTCGACCACAAGGACGCTTTCGAATCGGCCAAGCAATGGCTCAAGGATCACCCCGAAGACAAGCAGCGCTGGCTCGAAGGTGTGACTACTTTCGATGGCAAACCGGCCGCTGAAAATCTCCAGCTGACCAGCAAATAACCCACCCCGAATCAACGCTCCGCAGCCCCGAAAAGGGCTGCGGACAGACCCATCACGCCTGAAGGAAACCGCACCATGAACCACGACGTCATCATCACCTGCGCACTCACCGGTGCTGGCGACACGACCGCCAAGAGCCCACACGTGCCAGTCACCCCGAAACAAATCGCTGCGGCGGCCGTTGAAGCGGCCAAGGCCGGCGCCACGGTTGTGCACTGCCATGTGCGCGATCCGCAGACCGGCAAGTTCAGCCGTGACGTGGCGCTGTACCGCGAAGTGATGGAGCGCATCCGCGAGGCCGACGTCGACATCATCGTCAACCTCACCGCCGGCATGGGCGGCGACCTCGAAATCGGCGCTGGCGAGAACCCGATGGAGTTCGGCCCGAACACCGACCTGGTCGGCCCGCTGACCCGTCTCGCCCACGTCGAAGCACTGCTGCCGGAAATCTGCACCCTCGATTGCGGCACCCTGAATTTTGGCGATGGCGACACCATTTATGTCTCCACTCCGGCGCAACTGCGTGCCGGCGCCAAGCGCATTACCGAGCTGGGTGTGAAGGCCGAGCTGGAAATTTTCGATACCGGACATCTGTGGTTTGCCAAGCAGATGATCAAGGAAGGTCTGCTCGATAACCCGCTGTTCCAGCTGTGCCTGGGTATTCCATGGGGTGCGCCGGCGGATACCACGACGATGAAAGCCATGGTCGATAACTTGCCAGCCGACGCGGTGTGGGCCGGGTTTGGGATTGGCCGGATGCAGATGCCGATGGCCGCACAAGCGGTGTTGCTTGGCGGCAACGTGCGGGTCGGGCTGGAAGACAACCTGTGGCTGGACAAAGGCGTGCTGGCGACCAATGGCCAACTGGTCGAACGCGCCAGCGAGATCCTCAGCCGCCTCGGTGCCCGCGTGCTCACCCCTGCCGAAGGCCGCAAGAAAATGGGCCTGACCCAGCGCGGCTGACCCCTACACCTATTCCCGTTTGGAACCGGATTTGTGGCGAGGGGATTTATCCCCGTTCGGCTGCGCAGCAGTCGCAAAATCTTGGGACCGCTGCGCGACCCAACGGGGATAAATCCCCTCGCCACAAGGGCCGGTTTCACACGGGATCACCGAACACATTCAGGAATGTCGCCATGAGCTTTATCACCGAAATCAAAACCTTCGCCGCGCTGGGCAGCGGTGTCATCGGCAGTGGCTGGGTAGCCCGTGCGCTGGCCCATGGGCTGGATGTCGTGGCCTGGGACCCGGCGCCCGGCGCTGAAGCGGCGCTGCGCAAACGCGTCGCCAATGCCTGGGGCGCGCTGGAGAAAAACGGTCTGGCGCCGGGTGCTTCGCAGGATCGTCTGCGCTTTGTCACGACCATCGAAGAATGCGTGCGCGATGCCGATTTCATTCAGGAAAGCGCCCCGGAACGTCTGGAGCTGAAACTCGATCTGCACAGCAAAATCAGCGCAGCAGCCAAGCCGAATGCGTTGATTGGTTCGAGCACTTCGGGGCTGTTGCCGAGCGAGTTCTACGAGAGCTCGACGCATCCGGAACGCTGCGTGGTCGGCCACCCGTTCAACCCGGTTTATCTGTTGCCGCTGGTTGAAGTGGTCGGTGGCAGAAACACCGCGCTGGAAGCCGTTCAGGCGGCGATGAAAGTCTACGAATCCCTCGGCATGCGCCCGCTGCATGTGCGCAAGGAAGTGCCGGGATTCATCGCCGACCGCTTGCTCGAAGCGCTGTGGCGTGAGGCGCTGCATTTGGTCAACGACGGTGTCGCGACCACGGGCGAGATCGACGATGCGATCCGTTTTGGCGCTGGATTGCGCTGGTCGTTTATGGGCACTTTCCTGACTTATACGCTGGCCGGTGGCGATGCCGGGATGCGCCACTTCATGTCGCAATTCGGCCCGGCGTTGCAGTTGCCGTGGACCTATCTACCGGCGCCGGAACTGACTGACAAGTTGATTGATGATGTGGTCGATGGCACCAGTGATCAGCTCGGCCGTCACAGCATTTCGGCGCTGGAACGCTATCGTGATGATTGCCTGCTGGCGGTGCTGGAGGCGGTGAAGACCACCAAGGAAAAGCACGGGATGAGTTTCAGCGAATAGGCCGTTTAATGATCGTTCCCACACTCTGCGTGGGAATGCAGCCCGGGTCGCTCCGCGTCCCAGAAGCGTGACGCAGAGCGTCACAAGAGGCGTTCCCACGCAGAGCGTGGGAGCGATCGCGTCAGGAGAAAACATGCCCCACCTCACCACCTACCAAACCAGAATCATCCCCGACTGGGTCGACTACAACGGCCACCTGCGCGATGCCTTCTACCTGCTGATTTTCAGCTACGCCACCGATGCCCTGATGGATCGCCTCGGCATGGACAGCAACAACCGCGAAGCCAGCGGCCACTCGCTGTTCACCCTCGAACTGCACCTCAACTATCTGCACGAAGTGAAGCTCGACAGCGAGGTCGAAGTACACACGCAAATCATCGGCCACGACAGCAAGCGCCTGCACCTCTATCACAGCCTGCACAAGGTTGGGGAGGATCAGGAACTGGCCGGCAACGAACAAATGCTCCTCCACGTCGATCTCGTCGGTCCGCGCTCGGCACCGTTCAGCGCCGACACCTTGAGCCGTCTGCAAGCCATCGTCACCGAGCAGAAAGACCTGCCCGCTCCCGCTTACATCGGCCGCGTTATTGCGCTGCCACCCGCCCGGTAATTCCATCGATCGCAAGGAGCCGCCATGAACACCGCTGCCGCTGTTGCCGACTTCCGTACTTATCCGTTGATCAGCGCGCTAAGCGGCGTGCAGAGCCTGGCGGATCGCGAGGCCATTGAATGGGCTGACGGTCGCATCAGCCCGTTTCACCACGTTTGGCTGCGGGACAATTGCCCGTGTGAACGTTGCGTCTACAACGTCACCCGTGAGCAGGTTTTCGAGATTGTCGACGCCGCTGAAGATCTGAAACCCGCAGCCGCACACATCGATACCGACGGCTGCCTGCGCATCGACTGGCAGGACGGCCATCTCAGCCGTTTCGATCCGGGCTGGTTGCGCGCACACGCTTACGACGACGATTCCCGTGCCGAACGACTGGCCGGCAAACCGAAACCCTATCTGTGGCGCAGCGATTTGCAGTTGCCGGTGTTCGAGTACGCGGCGCTGATGAATGACAACGCCGCCCTGCTGCAATGGATGATCGCCATCCGCGACATCGGCCTGACGCAAGTGCGTGGCGTGCCCACCGAGCCCGGTTCGCTGAAGCTCATTGCCCAACGTATTTCGTTCATCCGCGAGAGCAACTTCGGCGTGCTGTTCAACGTGCAATCGAAGGCCGATGCCGACAGCAATGCCTACACCGCTTTCAACCTGCCGTTGCACACCGACCTGCCCACTCGCGAGCTGCAACCGGGGCTGCAATTTCTGCATTGCCTGGTGAATGACGCCGAGGGCGGCGAGAGTATTTTTGTCGACGGTTTCGCGATTGCCGATGCGTTGCGCAGCGAAGATCCGGCGGCGTTTCAGGCGTTGTGTGAAATCCCCGTGGAGTTTCGCAACAAGGATCGGCATAGCGACTATCGCTGCCTGGCGCCGATCATTGCTTTGGATGCTCTGGGGCGGGTGGCGGAGATTCGCATGGCGAACTTCTTGCGCGGGGCGTTTGAGACGTCGGTGGAACAGATGCCGTTGTTGTATCGGGCGTATCGGCGGTTTATTGCGATGACCCGCGAGCCGCGGTTTCGGCTGATGCAGCGGCTCAATCCCGGCGAGCTGTGGTGCTTTGATAACCGCCGCACGTTGCATGCGCGCAATGCGTTTGACCCGGGCACGGGGGCGCGGCATTTTCAGGGCTGCTATATCGACCGGGATGAGTTGTTGTCGCGGATCCTCGTGTTGCAAAGATAGACCGCGTCATCGTTCATCGCGGGCAAGCCCGCTCCCACAGGGTTCGGTGGCGTTTCACAAATATGCGACCAGACTCGAAACTTGTGGGAGCTGGCTTGCCAGCGAAGACGTCGGCAGGAACAACAAATCTCTAACTGATTCACAGCCAAAAAAAGCCCCGATGCAAGCCGTGACAGGATCGGGGCGCAAGCTACTGTTGAGGAGCTGCCGTGCGAGGGTGACCAAACCTTCGTGAAGCGAGCTTGCGCCAGTGTGCCCACTCCCCTTTCTGTCGAGTTAGCCGAAAACGACCTGTTCATAGTCGTCGCGGCCACGCTGACAAAACGCCCTTGCCGTGCCCGCCCCAGCCTTACAGAATCGAATCAAGACCTCCGTTGCCACAGAAGGATTTGCGTGATGATGTACGCCGATTTGATTGACCAGGAAGATCTGTTGGGCCAGCTCAAGGCGTTGGGTATTCAAGTACCCAGTGGCACGACCGCCGAGCAGGCTTGTGAGTGCGCGGTGCGCGGTCTGGATAATGTTCGCGCGTTTGAACTGCGCAAGATGGTCAAGGACATGTACACCAGCGGCGCCAGTATCCAGCCGGCAGTGCGGCAGGCGATCGACAAGCAGTTGTTGCCGGCATTGGCGGACTATCAGCAAAGCCATAGCGCCTGACAGCAGATCAAAAGATCGCAGCCTTCGGCAGCTCCTACATTGGAACGCATGATCGTTCCCACGCTCCGCGTGGGAATGCCTCAACGGACGCTCCGCGTTCG
>NZ_AKJD01000108.1 GCF_000282515.1 Pseudomonas sp. GM80
CCGCAGGCTGCGATCTTTTGATGTTGTTTTTTTAAGATCAAGATCAAAAGATCGCAGCCTTCGGCAGCTCCTACAGGTGGTCGTGGGTTTAAGCCGCTCAATCCAGTAAACTGCGGCACGTTTTTCTCTAAGTAGTGTTTTCCCCATGCAAATTGCTCTGGCGCCCATGGAGGGGTTGGTCGACGACATCCTCCGCGACGTGCTGACCCGCGTTGGCGGCATCGATTGGTGCGTGACTGAATTCATTCGGGTCAACGATCAGTTGCTCACCCCGGCTTACTTCCACAAGTTCGGCCCCGAGCTGCTCAACGGTGCCCGCACGGCGTCCGGCGTGCCATTGCGTGTGCAATTGCTCGGTTCCGACCCGGTGTGCCTGGCGGAAAACGCTGCACTGGCCTGCGAACTCGGTTCCGAAGTGATCGACCTCAACTTCGGCTGCCCGGCCAAGACCGTGAACAAATCCCGTGGCGGCGCGGTACTGCTGAAAGAGCCGGAGTTGCTCAACCAGATCGTCGAGCACGTGCGCCGCGCGGTGCCTGCGCACATTCCAGTCACCGCGAAAATGCGCCTGGGCTTCGACAGCCCGGACGGCTCGCTGGTCTGCGCCACGGCGTTGGCCGAAGGCGGCGCCGAACACATCGTGGTGCACGCACGAACCAAAATGGACGGCTACAAACCGCCGGCGCACTGGGAGTGGATCCCGCGCGTGCAGGACGTGGTCAAGGTGCCGGTGTTCGCCAACGGCGATATCTGGAGCGTTGAAGACTGGCGTCGTTGCCGCGAAATCAGTGGCGTGGAAGACATCATGCTCGGCCGCGGTCTGGTGTCGCGCCCGGATCTGGCCAGGCAGATCGCCGCCGCGCGTGCAGGCGAAGAAGTGGTCGAGATGACCTGGGCCGAGCTGATGCCGCTGATCCAGGATTTCTGGCTGCAAGCCAAGGCGCAGATGACCGCGCGTCAATCGCCGGGCCGTTTGAAGCAATGGCTGGCGATGCTGACCCGCAATTACCCGCAAGCCACCGAACTGTTCACCGTGCTGCGTCGCGAGACCGAGCCTGATCATGTCTCGCGCTTGCTCGGTTTGCCCGTCGCCGAAGCCGCCTGACTCCGCTCGAAAAAATGCCCCGATACGTCGGGGCTTTTTTATGGGCGCTGCACACCGGCTTTGCCGCACGGCAGCGCTTTCTCTACAATCCGCCGCAGTTTTGCCGACCTCCCATTTCTCACTCGGTCGGCGTGGAGCATTTTTCATGGACGAGATTCAGCAGCGCTGGCTGTGGGCCCTGTCGGCGCCGATGGCGGCGCTCAATCCTGGCGCCGGGTATGACGACCCTGCTTTCTGCGACGACGCGTACATCAATCTGGAGCACAGCTGGGGCATTGATACCCGCCAGGAGCTGTTCGGCATGCTCAGGGGGATGACCGACGACGGCCACGCCAAACACCTCAGTGACGGTTATCTGGCCTGGCAGCGTTGCCTGCCGAGTGAATGGCCGACGCTGCTCGAGCGTCTCGCCCCGCGTGAACGCATCCTGCATGAGTTTGCCAGCCGCACCTTCGATAGCTGCGGGGCCGGTGGGATTCTGTCGTGGGATTACGGGCGCATGGGCTTCCTCTTGCGCTGCGGTGTGCGCAACAAGTGGATCGATCTGGTCGAGAGTCAATGGCTGCATTCGCGCCTGGCCGTCAGGGCGCAGTTTCACTACGACAGCTGGATGGCGTACTACCACGGCTTCCTTATCGGCCGGGCGTTCTGGTGCTGCCAGAACAAAAGTGATGATGCGCTGGCGTTCGAGCTGGATCGACAAGGGCAGACTGCGCATAACCTGCTGATCACCCGGGGTCTTGAGCAGAACATCCCGCAGTTTCTGCCTGACTTGCCTTGGCATATGGACATCGACCCGCCGCCGCGTCCGGCATCGCTCAAGGAGTTCGACTGGTCATGAGTTGCTGGATCCAACTGGGCATCGAGCCCACTGCCGACGAAACCCTGATCCGTGATGCCTACCGCGCACGCTTGCCGGCGCATCACCCGGAGACCGACCCCGAAGGCTTTCAGGCGTTACGCATGGCGTACGAAAAAGCCCTGCGTCTGGCTCGTGAAGACGACCTGGAAGAGGACGACGAGGAAGAGGATTACGCCGAGTTCGAGGCGCCAGACGCGCCGGTCGCCGAGACTCCCCAAGCCTTCGTGGATTTCTGTGAACTGCTCGACGATCCTGCACGGCGCTTCAATATTGCCGCCTGGCAGGCGTTTATCCGCACGCTGGATCAATTGCCCCTCGATGACCTCGACGATCTCAGTTGGGGTTTCTACCACCGCATGACCGATGCCGGTTTGCTGTCGCATCAATGCGCGAACCTGCTGGCCGAGCGCATGGCCTGGGATCAACAGTTGCTTGATCTTGGCTACGATCAGGCGGAGCGGGTCGATGCGTTTCTGCGGCGGATAAAAACCCCGGACCCGTTCGATGTGGCGTTGATGAGCCATTGGCCGGAGCCCGCGCAGGTTGAAGCGTTGTGGTACGCCCGCAGCCTGGAGGTCACCTTCACCCAGCGTCCGCTAAACGAATTCCGCCATTTCGCCCTTCGACACACCTGCTTGCCGTTGCCGAACGATGAGGCATACATCAAACGTCTGCTCGCGCAGTTCACTCAGGCGGGCATCGGCGGGGAAGGGCTGCTGCAGTCCTGCATCGAACAACAGCGTCAGCACCCTGACGACCTCGACTGGCTGTACATGCTGGCCAGCCAGTACAGTTTGCAGGGGCTGGATGATCAGGCGTGGCCGTGCTGGATCCGCTTGTGGCAGGAACACCGTCATCCGAAAGCCGAAGGCCATTTGTTGGCGCTATGTGCCGAGCGTTCGCCGGACCTGCTGCCGTTGCTGATTCAAGCCTTCGATTGTGCCCGGCCTTTCAGTGCCTGGCCGCTTGATCTGGACGACGCCAGTCAGGCGTATGGCAGCCCGACTCAGCAACCACAGACCTTGTTGCGCTGGCTGGACGTCGGTCCTCTGCAACTACAGGGGCTGGCCGGGGCTTTTGTCGATTGGCGCCTGCACGATGACGAATTGCCGCTGGTGGCGCTGTTGCTCGGCGAGCATGCCGACCAGCGCCTGCAACGACTTTACCGGCATGCCTGGGCGTTGCACCGCGGTGACGTGCTGTTGTTGCAACAAGTGCTCGATGAGGCGTTGCCGCCGGACGCGCTTGAAGCGCTGGTGCTGAGCGGTTTCCAGTATCAGGCTGAGCAACATCTGCGCTGGCTGAAAAATTCGCCGATCGCGCGGGCGATGACCGCCTACACCGATCAAAACGCAGAATCGCCACAACTGCCTGTGGCGCAGACCAGCGATCAGTCGCACAGCCTGTGCCGAGGCTGGTTGCGCCGGTTGCGTCCCTACAGTCACGCCGCGCTCGCGCGCATTGACCAAGACTTCAAACTCAACGGCTCATACGCCGGCACTGACCTGTCGGAACTGACGCAGTTGCTGCAACTGGCTCAACTCGATGTGCTGTTGCCCGCACCGGAGGCGGGCGAAGGGCTGTGGCAATGGCACGCGCAAACGCTGTTTTTGCTGATGTTGCTGGGGCAGACGGAGCGTTGGTTGCCATTGATCGACGCGCGGATGCTGGAGTCGCTGGCATTCAACCCGGCCCATCCGCTCAGCCGCTTGCAGCCGTTGTTGCAGCGATTGCTGCGTGAACAGGGTCATTGCAGCGGCTTGCTCGGCCTGCTGCAAACCGAAGAGCCGGTGCAGGCGCTGCTGGCCCAGCAGATGTGCGGGGTTCAGGAGGCGCTGGACAGCCTGCGCTTGCTCAGCAACGACCGGTTGTTCCTGTGCATGCGCCGTGATCTGCGTGCTTTTGGCGACGACCTGCTCGGGCGGATGCTGCTGACGGGCGTGCTGTATCACACGTCATTGTTTGATGCCAAACAGCGGCGCTTTTTGCTCGACAGGATTACCGAAGTCGTCAACCCGCAGGAGTGGTTCGACGGTTTCCGGCACAGCTTGATCAAGGGCGAACCAGTGCGTCCGCCGCGTCAGGCGCTCGAAGACGAGGGCATCAACGACTGCGACGATTTTTACCTGGCGCTTGATGTGCTCAAGGATCTGGTCAGGTACGGCGACGCGGGCGTGCCACGGCAGAAGCACCTGATACGCCTGCAGCGGGCCAAGGACAATCAGCAGAACGGCCTGGGTGTGCGGTTTGCTTGCAGTGCGCTGCTGTCGTGGTCGGAGCGATTGATGATGGCCAAGGCCGAGGCGCGGCCGACATCGGCCATGGCGTTCTGGCGCCTGGGTTCGCGGCTGAGTCGCGAGGCCTTTGTCGGGCAAGTGCTTGGCCTGGTGCTGCTGACCCCACTGGTCGCCGTGCTCAGTGGATCAACGCCGCCCGCCTTGGTGGTGCTGGTGCTCGGGGTGTTGATCCTGCTCGGCGCCATGCTGCGGCGCCTGCATGACATGGGCCGGGGTGTCGCGACCTTTCTGGTGCTGGCCGGGTTGACGCCAGCCTTGCCGTTTCTGCCGCTGGTGCTGTTCGGTTTTCCCGGGGAAAAACTGCCCAACCGCTACGGCATGCCCCCGGAAAGCTTTCGTGAAGACCCGTTGGCCGCCGGCTTGCAGGCGGCGCTGCGGCGACTCATCGGCTAGAAGCGCAGTTCATCCAGGGCGCTGTTGAGTTGTGAGCGCTGGCTGGCAATCTCCGCCGGTTGTTGGTCGCCGAGCACGGCCGTGAAGCTGTGCAGCCATTCGGCAATGCGCTCGCGCTCGGTGCCCAGGCTCTGCATCCAGGCGCGTTCCAAGCGTGCCAGCAGCGTGCGGTTGGGCAAGGTATCACGCGGGTGAACCTTGAGCGCGGCGAGCCGGTCGTGGCTGTTTTGCCGAGCCTCGTCATCCAGCCCGGTCGGGCTGCGGTCGATGCTGTGGCTGTGGCGCTTGCCGGTCTCCAGCAGCGTGACGTCGACCTCAAGCAGGCCATTGATGTCGTAACTGAAGCGCACGTCGAGTTCCTGGCGGTGTTCGGTAGGCGTCAGCGTGACATCGAAACCGTCGATGAAAATGTTGTCGCGCACCCATGGGCGCTCACCCTGATACACCGAGATACGGATCTGTTCCTGCTTGGGATAGGTGGTGCAGTAGCGCTCCACCCGTGACGTCGGGATGATCGTGTTGCGCTCGATAATGGGCGAAAATGCGCCTTCGACGCCTCTGCCGCGCATCGTCTCGATACCCAGCGTATAAGGGCAGACATCGGTGAGGATCAGCTCTTCTACCGCACCGTCGCGGGCCTTGCAGGCCGCTTGTGTCGCGGCGCCAAGGGCGACAATCGTGTCCGGGTCGAGGTGACGATACGGCAGGCGCCCGAACAGCGTGGCGACCATTTGCTGCACCGCGAGCATGCGCGTGGCACCGCCGACCAGCACCAGGCTGTCGAGGTCGCGGGGTTTCAGTCGGGCATCGCGCAGGGCCTGTTCGATCGGTGCGCGCAAGCGTGACAGCAGCGGCTCCCAGATTTTCAGCGCGGCCGCTTCGTCCAGCGACCACTCGTAGACATTGTCGGCGTGGCGCCAGCTCAAATGCTGGACGCCTTCACCGAGATTGCACTTGAGTTGCTCCAGCGCATCGCCGAGGCTGGCCAGGCTATGCGCGTCGATCATTGACGGCGTCAGTTGCCAGGTCTTGAGGCAGTCTTCGAGCAGCGCGGCGGTAAAGTCTTCGCCGCCGAGAAAGTTGTCGCCGGTCGACGCATGCACCTCGATCAGCGGCAGCGCGTATTCCAGCACCGTGACGTCGAAGGTGCCGCCGCCCAGGTCGAAAATCAGCGTGCGCTCGAATTTCTGCTCGTGCAGCCCGTAAGCCATGGCCGCTGCTGTCGGTTCATTGATCAACCGTGTGACCGCCAGCCCCGCCAACTCGGCGGCGAACAGGGTGCGCTTGCGTTGTTCGTCGCTGAAATAGGCCGGCACTGAAATCACCGCCTCAGTGACCGGATGGCCAAGAAACGCTTCGGCGTCCTGCTTCAGTGAGCCCAATACCAGCGCCGACAACTCTTCCGGGCTGAACGCGCGAGCGCCGAGCTCGACCCGTTTGTCGCTGCCCATGAAACGCTTGAACGCCGCAGCGGTGCGATCCGGGTGGGTGGTCAGGCGGGCGCGGGCGGCTTTGCCGACCAGGATCGTGTCGTCTTCATCGAGGCTGACCACCGAGGGGGTCAACACGTCGCCGAGAGCGTTGCGGATCAATTCGGCGCGACCGTCGCGCCAGACGGCGATCAGGCTGTTGGTGGTGCCAAGGTCGATGCCCAGCAGGGCTGGGCGGGGGAGGGTTGCATCCTGCATGAAAGATCCCGAAACGGCGCAAAAAAAGCGACCCTACAGGTTGGCGCAAACGCTGGCAATTGCCGCTCTGTTGCAAGCTTCGCAGCGGCGAGTGTCAGGGCAGCAGCTTTTTCAAACCCTCCAGTGGCAGTGGCCGGCTGTGCAGATAGCCTTGGTACAAGTAGCAGCCTAAACCTTGCAGGAACGCCAATTGCTCGGGGGTTTCCACGCCTTCGGCGATCACCTCCAGCTCCAGGCTGCGGGCCATGGCGACGATGGCGCGGATGATTTCGGCGTCATTCGGGTCGGTGGTGGCGTCGCGGATAAACGACTGGTCGATTTTCAATGTGTCGACCGGCAGGCGCTTGAGGTAGGTCAGCGACGAATAACCGGTGCCGAAATCGTCCATGGCGAAGCTTACGCCGAGCTTTTTCAAGCGGCGCATTTTGCTGATGGTGTCCTCCAGGTTCTGGATGACGATGCCTTCGGTGATTTCCAGTTTCAGCAGCGAGCAGGGCAGGCCGTGGCTGCTCATGCTGTGTTCGATGCGTTCGACAAAATCGTTCTGGCGGAACTGCCGTGGGCTGATGTTCACGCACAGGCTGAAGTTGAGCGGGTCGACCAGTTTCAGCGCGATCAGCTGTTTGAACGCGTCGCAGGCTTCGTCGAGGATCCACGTGCCGACTTCGAGAATCAGCCCGCTGTCCTCCAGCACCTTGATGAATTCGGTGGGCGATTGCGCGCCGAGCTCCGGGTGATTCCAGCGCACCAGCGCTTCGGCGCCGATGATGCGGTTGTCGCGGGCATCGATCTGCGGCTGGAAGTGCACATTGAATTCGCCGCGTGACAGCGCCAGGCGCAGGTCGGTCTCCATGCGCAGCCGCTCGCTGGCCGCTTTCTGCATGGTGTTGTGGTACATCTGCGTGGTGTTGCGCCCGGAATCCTTGGCCCGGTACAGAGCGATGTCGGCGCGCTTGAGCAGGTCGGTCGGGGTCGAACCGTGATCGGGAATCAGCGCCACGCCGATGCTCGGCGTCACTTGCAGGCGCTGACCGTCGAGGAACATCGGCTCGGAGAGCAACTCACGCAGGGTGTCGGCGAGGTTGCGCACTTGCGCGCTGACTTCATTGCGCGAGCCTTCGAGGCCGCTGAGCAGCACGACAAACTCGTCGCCACCGAGGCGTGCGACCGTATCTTCCATGCGCACGCTGGCTTCGAGGCGCGCGGTGATGATCTTCAGCACCGTGTCGCCCACCGGATGGCCGAGCGAATCGTTGATGTGCTTGAAGTGGTCGAGGTCGAGAAACAGCAAGGCGCCGCGCAGGTTATGCCGTTTGAGCAGGGCGATCTGTTGGCTCAGGCGATCCATCAGCAAGGCGCGATTCGGCAGGTTGGTCAGCGGGTCGTGGTACGCCAGATGACGAATCTGCGCTTCGGCGTTTTTCAGCAGGCTGACGTCCCGCGCGGTCAGCAGCAGGCACGCGGTTTCATTGAGGGTGATCGGCTCGACTGAGACTTCCACGGTCAGCAATTCGCCGCGCTTGTTGCGCCCGAGCATTTCCTGATGGTGCACGCGGCCCTTGATCTGCAACTCGGCCAGCAGCGCCGAGCGTTGCTTCTCTTCGGCCCAGATGCCGACCTGATACACGGTTTTGCCCACCACTTCGTCGGCGCGATAGCCGGTGAGGCGGCAGAAACCGTCGTTAACCTCCAGATAGCGGCCGGTGTCGCGCTCGGTGATGGTGATTGCGTCAGGGCTGGAGTGGAACGCCTTGGCGAATTTCTCTTCACTGGCCTTCAGCGCCGCTTCCGAGCGTTGTTGCTGGGTAATGTCGCGCAGGGTGGTGACGATGCACGGCTGGTCACCGACGCTGATCTGCCGGCTGGAAATCACGCACGTCAGCGACTGGCCGTCCTTGTGCTGGACGATGATCGCAACATTGCTCAGGCCTTGTTCGCGGATCACTCGCTCGATGCGTTGCAGGCTTTTCGCCGAGGCGTCCCACAGGCCGATTTCTTCGGCGGTGTGGCCGATCACGTCGGCGGCGCTCCAGCCAAAGGTCTGGCTGAAGCTGGAGTTGATCTCGATGAACTCGCCGCTGTCCTGACGGGTCACGCAAATCGGGTCGGGACTGACCTGAAACAGCGTGGCGAATTTCTCCTCCGACGCGACCAGCCGTTGTTCGCGTTCGACCTGATCGGTGATGTCCAGCAGGGTGCCGGCCATGCGCAGCGGCGCACCATTGTCATCGCGATAGAGGCGGGCGCGACTTTCCAGATAACGCGAGCTGCCGTCCGGCAGTTGCACGCGGTAGGTCAGTTGATAATTGCCCGCCGGGCCTTCGCGCAGGCTGCGATAGGCATCGCGCATGCTGTCGCGTTCCTCGCCCGGCACACCTTCGAAAAACTCGTCGAACGACTCATGAAAGGGTTTCGGCTCCAGCCCGTGCAGTTGCGCCGCCCGTGCCGAGCCGTAAAGCATGCCGCTGGGAATGTGCCAGTCCCACGTGCCGAGCTGCGCCGAATCCAGCGCCAGGTCGAGGCGTTCCTGGCTGTCCTTCAAAGCGTGTTCGGCGGCTTTGCGTTCGGTGGTGTCGAGGAACGTGCTGAGCAGATACGGCTGGCCTTCGAGTTCGACCTTCTGCGCACTGAGGATACCGTCGTGAATCTGCCCGTTGCTGGCGCGAAACTGCACCTCCATGCTGATCAGTTCGCCCTTGGTGTTGGTCTTTTTGACCAGTTCGGCGCGCTGCTCGGGGTGTACCCACAAGCCCAGTTCCAGCGTGGTGCGGCCAATGGCGCTCTGCACCGGCCAGCCGAACAGGCTTTCGAAATACTGATTGGCCTCGCTGATCAGGCCGTCTTCCTGACGCGTCAGCAAGACCATGTTCGGACACAGGTGAAACAGGGTGGCGAAACGTTTCTCCGAGCTGCTCAGCGCCTGTTCGCGTTGACGCTGGTGGGTGATTTCGCGAATCACCCCGATCATTCGGGGGCGGCCGTGTTTATCCGGCAGCAGGCTGCCGCTGATTTCCAGCCAGTGCAGGCTGCCGTCGGGCCAGCGGATGCGGTGGTGCATCGCTTGTTCCAGCGGTGCGCCGGCGATCACCGCGTGGAAGGCGCGAACGGTCTTGGCGCGATCTTCCGGGGGCAGCAGATCGAGGTATTCAAGGTCCGCCGGCAGCGGTTGCCGTGGATCGAAGCCGAACAATGCCTGGGTGCCCCGTGACCAACTGATCTGCCCGCGCTCGATGTCCCAGTACCACGCGCCGAGCCGCGCGCCGTTGAGCGCGGCGAGCAATTGCGGTGCGCTCTCCCAGCTCTGCTCGGAATGACGCGGGTCAATCGCCTGGATACGCGGCATCGGCGGAATGCGGTCAACAGATTTCGGCATTGTGGACAGGCCTTGAGCTGATGGTGGCGTTAGGCACAGGGACAGCGGCTCTATAGGAGTAGCACAAGTTGGCCTTATGTCCCTGGCAGATCGATTTGTGCATCCAGCAAGGCCATAAAGGCTCTTGCCGCATTCGATAGCGTCCGTTCGGTGTGCAAGATATAGCCTAGCTGGCGACTGAGCTGTATGCCCGGCAAAGCGATGCTTGCCACCTGTTCATCGAGCATGGTCCGTGGCAGAACGCTCCAGGCCAGACCGATCGAGACCATCATCTTGATGGTTTCCAGATAGTTGGTGCTCATGGCGATGTTCGGCGTCAGGCCCTGAGCCTCGAATAAACGCTGCACGATATGGTGTGTAAAAGTGTTGCCGCCGGGGAAAACCGCCGGATGACCGGCAATGTCCGCCAGATTGACCGCGCCGTTATTGATCAGCGAATGCTCCGGGGCGACCACGAAATCCAGCGGGTCGTCCCACACTGGCGTGGCTTTCACCAGCGAATGAGGCTCCGGCGCGAGGGTGATCACCGCCAGTTCGGCGCGGCCATGGAGAATTTCCTCGTAGGCCACTTCCGAATCGAGGAACTGAATATCCAGCGCAACTTGTGGGTAACGGCGGGTGAATTCCCGTAAAAGCGGCGGCAAACGGTGCAAACCGATGTGGTGACTGGTGGCCAGGGTCAGGCGCCCGCTGACTTCGCCGGTCAAATTTGTCAGCGCGCGGCGGGTGTCATCCAGCACATTAAGAATCTGGTACGCCCGAGGCAGCAGGGCGCGGCCAGCCTCGGTCAGGCCGACTTCACGGCCCAGCCGATCAAACAGGCGCACCTTCAATTGCTGCTCCAGCCCGGCGATGCGTTTGCTGATCGCCGGCTGCGTCAGGTGTAGGCGTTCGCCGGCGCCGGAGAAGCTGCCGGTCTCGGCAATCGCGATAAAAGCGTTGAGGTTGGCCAGATCCATGTTCGTATTCCAGTTGGTTATCCAAAGCATAAAAAATATGAATTTGAGTTATTTAATCTAACCCCATAGGATCGGCCTCACAAGCCAAAGGGTTATTGATAAGCCCAGGGCATAGAAACAAGCTGATGAGGAACCGTCTGATGGCCGGCAAAACGCTCTACGACAAGCTCTGGGATTCGCATTTGGTCAAGCAGCGCGACGATGGCTCGGCGCTGATCTATATCGATCGTCACATCATTCACGAAGTGACCTCGCCGCAAGCCTTTGAAGGCCTGCGTCTGGCCGGGCGCAAGCCTTGGCGCATCGATGCCAATATCGCGACCCCGGATCACAACGTACCGACCACCCCGGAACGCAAGGGCGGCATCGAAGCCATTGCCGACCAGGTCTCGCGTTTGCAGGTTCAGACCCTCGACGACAACTGCGATGAATATGGCATTGTCGAGTTCAAGATGAACGACGTGCGCCAAGGCATCGTCCATGTGATCAGCCCGGAGCAGGGCGCAACCTTGCCGGGCATGACCGTGGTCTGCGGCGACTCGCACACCTCGACCCACGGCGCGTTCGGCGCGTTGGCTCACGGTATCGGCACCTCCGAGGTCGAGCATGTGCTCGCCACGCAGTGCCTGGTTGCGAAGAAAATGAAGAACATGCTGGTGCGCGTTGAAGGGCAGTTGCCGTTCGGCGTGACCGCCAAGGACATCGTCCTTGCGGTGATCGGCAAGATCGGCACCGCTGGCGGTAACGGCCATGCCATCGAATTCGCTGGCAGCGCGATCCGCGACTTGTCCGTTGAAGGCCGCATGACCATCTGCAACATGTCCATCGAAGCCGGCGCCCGCGTGGGCTTGGTGGCAGCGGATCAGAAGACTGTCGACTACGTGAAGGGCCGTCCATTCGCCCCGAAAGGCGCGGAATGGGACATGGCCGTCGAAGCCTGGAAAGACCTGGTGTCCGACGCCGACGCCAAGTTCGACACCGTGGTAGAGCTCGACGCTACGCAGATCAAGCCGCAAGTTAGCTGGGGCACTTCGCCTGAGATGGTTTTGGCGGTTGATCAGAACGTGCCGGATCCAGCCAAAGAGATGGATCTGGTCAAACGCGACTCGATCGTCCGTGCCCTGAAGTACATGGGTTTGACCGCCAATCAGGCGATCACCGACATTCAACTGGATCGCGTGTTTATCGGTTCCTGCACCAACTCGCGGATCGAAGACTTGCGCGCTGCGGCGGTGATCGCCAAGGGCCGTAAAGTCGCTTCGACCATCAAGCAGGCGATCGTGGTGCCGGGCTCGGGTCTGGTCAAGGCGCAGGCTGAGGCCGAAGGTCTCGACAAGATTTTCCTCGAAGCCGGTTTCGAATGGCGTGAGCCGGGTTGCTCGATGTGCCTGGCGATGAACCCGGACCGTTTGGAGTCCGGCGAGCATTGTGCCTCGACCTCCAACCGTAACTTCGAAGGCCGTCAGGGCGCCGGTGGCCGTACCCACCTCGTCAGCCCGGCCATGGCGGCGGCGGCAGCGGTGAACGGTCGTTTCATCGACGTTCGCGAATTGATTTAAGGAGCGCAGCATGAAAGCTTTTACTCAGCACACTGGTCTTGTCGCGCCTTTGGATCGTGCCAACGTCGACACTGACCAAATCATTCCGAAACAATTTTTGAAGTCGATCAAGCGCACCGGTTTCGGTCCGAACCTGTTCGACGAGTGGCGTTACCTTGATGTCGGGCAACCGTATCAGGACAACTCCAAGCGTCCGCTGAACAAGGACTTCGTCCTCAACGCCGAGCGTTATCAAGGCGCCAGCGTGTTGCTGGCCCGCGAGAACTTCGGTTGCGGCTCCAGCCGTGAACACGCGCCGTGGGCGCTGGAAGAATACGGTTTCCGCAGCATCATCGCGCCGAGCTACGCCGACATCTTTTTCAACAACAGCTTCAAGAACGGCTTGTTGCCGATCATCTTGAGCGACGCTGAAGTCGATGAGTTGTTCAAGCAGGTCGAGGCTGAGCCGGGTTATCAATTGCAGGTTGATCTGCAGGCGCAGACCGTGACGCGTCCGGATGGCAAGGTGTACAGCTTTGAGATCGATGCGTTCCGTAAGCATTGCTTGTTGAACGGTCTGGACGATATCGGTTTGACCCTGCAGGACGGCGATGCGATTGCGACGTTTGAGGCCAAGCACCGGGTTAGCCAGCCGTGGTTGTTCCGCGACGCGTGATTGATTCGAGATTGATGTAGTCAGGGCCGGCCCCTTCGCTGGCAAGCCAGCTCCCACAGGGATTTGCGGTGTTCACAAAACCTGTGGGAGCTGGCTTGCCAGCGATGAGGCCGGAACAAGCACCATAAGATTCAAGGAAAGATCCCATGACCAGCACCGCCCAACACACTCAGGTCGTACAAAAGCAATTCGGTGAACAGGCCGCCGCCTACCTGAGCAGCGCCGTTCACGCGCAAGGCACCGAATTCGCCCTGCTACAAGCTGTGCTGGCGGGGCAGGGCGAGGCGCGGGTTTTGGACTTGGGTTGCGGCGCCGGTCACGTCAGTTTTCACGTGGCATCGCTGGTCAAGGAAGTGGTCGCTTACGACCTGTCGCAGCAAATGCTCGACGTGGTCGCCGCCGCTGCCGTTGATCGCGCTTTCACCAACATCGCCACCGTCAACGGTGCCGCCGAGCGTCTGCCGTTTGCCGATGGCGAGTTCGACTTCGTGTTCAGCCGTTATTCCGCGCATCACTGGAGCGATCTCGGCGTGGCTCTGCGCGAAGTGCGGCGGGTGCTGAAGCCGGGCGGTGTGGCGGCATTCGTGGATGTGTTGTCACCGGGCAGCCCGTTGTTCGACACTTACCTGCAAAGCGTCGAAGTGCTGCGCGACACCAGCCATGTGCGCGATTATTCAGGCGCTGAATGGCTGCGCCAGGTCAGCGAGGCCGGTTTGCATGTGCGCAGCACTACGCGTCAGCGCCTGCGTCTGGAGTACACCACCTGGGTTGAGCGCATGCGCACACCCGAAGTGATGCGCGCCGCGATCCGCCAGTTGCAGCAGTCGATGGGCAACGAGGTGCGTGAATATTTTGAGATTGATGCCGACGGCTCGTTCAGTACAGATGTAATCGTACTGATGGCTGAGCGCTAAGAATTTTTCCGGGCGCGCCTCAGATGGCGCACCGACTGAAGACACGAGGAAAGCATGAGCAAGCAGATTCTGATTCTCCCAGGTGACGGTATTGGTCCGGAAATCATGGCCGAAGCGGTCAAGGTGCTGGAACTGGCCAACGACAAATACAGCCTGGGCTTTGAGCTGAGCCATGACCTGATCGGTGGCGCCGCCATCGACAAGCACGGCGTGCCGCTGGCCGACGAAACCCTCGACCGTGCCCGCGCTGCTGACGCCGTGTTGCTGGGCGCCGTCGGTGGCCCGAAATGGGACACCATCGAGCGTGATATCCGCCCTGAGCGCGGTCTGTTGAAAATCCGTGCGCAACTCGGCCTGTTCGGCAACCTGCGTCCGGCAATCCTGTACCCGCAACTGGCCGAGGCTTCGAGCCTGAAGCCGGAAATCGTTGCCGGTCTGGACATCCTCATCGTCCGTGAGCTGACCGGTGGCATCTACTTCGGCGCACCACGCGGCACCCGCACTCTGGAAAACGGCGAGCGTCAGTCCTACGACACGCTGCCGTACAGCGAAAGCGAAATTCGCCGCATCGCCCGCGTCGGTTTCGACATGGCCATGGTGCGTGGCAAGAAACTCTGCTCGGTGGACAAGGCCAACGTGCTGGCGTCCAGCCAACTGTGGCGTGAAATCGTTGAAGAAGTGGCCAAGGATTATCCAGAAGTCGAACTGAGCCACATGTACGTCGACAACGCTGCCATGCAACTGGTGCGCGCACCGAAGCAGTTCGACGTGATCGTCACCGACAACATGTTCGGCGACATCTTGTCCGACCAGGCGTCGATGCTTACCGGTTCCATCGGCATGCTGCCGTCGGCCTCGCTCGACACCAACAACAAAGGCATGTACGAGCCTTGCCACGGTTCCGCTCCGGACATCGCCGGTAAAGGCATCGCCAACCCGTTGGCGACCATTCTGTCGGTCTCGATGATGCTGCGTTACAGCTTCAATCTGCAGGATGCGGCTGATGCCATCGAAAAAGCCGTCAGCGTCGTGCTCGACCAAGGGCTGCGCACTGGCGACATCTATTCGGCCGGTTGCAGCAAAGTCGGTACGCAGGAAATGGGCGACGCAGTAGTCGCCGCGCTGCGGAATCTGTAATCTCTCGGGCCCGCTGCGAAATTCAATACAAAGCAGCGGCCCACTTTTCAAGAAGGTGTAGTTGCGATGAAACGTGTAGGTCTGATCGGTTGGCGCGGGATGGTCGGTTCCGTGCTCATGCAGCGGATGCTGGAAGAGCAGGATTTCGATCTAATCGAGCCGGTGTTTTTCACCACTTCCAACGTCGGTGGCCAAGGCCCGTCCGTGGGCAAGGACATTGCTCCGCTCAAGGACGCTTACAGCATTGATGAGCTGAAGACCCTCGACGTGATTCTGACCTGCCAGGGCGGCGACTACACCAGCGAAGTGTTCCCGAAGCTGCGCGAAGCCGGCTGGCAGGGTTACTGGATCGACGCAGCCTCGAGCCTGCGCATGAACGATGACGCGGTGATCATTCTTGATCCGGTGAACCGCAAGGTCATCGATCAGCAGCTCGATGCAGGCACCAAGAACTACATCGGCGGCAACTGCACTGTCAGCCTTATGCTGATGGGCCTGGGCGGTCTGTTCGAAGCCGGTCTGGTCGAGTGGATGAGCGCCATGACCTATCAGGCGGCTTCCGGTGCCGGCGCGCAGAACATGCGTGAACTGATCAAGCAAATGGGCGCGACCCACGCCGCTGTCGCCGATCAACTGGCCGATCCTGCCAGTGCGATCCTCGACATCGACCGTCGCGTGGCCGACGCCATGCGCAGCGAAGCGTACCCGACCGAGAACTTCGGCGTGCCGCTGGCCGGCAGCCTGATCCCGTGGATCGACAAGGAACTGCCGAACGGCCAGAGCCGTGAAGAGTGGAAGGCTCAGGCCGAGACCAACAAGATCCTCGGTCGCTTCAAGAGCCCGATCCCGGTCGACGGCATCTGCGTGCGCATCGGCGCCATGCGCTGCCACAGCCAGGCGCTGACCATCAAGCTGAACAAAGACGTACCGATCGCCGATATCGAAGGGCTGATCAGCCAGCACAACCCTTGGGTCAAACTGGTACCGAACAACCGCGATATCAGCATGCAGGAGTTGAGCCCGACAAAGGTCACCGGCACCCTGAATGTGCCGGTCGGCCGTCTGCGCAAGCTGAACATGGGCTCGCAGTTCCTCGGCGCGTTCACCGTGGGCGACCAACTGCTGTGGGGCGCGGCCGAACCGCTGCGTCGTATGCTGCGGATTTTGCTTGAGCGTTGATCGTTTGCAGCAATGAAAGAGCCCGTGCCTTGTGAGAGGTGCGGGTTTTTTTATGCCTGGGGTTTCTCGGGTGTTTGTACCGGCCTCATCGCTGGCAAGCCAGCTCCCACAGTGTTCAGTGTTGTACACAAGATTCATGCACAACACGGAAACCTGTGGGAGCTGGCTTGCCAGCGATGAGGCCGGTTGGGGCGCGGCAAATCCCCGGCAGAAATTGCCTGTGCGCCAGTCACCCGGTAAAGTGCCGCTCCCCCCGTTTCGCCAGAGGCTCGCACCATGACCCAGACCCTAGATATTGCCGTGATCGGCGCCACCGGTACTGTCGGCGAAACCCTCGTACAGATTCTCGAAGAACGCGACTTCCCGATCGGCACCCTGCACCTGTTGGCGAGCAGCGAATCCGCTGGCAGCTCGCTGCTGTTCCGTAACAAAAACGTGCGCGTTCGCGAAGTCGACGAGTTCGATTTCAGCAAGGTCAAACTGGTGTTTTTCGCTGCCGGCCCGGCCATCACCCTGAGCTACGCCGCGCGCGCGCATGCCGCCGGTTGCTCGCTGATCGACCTGTCCGGCGCGCTGCCGGCCGATCAGGCGCCACAAATCGTCCCTGAGGCCAACGCCAGCAAGGTCGACGGTTTGAAGGCGCCGTTCCAGGTCAGTAGCCCAAGCCCGTCGGCCACTTCGCTGGCCGTGGTGCTGGCGCCGCTGCTCGAGCTGATCGACCTGCAATCGGTGCATGTCACCGCCAATCTGGCAGTTTCCGCCCAAGGTCGTGAAGCCGTCACCGAGCTGGCGCGGCAGACCGCCGAGCTGCTGAACATGCGCCCACTGGAGCCGACCTTCTTCGATCGGCAGATGGCGTTCAACGTGCTGGCCCAGGTCGGCACGCCTGACGCGCAGGGCCACACGCTGCTGGAAAAACGCCTGGTGCGCGAGCTGCGTCAGGTGCTGGCGCTGCCTTTATTAAAGATTTCCGCAACTTGCGTTCAAGCCCCGGTGTTTTTTGGCGATAGCTTTAGCGTGACCTTGCAGTCAACGCAGCCTGTCGACCTGGTAAAGGTCAACGCGGCGCTTGAAGACGCAGCCGGTATCGAACTGGTCGAGGCGGGTGATTATCCGACTGCGGTCGGTGACGCGGTGGGGCAGGACGTTGTCTATGTCGGGCGCGTGCGCAGCGGTGTCGACGACCCGGCGGAACTTAATCTGTGGCTGACGTCAGATAACGTACGCAAAGGCGCAGCCCTAAACGCTGTGCAGGTGGCTGAATTGTTGATAAAAGACCTGCTGTAAAAGATACTTGGCAACAATTTGTCGACTGATTCTAGGTGAGCGCTATGCTTGCCCAGATTGCTTGATAACGTGTCACCCTCCGGGACTTTCCGGGGCATCAAAGAAATGATCGCGCGCGGCATGTGTCGTCGTCGCGCGCAATGCCTTACGGCAGCGGTGTTCAATATCTTCTCGCTGGCCGAGGAACGTTCAAACAAAGGATGAGGCTATGGTTCAAGTTCGCAAACTGGTGTTAGCAATAGCGGCCGCCTCGGCGCTGTCCTCCGGTATGGCGCATGCCCTCGGGCTCGGGGAGCTGACCCTGAAGTCGACCCTGAACCAGCCGCTGGTGGCTGAAATCGAGCTGCTCGACGTCAAGGATCTCACCGCTGCCGAAGTGGTGCCGAGCCTGGCTTCACCCGAAGATTTTGCCAAGGCCGGCGTTGATCGCCAGGCCTTCCTCAACGACCTGACCTTCACCCCGGTGCTCAACGCCAGCGGCAAAAGCGTGCTGCGCGTCACGTCGAGCAAGCCGCTGTCGGAGCCGATGGTTAAATTCCTCGTGCAGGTGATGTGGCCGAACGGCCGTCTGCTGCGCGATTACAGCGTGCTGCTCGATCCGTCGAAGTTCTCGCCGCAGACCGCTGACGCCGCCGCCCAACCGGCGCCGTCGCAGACCATCACAGCGCCAACCACTGGCGCCACGCACCCGACGCAATACACCACCACGCCACGCGATACCCTGTGGGAAATCGCCGCGAAGGCGCGCACCGGCGGTTCGGTGCAGCAGACCATGCTGGCGATTCAGGCGCTGAACCCGGATGCGTTCATTGGTGGCAACATCAACCGCTTGAAAACCGGTCAGGTACTGCGTCTACCGGATTCGGTACAAAGCACCGCGCTGCCGCAGTCCAAGGCAATTGCTGAAGTCGCCGCGCAGAACGAAGCCTGGCGCACAGGCCGTCGTTATGTGGCCAAGCCAGGCACTGGTCAGCAGCAACTTGATGCGACCAACCGGGGTCGTGCAAACACCGGCGCTGCCCAGAACGCTCAGGACAATCTGAGCCTGGTCTCTGCCGAAAGCGCTAAAGGTCGCGGCAAAGGCCCGGCCGGTGATGCCAAGGCGCTGAGCAACAAATTGGCGGTCACTCAGGAAAACCTCGACACGACCCGTCGTGACAACGAGGAACTGAAAAGCCGCATGTCCGATCTGCAAAGTCAGCTGGACAAGCTGCAGAAGCTGATCGAGCTGAAGAACAATCAACTGGCGAAACTGCAGGCAGAAGGGGCGGGTACAGCGCCGGCCGCCAACCCTGCCGCTCCGGCAGTGCCTGCAATCACCGCTGAACTGGCCGCTACACCGCCGGCCACTCCGGCGGACGCGGCGCCGACACCGGAATCGGCGATTGCGCCACCGGCCGAAACGCCCGCTGAAACACCGGTTACGCCAGTGGTCGAGCCGAAACCGGCAGTCGATGACGAGAAAACCTTCAATGAACTGCTGACCAACCCGATCCTGCTGGGCCTGGTCGGTGGCGGCGCAGTTGTGCTGCTGCTCTTGCTGTTGCTGCTGGCACGTCGCCGCAAAGCCCAGCAGGAAGCCGAAAAGCACCTGCGCATGGCCCGTGCCTTGTCTGAAGAGCAAGAGTTCTCCGCCGAACAGGATTTGCCGGAAAGCAGCTTCGAAGGTCTGGAAACTCCGGCGGCGAGCGTCAAGCTCAACACCCCGGCGCCAGCCCCTGCTGCTGCGGTAGTCGCGCCGATCGTGATGGCTGAGCCGATTGCCGCGCCGCTGGTGGCGCCGGCCGCCGAGCGCTCCGATGACGTACTCGACAAGGCGCAGTCGCACATCAATGCCGGTCGCCTGAACCAGGCGGCCGCGCTGCTGGAGGAGGGCGTCAGCCTCGAGCCGCAGCGCAGTGATCTGCGTCTTAAGCTGATGGAAGTCTACGGTCAGCAGGGCGACCGCGATGCGTTCGTCGGCCAAGAGCGTCAACTCGTGGCCAATGGCGACAACTTCGCCAAGGTCGAAGAGCTGAAGAGCCGCTTCCCGGCGATGGCTGTTGCCGTTGCTGCTGCCGGTGGCCTGGCCGCTGCCGCCGTGGCTGCCGAGCTGGACGCGCAATACGTCAAGGATCTGCTGCTGGATGAGCCAGAAGCACCTGCGCCGGCACCGGTTGAAGATGACCTGGACAGCGCGTTTGACCTGAGCCTGGACGATCTCGACAACATCACGCCGGTAGAGCCTGCGCCGGTCGTCGAGCCAGAAGCGCCGGTTGAACTGGATGCCCCGGTCGAGCTGGACGAATTCCCGGCGGACGACGATCTGAGCTTTGAATCGGTGCTGCAACAGCAGACCGAAATCAAAGAGAATCTGGACGACTTGTCGGACTTTGACCTGGATCTGGACCTCGGCGCCGAACCTGCTCCGGCCCCTGCCGTGGATCTGGCGGACGATGACTTCCTGCTGGATCTGGACGAGGGCGTGAAAGATCTGTCGCCGGTCGAACCGCCGGTCGTGGCTGACGTGCCGCAGGATGATCTCGAGTTGCCGGCCGATTTCGACCTGTCGCTGGCCGATGAAATGGACAGCAACCCAGCCGCCGAACCGGATGCCTTCTCGGCTGAGCTGGACGACGTCAACGCCGAACTGGATCGCCTGTCGCAAAGCATCGCCGAACCGACCTTTACCGAAGCCGATGCGGCGGTGGGTGGTGATCTGGGCGAAGATGATTTCGACTTCCTTGCCGGCACCGACGAAGCGGCGACCAAGCTCGATCTGGCCCAGGCCTATATCGACATGGGCGATAACGACGGTGCGCGTGACATCCTCAACGAAGTGTTGACCGAGGGTGACGAGAAGCAGCGTGGCGAGGCCAAAGACATGCTCTCGAGCTTGTAATCAGTCCAGCGGTAAACAAAAACGGCAACCCATTGAGGCTGCCGTTTTTGTTTGTGTCGGATTCTTTGGCGTTTGGGCCATTGTCATCGCTGGCAAGCCAGCTCCCACAGTTTCTGAGGCGCACACAAAACCTGTGGGAGCTGGCTTGCCAGCGATGAGGCCCGACCAGGCGACAGAGAACTCTCTGGCATCCCTGAACCACAGCCTTATAATGCCCGCCTTTGCAAAAACAGCAGGCTGTCCCACCTTGGCAAACATAGATAACCCGGTCGCCGAAATGGCCCCCGAGGGCTTTTACCGCGTAGCGCTGGGCGTTGAGTACAAAGGCTCGCGCTACAGCGGCTGGCAGCGTCAGCTGACCGGTGTGAAAACGGTGCAGGAAGAGCTCGAAAAAGCCCTGTCGAAAGTCGCCAATTCGCCGGTCTCCTTGCAGTGCGCCGGGCGCACCGACGCCGGCGTGCATGCCTGCGGACAAGTGGTGCATTTCGATACCACGGTCGATCGTTCGCTGAAAGCGTGGGTCATGGGCGCCAACATCAATCTGCCCCATGACATCAGCGTCAGTTGGGCGCGGGTGATGCCGGCGCATTTTCATGCGCGCTTCAAAGCTATCGCGCGGCGTTATCGCTATGTGATCTACAACGATCAGATCCGTCCGGCGCATCTCAACGAAGAAATCACCTGGAACCACCGTCCGCTGGACGTCGAGCGCATGGCCGAGGCTGCGCAATACCTGATCGGCACCCACGATTTCAGTGCGTTCCGCGCCGGCCAGTGCCAGGCCAAATCGCCGATCAAGAAGATGCATCATCTGCGCGTGACCCGTCACGGCAAGATGATCGTGCTCGACATCCGCGCCAATGCTTTCCTGCATCACATGGTGCGCAACATCGCCGGCGTGCTGATGACCATCGGTGCTGGCGAGCGCCCGGTGGAATGGATGAAAGAAGTCCTGGAAAGTCGTGAGCGCCGTTCCGGTGGAGTGACCGCGCATCCATACGGTTTGTATCTGGTGCAGGTCGAGTACCACGACGAGTTCCCGTTGCCCGAGCGTTTTATCGGCCCGCATTTCCTCACGGGCTTCTCGGAACTTGACGGCTGACGCCCACGAGCGCTTTTGTTACCATCCGGGACTTTCCCGGATTTTACCTTGGAGTTTTTCTCGACATGTCTGCCGTTCGCAGCAAGATCTGCGGGATTACCTGCATAGAAGATGCGCTGGCCGCCGTCGAGGCCGGGGCGGATGCGATCGGATTCGTGTTCTACGCCAAGAGCCCGCGTGCGGTCAGCGTGCAGCAGGTACGAGCGATCATCCAGGCGTTGCCGCCGTTTGTGACCACCGTGGGCCTGTTCGTCAACGCCAGCCGCTGCGAGTTGGGGGAAATCCTCGATGCCGTGCCGCTGGATTTGCTGCAGTTTCATGGTGATGAAGTCGCTGAAGATTGCGAAGGCTGGCATCGTCCGTACATCAAGGCGCTGCGGGTCAAGGCCGGTGATGACATTGCGGCCGCCGTTGATGCCTACCCGAGCGCCAGTGGCGTGCTGCTCGACACTTATGTCGAAGGCGTGCCCGGCGGAACCGGTGAGGCGTTCGACTGGTCATTGATTCCGCAAGCTTTGAGCAAACCGTTGATTCTGGCCGGGGGCCTGACCCCGGAAAACGTTGCGGACGCCGTGGCCCGGGTAAAACCCTATGCCGTAGACGTCAGTGGCGGGGTGGAAGCGAGCAAAGGCATCAAGGATCACGCAAAGATCCGCGCATTTATCAAAGCAGTAAAAGACAAATAGGAACCTGCAGGAACCTGCAGGAGCCTGTAGGAGCTGACGAGTGCAACGAGGCTGCGATCTTTTGATCGTAAAAAACAAGATCAAAGGATCGCAGCCTCGTTGCACTCGTCAGCTCCTACAAGCTCCTACAGAGCGGCGGTGCCGATATTGATGTGACGGCTGGCAGTCTGCCGCCGTCCATCAATGCACTTGCACAAAGCAGGCGCGGCTGAGGGTTTGTGAAGGGCACGCAGGTCATGTTTCGCGCTGACCGTGGCCATTCATCGACCATCGCCACACACATGAATTTAGCTGAAGGGCATACGCGGGGCTGCGAACCAGAGCGTTCGGGCCGCCGGTACTGGAGAAAGAAAGCATGAGCAACTGGTTAGTAGACAAACTGATCCCTTCGATCATGCGTTCCGAGGTCAAGAAGAGCTCGGTCCCTGAAGGTCTGTGGCACAAATGCCCGTCTTGCGAGGCGGTGTTGTATCGTCCAGAGCTGGAAAAGACCCTGGACGTTTGCCCCAAGTGCAACCACCACATGCGCATCGGCGCACGTGCGCGCATCGACATCTTCCTCGATGCCGAAGGTCGCAACGAACTGGGCGCCGATCTGGAGCCGGTTGACCGTCTGAAATTCCGCGATGGCAAAAAGTACAAGGATCGTTTGGTCGCTGCGCAAAAGCAGACCGGCGAAAAAGACGCACTGATCTCCGTCAGCGGCACCCTGCTGGGCATGCCGGTGGTGGTTTCGGCCTTTGAATTCAGCTTCATGGGCGGCTCGATGGGTGCCATTGTTGGTGAGCGCTTTGTACGTGCCGCCAACTACGCGCTGGAAAACCGCTGCCCGATGATCTGCTTCGCCGCTTCCGGCGGTGCGCGCATGCAGGAAGCGCTGATCTCGCTGATGCAGATGGCCAAGACCTCGGCGGTACTGGCACGTCTGCGTGAAGAAGGTATTCCGTTCATTTCCGTGCTGACAGACCCGGTTTACGGCGGTGTTTCCGCCAGTCTGGCAATGCTTGGCGACGTGATCGTCGGTGAGCCAAAGGCCCTGATCGGCTTCGCCGGTCCGCGCGTTATCGAGCAAACCGTGCGTGAAAAACTGCCGGAAGGCTTCCAGCGCAGCGAATTCCTGCTGGAACACGGCGCGATCGACATGATCATCCACCGTCAGGAACTGCGCCCGCGTCTGGGTAACCTGCTGGCACAAATGACTGGCAAGCCGACGCCGAAATTCGTTGCTGCGCCAATCGAGCCGATCGTGGTTCCACCGGTCCCTGCTGGCCTATGACCGAGCGCACCCTTGGCGAATGGCTCGCCTACCTTGAGCAGTTGCATCCGTCGGCCATCGACATGGGCCTGGAGCGTTCGCAACAGGTAGCGTCCCGTATGGGGCTGGGCCAGCCGGCGCCTCGGGTGATTACGGTCACCGGCACCAACGGCAAGGGTTCGACCTGCGCTTTCGTGGCTTCCTTGCTGCGGGCGCAGGGCCTGAGCGTTGGTGTCTACAATTCTCCGCACCTGCTGCGTTACAACGAGCGGGTGCAGCTCAATGGCGTCGAAGCCACTGACGCGCAGTTGTGCGAAGCCTTTGCTGCGGTCGAGGCCGGGCGCGGCGACACTTCCCTGACTTACTTCGAAATGGGCACCCTGGCGGCGTTCTGGCTGTTTCAACAGGCAAAACTTGACGCTGTGGTGCTCGAAGTCGGTCTGGGCGGGCGTCTGGATACCGTTAACGTGGTCGATGCCGACATCGCGCTGGTCACCAGTATTGGTGTCGATCACGCCGATTATCTGGGCGACACCCGTGAGTCCGTGGCCTTCGAGAAGGCCGGGATCTTCCGTCAGGGCAAGCCTGCCCTGTGTGGCGATCTGAATCCGCCGCAACCGTTGCTCGACAAGGCGCGTGAGCTGGTCTGTCCATTTTTCCTGCGGGGTCGTGATTTCGATCTCGGCATCACTGATCAGCACTGGCAATGGCGCGGTACCGATGCGCAAGGACAGGCAGTTGAGCTGTTTGACCTGCCCCTGCTGGATCTGCCGATGGAAAACGCCGCGCTGGCGTTGCAGGCTTACTTGTTGCTTGGTTTGCCGTGGAATCCGCAGCAGATCGTCGCTGCTTTGCAGGCGACTCGCGTGGTCGGTCGTCTCGATTGCCGCTCGTTCGAGTGGAACGGCAAGCGCCTGAATTTGTTGCTGGATGTTGGTCACAATCCGCATGCTGCCGAGTATCTGGCCCGTCGTCTGGCCTCGCGGCCGCCGGTGGGCAAACGCCTGGCGGTGTTTGGTCTGCTGGCCGACAAGGATCTGGATGGTGTTGTCGGCGAATTGAATGCTAGTGTCGAGCACTGGGCGGTGGCGCCGCTGGATTCGCCGCGTGCGCGCCCGGTGGCTGAATTGCAGACGGCATTGCAGAACCTTGGCGCCTCGGTCACGTCTTACGACAGTGTCGCGGCTGCGCTGGAAGGGCAGTGCGCCGTAGCGACCAGCGACGACGAGATTCTGTTGTTCGGATCATTTTATTGTGTCGCCGAGGCCCTTCAATGGCTGGCCCGGCGCTCCACGGAGGAAGCGGCAAATGGCTTTGCTGGATAAAGCGTACAAGCAGCGCATGGTTGGCGCGTTGGTGCTGGTGGCGCTGGCGGTAATTTTCCTGCCGATGTTGTTTACCCGTGAGGATGAGCAGCGTCAGGTGACTGTCGATGCGCCGGCCGCTCCGCAAGCGCCCGTGGTGCCACAGGTGCAAATGGAGACCGTGGCCGTGCCTGAGCCGCAAACCCTGCCGCAAGAGCCGGTGCCGACGGATGAAGAAGTCGCGCAAGACACGGCGCCTGCTGCACCTGTTGCGCCGACGCCAGCACCGACTGCGCCTATTTTGATCGCCAAGCCCGCTACGCCGCCTGCGGTGGCCAAGCCGATTCCGGCGCCTGCTCAGCCAATCACAGCTTCCTCGTCCAAGCCTGACACCACGCAAAGTCGCGTCGATGCCAACGGCCTGTCGGTAAGCTGGTCAGTGCAGCTAGCCAGTCTGTCGAGCCGCGCCAGTGCCGAAAGCCTGCAGAAAACCCTGCGCAGCCAGGGTTACAACGCCTATATCCGTTCCGCCGATGGCAAGAATCGGGTATTTGTCGGGCCGCTGATCGAGCGCGCCGAAGCCGATCGTCTGCGTGATCTGTTGGGTCGTCAACAGAACCTCAAAGGGTTTGTCGTGCGTTTCCAGCCTGAGCGCGGCTAAAAACTATCGCTTCGATTGAAATGCACTGACAATCGCAGCTTACCGAGAGGCATGCGCTCTGCTAAAATGCGCCGCCTTATCCGTCTGTAGGCTGCACTGTGCCATTTACCTGGGTTGACTGGGCGATCGTTGCAATCATCGCCATCTCCGCTTTGATCAGTTTGAGCCGCGGCTTCGTCAAGGAAGCATTATCGCTGGTGACCTGGATCATCGCAGGAGCCGTCGCCTGGATGTTCGGTGGCTCATTGTCCGAGTACCTCGCCGGATACATCGAAACCCCATCGGCTCGCGTGATCGCGGGCTGTGCCATCATGTTTGTCGCCACACTGATCGTGGGCGCAATGATCAATTATCTTATCGGCGAGTTGGTTCGCGTCACCGGGTTGTCCGGGACCGATCGATTCCTCGGCATGGCCTTCGGCGCAGCGCGTGGCGTGTTGCTGGTGGTCGTGGCGGTCGGGCTGTTGAGCCTGGGGCCGGTACAGCAGGACGGGTGGTGGAAAGAATCCCAGCTCGTTCCCAAGTTTCTATTGGTCGCCGACTGGTCCAAAAACCTGATCCTCGGGTGGAGCAGTCAGTGGCTTGCCAGCGGAATCAGCGTACCCGCTGATCTTCCGTTCAAGGAGCAACTCTTGCCGTCGGCGAAAACGCCTCAGTGAGTGTTGTTCAGTTCAGATCCATTAAGTAGGGGTTGCGTCGCATGTGTGGCATCGTCGGTATCGTCGGTAAGTCGAACGTCAATCAGGCGCTGTATGACGCGCTAACCGTGCTCCAGCACCGCGGCCAGGACGCTGCCGGTATCGTCACCAGCCATGATGGCCGGTTGTTCCTGCGCAAGGACAATGGTCTGGTGCGTGACGTGTTTCAACAGCGTCACATGCAGCGCCTGGTTGGCCACATGGGCATCGGCCACGTCCGTTACCCGACCGCGGGCAGCTCGACTTCGGCCGAAGCCCAACCGTTTTACGTCAACTCGCCTTACGGCATCACCTTGGCGCACAACGGTAACCTGACCAACGTTGAGCAGTTGGCCAAAGAGATCTACGAATCCGACCTGCGTCACGTCAACACCAGTTCCGACTCGGAAGTGCTGCTGAACGTGTTCGCTCACGAACTGGCCCAGCGCGGCAAGCTGCAACCGACCGAAGAAGACGTGTTTGCCGCGGTGACCGACGTGCACAACCGTTGCGTTGGCGGTTACGCGGTAGTCGCCATGGTGACCGGTTACGGCATCGTCGGTTTCCGTGACCCGCACGGCATCCGCCCGATCGTGTTCGGCCAGCGTCACACCGACGAAGGCGTCGAGTACATGATCGCCTCGGAAAGCGTTTCGCTGGACGTGCTCGGTTTCACCCTGATTCGCGACCTGGCCCCGGGCGAAGCGGTCTACATCACTGAAGACGGCAAGCTGCACACCCGTCAGTGCGCGACCAACCCGTCCCTGACCCCGTGCATCTTCGAACACGTCTACCTGGCGCGTCCGGATTCGATCATCGACGGCGTGTCGGTCTACAAGGCCCGCCTGCGCATGGGTGAGAAGCTCGCCGAGAAGATCCTGCGCGAGCGTCCAGAGCACGACATCGATGTGGTTATCCCGATTCCGGACACCAGCCGTACCGCGGCACTGGAACTGGCCAACCACCTGGGCGTGAAATTCCGCGAAGGTTTCGTCAAGAACCGTTACATCGGCCGTACCTTCATCATGCCGGGCCAGGCGGCTCGCAAGAAATCGGTGCGCCAGAAGCTCAATGCTATCGAGCTGGAATTCCGCGGCAAGAACGTGATGCTGGTCGACGACTCGATCGTGCGTGGCACCACTTGCAAGCAGATCATCCAGATGGCCCGCGAGGCCGGCGCGAAAAACGTCTACTTCTGCTCGGCTGCTCCGGCAGTACGCTTCCCGAACGTCTACGGCATCGACATGCCAAGCGCTCACGAACTGATCGCGCACAACCGTTCGACTCAGGACGTCGCGGATCTGATCGGCGCTGACTGGCTGATCTATCAGGACCTGCCTGACTTGATCGAAGCGGTTGGTGGCGGCAAGATCAAGATCGAGAACTTTGATTGCGCAGTGTTCGACGGCAAGTACGTCACCGGCGACGTCGACGAGGCGTACCTGAACAAGATCGAACAGGCGCGTAACGACTCCTCGAAGATCAAGACCCAGGCGGTCAGTGCGATCATCGATCTGTACAACAACTGAGTTTCTACCGGCCCTGAGGGGCCGGTTTTGTATCTGACTTTCTATTTTCGAGAACAGCGCAAGGAGTGACAGCATGAGTCAGGAATGGGATGCCGGTCGGCTGGACAGCGACCTTGAAGGCGTAGCGTTCGATACCCTGGCCGTACGTGCCGGTCAGCACCGTACGCCGGAAGGTGAGCACGGTGATCCGATGTTCTTCACTTCCAGCTACGTATTCCGCACCGCTGCCGACGCCGCTGCGCGGTTTGCCGGCGAAGTGCCGGGCAACGTTTACTCTCGCTACACCAACCCGACTGTACGCGCGTTCGAAGAGCGCATTGCCGCGCTGGAAAGCGCCGAGCAGGCCGTTGCGACCGCAACCGGCATGGCGGCGATCATGGCGGTGGTGATGAGTCTGTGCAGTGCCGGCGATCACGTGCTGGTCTCGCGCAGCGTGTTCGGCTCGACCATCAGTCTGTTCGAGAAGTACTTCAAACGTTTCGGTGTGGAAGTCGATTATGTACCGCTGGCCGGCCTGTCGGCCTGGGATGCGGCGATCAAGCCGAACACCAAATTGCTCTTTGTTGAGTCGCCGTCTAACCCTCTGGCTGAACTGGTCGACATCGCCGCGCTGGCGGAAATCGCTCATGCCAAAGGCGCGATGCTGGTGGTCGACAACTGCTTCTGCACACCTGCCTTGCAGCAGCCGCTGAAAATGGGTGCGGACATCGTCGTGCACTCGGCAACCAAGTTCATCGACGGCCAGGGCCGTTGCATGGGTGGCGTGGTCGCCGGTCGCAGCGAGCAGATGAAAGAAATCGTTGGCTTCCTGCGCACTGCCGGCCCGACGCTGAGCCCGTTCAATGCGTGGATCTTCCTCAAAGGCTTGGAAACCCTCAATCTGCGGATGAAGGCGCACTGCGCCAACGCCCAGCAACTGGCCGAATGGCTGGAGCAGCAGGACGGTATCGAGAAAGTCCATTACGCCGGGCTCAAGAGCCATCCGCAACATGAGCTGGCCCAGCGTCAGCAGAAAGGCTTCGGTGCGGTTGTAAGCTTTGAGGTCAAGGGCGGTAAAGAGGGCGCCTGGCGCTTTATCGATGCCACTCGCCTGATTTCGATCACGGCTAATCTGGGCGATAGCAAGACCACGATCACCCATCCGAGCACCACCTCCCACGGCCGTCTCGCGCCGCAGGAACGTGAGGCGGCGGGTATTCGCGACAGCCTGATCCGTATCGCGGTCGGTCTGGAAGATGTGGCGGATCTGCAAGCCGATCTGGCGCGCGGTCTGGCAGCGCTGTGATCGAGTTGTCGACGCCAACAGCAGGTACCCATGGCCGCGTTGCACTGGTCACGGGTGCCGCGCGCGGTATCGGTCTGGGGATTGCGGCGTGGCTGATCAGCGAAGGCTGGCAGGTGGTGCTGACCGATCTGGATCGCGCGCGTGGTTCGAAAGTGGCGAAGGTGCTGGGCGAAAACGCCTGGTTCATCGCCATGGACGTTGCCGATGAGGGCCAGGTAGCGCTGGGCGTTGCCGAGGTGTTGGGGCAGTTTGGTCGTCTCGATGCGCTGGTGTGCAACGCGGCGGTGGCTGATCCGCACAACATCACCCTGGAAAGCCTCGATCTGGCGTACTGGAATCGCGTGCTGGCGGTGAACCTCAGTGGGCCGATGTTGCTGGCCAAGCACTGTGCGCCGTATCTGCGCGCGCACAACGGTTCGATCGTCAATCTGGCCTCGACCCGTGCGCGGCAGTCGGAGGCCGACTCAGAGGCGTATGCGGCGAGCAAGGGCGGACTGCTGGCGCTGACGCATGCGCTGGCGATCAGCTTGGGGCCGGAGATTCGCGTCAACGCCGTCAGCCCGGGCTGGATCGATGCGCGCGATCCTTCTGCGCGTCGAGCCGAGCCTTTGGCCGATGCCGATCATGCTCAGCATCCGGCGGGCAGGGTAGGGACGGTTGAAGATGTGGCGGCGATGGTCGCCTGGTTGCTGTCGAGGAATGCCGGGTTTGTCACCGGGCAGGAATTCGTCGTCGATGGCGGCATGACCAAGAAGATGATTTACAGCGAATAGCGACCGAAGCGGCGATCCCCTATAGGAGGGAGCCTGCTCGCGATAGCGGTCTGACAGTTGATGGCATCTTGAGGAATGAAGCAATTTCGTCTTTTTTAGAAAAACTTCAATCCTGCTATTGACTTAGGTTCGCTACCTGCGTAAATTTCGCGGCCTCGGAGATGCAAACGGGTGATTAGCTCAGCTGGGAGAGCGTCTGCCTTACAAGCAGAATGTCGGCGGTTCGATCCCGTCATCACCCACCACTCCCCGAGATACTTGCGTAAGCAAGAACGTAGGCTGAAAGTGCCTGCACCGACGCGCAGCGGTAGTTCAGTCGGTTAGAATACCGGCCTGTCACGCCGGGGGTCGCGGGTTCGAGTCCCGTCCGCTGCGCCATATTGTACAAATCAGACTTGTCTGGTTTGCGATTGAAAAGCACCGAAGCTTTCAATCAAAACGAGTTACTTGAGCGCAAGCTCAAAGCGATACGCAGCGGTAGTTCAGTCGGTTAGAATACCGGCCTGTCACGCCGGGGGTCGCGGGTTCGAGTCCCGTCCGCTGCGCCATATCTGCTTCAAGGACCACTGAACGCCTTGAAGCACCGAAAGCAACCACTGGTTGATTCGGAATCGATAGCAAAGACCCTGGTCGAAAGACCGGGGTTTTTTGTGTCTGAAATTTGACCTCCGCTCCCATCACGCAACCCGGCTCCCTGTAGGAGCTGCGGCACGCTGCGATCTTTTGATCTTGATCGCAGAAGCAAGATCAAAAGATCGCAGCCTCGTTTTACTCGACAGCTCCTACATGGAATGCCTGTAACCATCATGCGGTGCCACGTCGCATTGTCTTTTTTGATTCTTTAGTCAGAAATTTGTATCTGGTTGTTTGCTGCGAGCGCAGAAACCTTTAAAGTTAACCTTTCGGTCAGCTTTGCACTGTCAACACGCCCTTCGTTTAGCCAAGAAGGGCTTCTGCAAGACTCGAGATTCCCCAGTAGATAACCAGAAGGGCGGACGTATAACCGCCCAGAGGATGATCCATGTCCAACCGTGATATATCCCGGCGCTCGTTCCTCCAGGGCGGGCTGGTGGCGGGTGTGAGCGTCACGCTCACGCCGCTCAGCAGTCAGGCGCTGGCTGCCTTGATGGAAAACAGCGTTACCGTGCCGTCCGAGAAATGGCTCGGCAACAACGGCAAGGCGCGTCAGCGTAACGACGCACTGTCCAAGGTCTGCGGCAGCAAGGTCTTTGCTCGCGACATCCGTTCCAAGGACATGCCGGGCTGGCCGGAACAGCAAGGCCACGCCATGCTGCTGAAAACCATCAAGGCTGACCGCATCTACGACGGCTATGACCTGTCGTGGCTGGGGGCCGATTTGCAGCCTGACCGCATCGTCACCGCCGCGGATCTGGACAAGGACGGCATTGTCTTCCCTGAAGAGCACGCGCCGGATCCGTTGCTGCCGGAAGGCAAAGTGCCGATGTTCATCGGTCACCCGGTGGCCATTCTGATCTGGAACGATTTCGAGCGTTTCCGTCAGGCCAAGAACAAGCTCAAATTCAATGACAAAGCGATTCGTTACGGTGCACAAGTGCCGTTCTACGAAGGCGACCCCTACGGCAGCTTCCGCTATGTGCGCGTTGGCGGCCCGACCTCGGCCGACGAAGACGAATTTGCCAGCCTGAAGGACTCGATCCTCTTTCCGATGCTGAAAAACCGTCGTCCGGTGTGGAATTCCCAGCCCAACCTGCACGGCAACCTGACCGAGCGCGGCCTGTTCTACGCCGACCGCATGAAGAAAGAGATCGACACCCCGCCTGACAACTGGCTGGTGTTCGACGAACGCTACAAGACCCCGTCGATCGAACCGGCCGCCATGGAGCCGGACAACGGCAACGGCTGGTACGACCCGAAAACCAAGACCCTGCATTTTGTGGTGGCCACCCAGTGCCCACTGGAAGCTGCGACCGAGACCGCGAAAATGATTGCGCCGTCGCGCTTCGGCCTCGACAACCTCAGCATGCACCCGGGTTACACCGTGGGTTACGGTTCCAAAGACCACAACATCTTCGTCTACTACGCAGCCCTTGCTGCGCTGTACGGCGCCGGTGTGCCGGTGCGCCTGGCCAACGACCGCTACGAGCAGTTCCAGAGCGGCATCAAGCGTCACCCGTTCGACATCCGCTACCAATTGGCCGTGGACAAGAACGACTACAGCTTCAAGATTTTCCGCGCGGAAATGAGCGTCGACGGCGGTGGCCGGATCAACTACAGCCCGTCGGTGGCTGCGGTTGGCGCCACCGCTGCGCAATCGATCTACTACATGCCGCAGAACGACCTGCAAGTCACCGCCTATCACTCGCGTGGCGTTGAAGCCGGTTCGATGCGCGGTTACGGCACCCTGCAAAGCATGGCGTCGACCGAAATGATGGTCGACGAAATCGCCAATCGCCTCGGTGTCGATGCGATCGATCTGCGTCGCAAGAACGCCCTGCGTTCCGGCATGAAAAACACCCAGGGCGCGATCCCGGCCGGTGCTTTGCGCCTGCACGAGATTCTCGATAAAGCCTCGGTGCACGAAGTCTGGAAAAACCGCGACGCAATCAAGAAACAGCGCGAAGCCGCAGACCCGGATAACTGGTACGGCGTCGGTTTTGCCATTTGCCAGAAAGACTTCGGCACCGGTTCCGAAGCGCCGATGGCCAGCATCGAATTCACCGCCGACGGTCGCATCAGCCTGCGCCACATCGGTATCGAAATCGGCACCGGTATGTCCACCTCGCAAGCCTTGGTGGTGGCCGATTTCCTCGGCAGCCCGGCGCACGAAGTGAAGACTGGCGAAACCGAATGGAAGGAAATGCAGCTGATCACCAGCGGCAACCCTTACATCATGACTCAGGCCGAGCAGGACAACTTCCTGCGCAACCCGCGTTGGGTTGGCAAATTGGCCTCGGCCTCGTCGGCGACCAACTCGGCGTACTACTTCAGCCACGCCACCCGTGAAGCGGCGCGCGTGCTGTTCAACCACGGTTTATGGCCAGCGGCGCTGGAGATCTGGCGTCAGGGGCCGTTCGGCGGCCAGGCCAACCCTTACGTGGTACGTCGCGAAGATGCGCATTGGGTCGACGGCAAACTGACGGCCAACGGCATGCAGCCATTGAGCTTCGAAGAGCTGGCCAAACGCGCTCACGAGCGTGGTCTGGTCACCGCGGCCACCGTCCACGGTTTCAACCGCTGGAGTTGGGCCGAGGCTGAGTACAGCATCGACGGCGTGCGCGAGCGTCTGCCGCTTGACGGTCTGGCGGTGAAGTACGGCGACGGTGCGCCGAAAGCCAAGCAAGCGCTGATGAGCACGGCCGGTTTCCACCTGTTGGATCGCCAGAACATCAGTTACCCGGCGACTCAACTGAACAACGCCGCCGTGACCTACTACAGCCCGGTCGCCACGCTGGTCGAGCTGAAGGTCAACAAGGGCTCGGCCGAAGTCGAAGTGCTCAACCACCATTCGTGGGTCGAGTGCGGCCGTGTGCTGGTCGAGGAGCTGGTCAAGGGCCAGATGGAAGGCGGTATCGCCATGGGCATCGGTCACGCCTTGATGGAAGAGATGCCGCTGTACGAAGGCGGGCCAGGGGAGGGTGACTGGAACTTCAACCGTTACCGTCTGCCGATGGCGCGTCATGTTGCCGTGTGGAAACAGACGTCGGAGATTCTCCCGGCACTGTCGCCAAGCGATCCGTCCAAAGGCATCGCCGAAGTGGTGATGATCCCGATTGTCGGTGCCATCGGTAACGCCGTGGCGCATGCCATCGGCAAACGTGTTCGCGATCTGCCTATCACTCCAGCGCGCATCAAGGAGGCCCTCAATGGCTAACCGTCCGCTTCAACTGACCCTCAATGGTCAATCCGTCGGCCCGGTGGACATCCCTGATGACCTGCCGATGATCGACTACCTGCACGAATACAAAAACCTCACCGGTTCGCGTCTGGGCTGCGGCCAGGGCATCTGCCACGCTTGCGTGGTGATCGTCGACAACGCGGACGGCACCAGCGAAGAAGTGCGCACCTGCATCACCGGCGCGCATTATTTCGAAGGCAAGAAAGTCCGCACCATCGAATCTCACGCCAAGCGTGACGAGAGCGGCCAGGTCACCGAGCTGAACCCGATCCAGCAACGCTTCGTCGACGAGTTCGCTTTCCAGTGCAGCTACTGCGCCCCGGGTTTCGTCAATGCTGCGACCGTGCTGGTCGAGAAGCTGCAGCGTCAGCCGATCGTCAAAAGCCAGTTGGAAAAAGTCATCGAGGACAGCCTCGGTCATCACGTCTGCCGTTGCACCGGGTACGTGCGTTACTACAACGCCACCCGCAACGTGCTCACCGATCTCGGCCTGGTCAAGGAGGGTTAAGCATGAAGCTTTTTCTGACCCGCCTGACCCTGGCGGTCGGCCTCGCTGCGCCGGTGTTGTTTGCCCACGCTGATGATCAGGTCAAGCGCGGCGAGTACCTCGCCCGCGCCGCTGACTGCATGGCTTGCCACACCGCTCCGGGTGGCGCGCCGTTTGCGGGCGGCCTGCCGATCGTCTCGCCGTTCGGCACGATCTACGGCACTAACATCACGCCGAGCAAAGAGCACGGCATCGGTTTGTACAACGATGACGAGTTCTTCGCTGCGCTGACCGAAGGCAAGCGTCGTGACGGTGCGAACCTCTATCCGGCGATGCCGTACACCTCGTACCACCTGATGCCGCGTGCAGATTCGGACGCGATCCATGCGTACCTGAAAACCATCGAGCCGATCGAGCGTGCAGCCCCGGTCACCAGCCTGAGCTTTCCGTTCAACGTGCGCCCAGGCCTGATCGGCTGGAACATGATGTACGGTAAAGCGTTGAAGCTGGAGCCGGCCGAAGGCAAAAGTGACGCCTGGAAACGCGGCCAGTACATGGTCGAAGTCCTCGGCCACTGCGGCGAATGCCATACGCCACGCGGCCTGCCGGGCGCGATGCAGTTGGACAAGCGCCTGACCGGCGGCATCCTCAATGGTTACCTGGCGCCGAGCTTGTTGGCCACCGATCTGGCCGCTCGCGGCTGGAACGAGCAGGATCTGGGCACGTTCCTCAAGCACGGCATGAGTGCGCAGGGGACGATGTTCAACGAGATGTTCCCGGTGTTCCACAACAGCACGCAAGGCCTCAGCGATCCGGATCTGGCGGCGATGGCGACGTTCCTGCTCGGCGACAAACCGCTGGCAGCGAAAACGCTGGTTGAAGTGCCCGTGGACAAACTCAGCGCCAGTGCCAAGCGCGGCCAGCAGGAATACCTGAACGTCTGCGCCGGTTGCCATGCGGTCGGTGGCGAAGGCAAACCGCACATCGCGGTGGCCATGCGCGGCAACACCACGTTGCGCCTGGAAGACCCACGCAACCTGTTGCGCGTGATCGAAGACGGTATCGGCGAGCAGAAGTTCTCCGGGTTCGAACACATGCAGCCGATGCCGGGTTTTGCCGACAAGCTCAGTCCAGAACAGCTGACCGATCTGCTCAACTACCTGCGTCAAGGGTGGGGAGGGCAGTCCGCCGAGCTGGCAGTCAGCGAGGTGCAGAAGCTGCAAGCCGACGCACCGTCCATCGAGCACAAGGCCCACTGACATGCAGCATCTCGATCTACAAGTGGTGCGCCGGGCGCTGGAGTGGTCGGTGGCGGGGCAGCGCATCTGGCTCTGCACCGTGCTGACCACTTACGGCTCGGCACCGCGTGCGCCAGGTTCGCTGCTGGCGGTGAACGATGGCGGGCAGTGGATCGGGTCGCTGTCGGGTGGTTGCGTCGAGGAAGACTTCCTTGAGCGTGTCGCCGAAGGTGCGTTTCTCGATGCGGTCAGCGTCGTGCGCTACGGCGAGGGCGACGATCCGCGTTCGCGGGTCAGCCTGCCCTGTGGCGGCATTCTCGATGTGCTGGTTGAGAAATTTGACGCCGACTGCGAGGTGCAGGCGCATCTGCGTGAACTGGAGTCGGCGTTGCTGGGGCAGCGTCGCTTGATTCGCGAGGTCGATCTGGCCGGTGGTGCGCGTAGCCTGTTCGCTGATCGCGAGCAGGGTGCGCGGATCGAGCGCGAGATCGATCGGGTGCGGATTCGTGTCGGCGCGGCGCAGCGCTTGTTGCTCGCCGGCTATTCCAGCGTGGCGCAGGCGTGTGCCGAGTTCGCCGTTGGCCTCGGGTTTGAAGTGATTCTTTGCGATCCGCGCGACGAAGTGCTCGAAGGTGTGGTGCTGGATGGTGTGGAGATTCGCCGGCAATTGCCTTCGGTGTTTATCGCCGATGGCGGCTGTCACCGTGATACGGCAGTTGTCGCGTTGACCCATGATCCACGCATCGATGATCTGGCGATGATGGAAGCGGTGCGCACCGAAGCGTTCTACATTGGCGTGATGGGTTCGCTGCAGACGTCACAGAAGCGCTTTGAGCGGTTGCGTCGAATCGGTGGGCTGGGGGAGGCTGAGTTGGCGCGGATTCACGCGCCGATTGGTCTTAACCTCGGCAGCAAGACGCCGGCGGAGATTGCCTTGGCGGTGCTCGCCGACATTCTGCGGATTCGTAGCGGCATCGCCCGCGACCAGCTCTGATTAAGTCATAGACGCATTTGTGGCGAGGGGATTTATCCCCGATGGACTGCGTAGCAGTCCCATTTTTTGGGGCCGCTGCGCGACCCATCGGGGATAAATCCCCTCACCACAGGGTTTCCATAGCTCGAATTTAAAAGCCGTACTTATCCCGCAACCCGTAATACCAAGCCCCCAACGCCGCAAATGGCGTGCGCAACATCTGCCCACCCGGGAACGGGTAATGCGGCAAATCCGCAAAAGCATCAAAACGCTCAGCCTGCCCGCGCAACGCCTCCGCCAGCACCTTGCCCGCCAAATGCGTATACGTCACGCCATGGCCGCTGCAGCCCTGCGAGTAATAAATGTTGTCGCCCAAACGCCCCACTTGCGGCAAACGCGACAGGGTCAGCAGGAAATTGCCCGTCCAGGCGTAATCAATCTTCACATCCTTGAGCTGCGGAAACGCCTTGAGCATTTTCGGGCGGATGATCGCCTCGATATTCGCCGGATCGCGCGCGCCATACACCACGCCGCCGCCGAAGATCAGGCGTTTGTCGCCGGTCAAACGGTAGTAATCGAGCAGGTAATTACAGTCTTCAACGCAATAGTCCTGGGGCAGCAGCGTTTTCGCGAGATCGTCACCCAGCGGCTCGGTGGTGATCACCTGCGTGCCACAGGGCATCGATTTGGCCGCCAGTTCCGGCACCAGATTGCCGAGGTAGGCGTTGCCGGCGACGATAATGAATTTCGCGCGCACTCGGCCTTGGGGCGTGTGCACCACCGGGTTGGCTCCGCGCTCGATGCGCACGGCAGGCGATTGTTCATAAATAGTGCCGCCGAGCGACTCAACCGCAGCTGCTTCACCGAGCGCCAAGTTCAGCGGATGAATATGGCCACCGCTCATGTCGAGCATGCCGCCGATATATTGATCACACGCGACCACTTCGCGAATGCGGCGCTGATCGAGCAGTTCCAGTTGCGTTTGGCCGAAGCGCTCCCAGAGACGCTTCTGCGATTCCAGATGCCCCATCTGCTTGCCTGTCAGTGCAGCGAACACGCCGCCGTCCTTCAAGTCGCACTGTATGTTGTATTTCGCCACGCGCTCGCGAATGATCCGGCCGCCTTCAAACGCCATCTGCCCGAGCAATTGCGCCTGCTTGGGGCCGACGCTGCGTTCGATCACGTCGATGTCACGGCTATAGCTATTGACGATCTGCCCGCCATTACGCCCGGAGGCGCCGAAGCCGACCTTGGCCGCTTCCAGCACGGTCACGCGAAAACCGTTCTCCAGCAGGAACAGGGCAGAGGACAGCCCGGTGTACCCGGCGCCGATCACGCAGACGTCCGTCTCCACATCACCCTGCAAGGCAGGGCGGGGCGGTACGGCATTGGCCGACGCCGCATAATAAGACTCGGGGTAAGGAGTGTTCGCCATCCTGCAGCCTCTGTGTTTAATATATTTTACGAGTGCGGCGATCCTACCCGAGTTGAAAAACCTCCGCCAGCCACCGGAAATCCAATGCCGCCGGGCCGAAATTAAATATTTTGCATATTCATAGGGTTAGGTGAAAAAAAGGTGTTGACACCCCTCCGGAATTCCGTAGAATGCCGCCTCACAGCAGGCACGTAGCTCAGTTGGTTAGAGCACCACCTTGACATGGTGGGGGTCGTTGGTTCGAGTCCAATCGCGCCTACCAAACAAAATCCGCTCTGCTGGGCGGTCTAGAAGGGCTCACCGAAAGGTGGGCCCTTTTTTGTTGTCTGCGATTTGCAAAACTTTTGCAAAACATCCCACCTGATGTTTCTGTTAGAGCATTTTCAACTCTGCAGAGCGTCAAGGCACAGCAAGTAAATGGAGAGATGAAATGGAGCTTCGCAGCGAGTTAATGCCGCCTGTGCTGGATGAATCCCTGGTTGCCCGGCTGACCAAGCTGGCGCAAGAGATTGATTGCGGGCACCCCGAGCAGACGCTGAGTCAATTGGCGCAATTCAATCGTGAGGCCATGACCGAACTTGAGTTCATCGACTTCCAGGGCATTTATGGTGGTCAGGATCACGATACGTGGGTTCGCAAGATCCTGGCCACGCCTTACGAGCAGCGCGTGGCGGACATCACCAGGCAAGAGTTGATCGAACTGGCTCGCAGGGTCATGGAGGGCGATGGCGCCGATCATGACGTCGAGTTCTGGCTGAGCATGCTGGAAATCAATATTCCGAATGAGCGGATATCGGATTTGATTTTCTGGCCAGACGAATACTTTGACGATGTCAGTTATTCGCAGGTGCTGTCCCCGGAGCAGGTGATCGATTTCGCCTCAAAGGATGGACAGGCCACACTGTGAAAATGCTCGCCACCAGCCTGTGTCCCGTGAGCGCGGGTGTGCAGGGCGGGTCTACGGACACTTGAAGTCCCAGGCCTCAACGACCAGTTCTTGAACCTCTTCGCCCGTCGTCGAGATGCCCAGGCATTCGCTGTTTTTTTGGTAATGGAATTCGCAATATTGCACGCCTTGGGTGCATCGCTCGATTTCTACAATGCCGATTCTTTCCAGTTCTACGGCAGTGCCAACGGGTTGCAGCTCTTTTGACGCGCTTGGCTGCCAGCCGTGTTTGATCAATGCTTTTCGCGCGGATAGAAACGGCATGCCTGTTTCAATCGGGATGTCGGTTGCGCAGGTAAGCGCGCTGGAGAAACAAAGCAGGATGCAAGCGCCGGGGAGGCATCTCACTTTTCAAGGTTTTCCTGTTCTACGTCAGGGCATTCAAAGTTCCACGAATAAATTCTCATGTCCTTGATCTCTTCCCCGACGGTGCCTACCCCCAGGCAGGTGTTGTTTTTGGTGTAGTTGAAGATGCAGTACTGAACGCCCATGGAGCAGGATTCAACTTCAACAAAGCCTTTTCTCATTAGGATGTTTTCGACACCGTATTCGCCAGAATAGGTTTTGTTAGGTTTCCAGCCACTTTGCAGCAGTGCTTTTCTCGCGCTGACAAACGACATGCCTTCTTTGATAGGCACATCGGTCGCGTTGGCGAAGAGGCTGATGCAGCACAAGAAGCTGATGAGCAGGGTTTGGTGTTTCATTTTTCGCGACCATCAATGCTTGTGGGGTTCTGGCGCGGCTTGCGTGGATTGTGCAGGCCTCCACGACGAATGAAGGGCGAGGGCGTCCTGTCCATAGGCGAAGAAGTTTTCAATGTTTACCGTCCGTGTAAATTTGCGCGGGAATAATCCTCCTGCGCGGAAGCGGTGGTCAACAACTCTTACACTGTCAGATCGGTTGTTTTTTGACCGTCTGTCGCCAGCGTCCTTTTAAAAAGTGTGGATATTGAATGACTTACGATGATTATTAACCGACCGGTTATCAAAAATAAGTTGTTACACGTCGATTGATTCAGTAACATTCGCCCCGCGTTCACCACCACGGTTTATGCATTTTTAAATCCCAAGCTTCCATCAGCTGCTTGGGATTTTTTTTGCCTGCGATTTGGCATTTCTACCGTCGTCCTGACAATTGCGCACGGGCAAAACCATTCTTTTTCAACTACTACTGACTGGCCGATTTTCAACTCTTTGCGCAGGAGTGTGTCGATGCTGGTTCACTGGTCGCTTGCTGCTATTCATCTACTGGCGTTTGCCCTGGGGTTCTGGGCGGTGCTCACTCGAGGTAGCGCATTCAGTCGCCTGGCGGCTGGGACGGCGGATGCCGGTCGTGTACTGATCGCCGATAACCTATGGGGTATTTCTGCCGTGATTTTGCTGATCACCGGTGGAATGCGTGCCTTCGGCGGTTATGAAAAGGGCACTGACTATTACCTCCACCAGCCGCTGTTCCACCTGAAGATGACGCTGTTCGTGCTGGTTCTATTGGTCGAGCTCGCACCGATGATCACGTTGATCAAATGGCGCATTGCCTCAGCGCGGGGCACGGCGTTCGATACCTCTCGGGCAAAGTTGTTTGCGCGAATCAGTCATGTTGAAGCGCTGTTGTTGGTGCTGATCGTGATTGCAGCGACTGGGATGGCGCGCGGCATGACATTTGGCTAGGAGGGCAAATTCGCTGAGTCCTATCGGAAATGTCCGACAGCCAGACTCAATAATGGCGGGTAGTATCGCCGGCAACAGGAGGGGGGGTGAAGGGGCTCATGTGTCAGGCGCCGTGCCCAAGGGGATTGGGAAGCGGGTGGCAATACGGCGCGTGAATCTTTAGCCAGTCATTACGCGCAGGTAAAAGAACTGGCTACTGACTGCAATGTGGCTCAGGGCGTTTGTGGCTTGTCCGGTGCGGTCAGGCCAGCCTGAATGCGCTGATAAATTTCTTCACGGTGCACGGCAACGTTTTTTGGAGCGTTGATGCCGATGCGGACTTGTTGGCCGCTTACGCCGAGGATGGTGATCGTAATGTCATCACCAATATTTATGCTTTCACCGACTTTGCGGGTGAGTATCAGCATGGTCTTCTCCTTGATTGCTTTGTAGGGCACCTGATTCAGACAGTGCAGAGGTCGGTGGTACGTATAGATTAGTGCGAAGTCTCACGGTTTGGGTGCCTCTTTCTGACGCGCAGATGCGGCATTAATTCCCAGGGCGTAACTATACAGAGGCTGCAATCATCAATCTCGTTGTTTTGTGCCCATTTGCGGGGCTCGCGAAGTATTTTTGAATGTTAAGATCGCCGCTTTGAGAATTTCGAGGAAAGCGTTGTGCGCAAATTGGTCTGGGTAGTCGCGGCACTGGTTTTGGCCGGTTGTGGTGAAGGCAAGAGTGTAGACGTGCCGAAGCCGAAAACGGCAGTGACAGCAGCGCCTGCGGTGGCCTCTGCTCCGCAGTGGGATCTTGAGGTGCGCGGTGAAACGCCTCAAGCGGTCAGCGACTTGAGCGGCTGGCTGATCGAGCATGCCTTCGTGCCCACAGTCATCAAGGACAGCAGCGGCAAGACGCGCATTCTGATTGGCCCGTTCAATTCCCAGGCCGAGGCTGAAGCACGAAAGGTGCAAGTGGACGCAGCCTTGGTGAAGGCGAAAAAGCAGAACGTTGAATCGGTGCTGGTCGAGCATCCGCTCACCCCGTAAGCGGTCCGTTCGGCGGAGCTGCCTAAAGGCAATCAAACGCGATTCGTTCCTATTGGAGTCGCTGATGATTTCCACAAGGAGCTCCCCATGGCCTCCGCCAATCCGTACAAATTGTTCGACGTTGTTCTGCACCGTAAAACCCAATTGAGCCCGCACATGATGCGGATCACGCTCGCCGGTTCCCCCGTCAACGAAATGGCCACTTGGGCGCCGGATCAGCGGGTGAAGCTGTTTTTTCCGGCCGCTGACGGTTCGCAATCAAGTCTCGCCCAGGAAGAGGGCTGGTACGCTCGATTCAAGTCCATGCTCGCCGATCGGCGTCCCGCGATGCGCACCTACACCATCCGCCATCTGCGCGCCGAACAGGGCGAAGTGGATATCGATTTTGTCCTGCACGGTGAAACCGGTCCGGCCTCACGTTGGGCATTGCGTGCGCAGCCAGGCGATTCGATGCAGATTCTTGCCCCTGACAATCATTTTTCAGCGCAGGAAGCCGGCGGATTCGAATGGAAGCCCCCGCAAATCCTCAAACAATCACTGTTGGTTGCTGACGCCACGGCGCTGCCGGCGGCCATGGGCATTCTTGATGAGTTGGCGGCGCTTGCCGAGCCGCCGCAGGTGCAGGCCTTTTTCGAGGTGGACAGCGCCCAGGACATGCTTGCCGTGCCGGACTGGCCGGGGTTGTCGGTGCAATGGTTGATTCGCGATCAGGCAAATGAAACGGCCGCCGGAACACTGATGGTGGAAGCCGTGCGTGAGGCGACCTTGCCCGTCCATTTATCGCCAGCGGGGCGTGCAATCGAGTTGGCCGATGTCGATATCGACAAAGACATTCTCTGGGAAATTGCCGATACCGCCCCTGAAGGATTTTACGGCTGGATCGCTGGTGAGTCGGCAGCGGTGATGAGTTTGCGCCGGTACCTGATCAAGGAATGCGGCATCCCGCGCGAGTCGCTCAACCTGATGGGCTATTGGCGTTACAACAAGGTCGGCAGCTAGTCACAAACGAAAAGGCCCCGAGCATCACACTCGGGGCCTTTTGTTTTTACGCGTCTGTTCAGCCGCAGGTTTTCAGGTTCACCGGGCCGACAAATTCGTTACCGCGTCCCATCACGCACGCTACGCTCTGATTGCGCTGGCGCTCCCAGTCTTGCACCGGGTAAGTCTTGTCCCAGGCTTCATACAATTGCCGATCCTGTTTCGACAGGCGCAAGCCATATTGCTTGCTCATGTAGAAATAGGTGCGGGCAATCATGCCGCGAATCGACGGGCGAGGCATGACCTTCTTCGCCTTGAAATCGACCTGGGTCAGGCACGAACCGTACTGCCCGGATTGCACCGGCAGCCAGCCGTAGCTGAAGTTGCTGCGGTCGCCATTGACCTCGCCAATGCTTGGCACCAGGTTATGCAGATCGGCTTCGGCTTTTTGATAGGTCGGGTCGTAACGCGTGCAGTTCTTGCGCCCACCTTCTTGCCAGCATTGGCGCTGATGGCCAAATTGCCAGGCCGGTACAATGTGTTCCCACTCGATGCGCGACGCGCGCTTGGCATTCTTGCGCGGGACGTAACCACACGCCTTCAGATCGACCTTGTTGCCAGTGTATTTGCACCCGCAATAAAACTCGGTGGACTGCGGTGCGTAGAGCTTCCACGCAACCTTCTTGGCTTCAGAAAAAGTGCGTGGCGCCCCAGCTTGGGCGCCAAAAGCGATGAACGATAACAACAGCAAAGCAAAACAGCGGACACTCATTGAATCAATCTTCCTTCGGCACAACCCAAAAAATCTGCACGCCACCGTCGTCGCGGTAGGCAAGGGTAACGTTGTCGTTCTCGTCGATTTCCTCGAGCAGGCGCTCCCACTCATCCATCGGCTCGTCCGGCAGACGGAAGATCAGCGCCGCTTTGGCTTTTTGTGCGGTAGGGGAGTTGATGATTTTTTGAACGCGCAGACCCATGCGTTCGAAAGCGTCAGGAGCATCAGGGGAGGTGGCCACGAGGTTATCCTTATTAAGCTGTACGTGCATACAGTATTTAACTGTAAGCATTTTCGCAACTGCTTAAAATTCAAGAAAATCCTCTGACAGCGGTTTTCCGAATTTGGTGTAAGGCGCGTCGTGTTTTTTGTAGGAAAAATGCAGGAGGGATGTGGGCGACACACCACTCGCCCGGTAAACGAGTGGCGTGAAGAGTGCCCGATCAGGAAAAGATCGGGCGAAGGTCAATCAGTATTCCCAGAACATCCGCTGCAGCTCTTTGCTGTCATTGGTTTTGGTCAGTGCGACCATGGCCAGGATGCGGGCTTTCTGTGGGTTCAAGTCGTGCGCGACAACCCAGTCATACTTGTCGTCAGGCTGTTCGGCGTTACGTAGAACGAAACCGCCGGCATTGACGTGGGACGAGCGAATGATTTGCACGCCGTCCTTGCGCAGGGCTTGCAGGGTTGGCACTACGCGCGAGGACACCGAGCCGTTGCCAGTACCGGCATGGATGATTGCCTTGGCGCCGGATTGCGCCAGTGCTTTGTAGGCAGTGTCGCTGACGTTGCCGTAGGAATAGGCGATCTCTACGTCAGGCAGGCTCTTGATGTTCTTGATGTCGAATTCCGAATCCATGGTGTGGCGCTTGGCAGGCAAGCGGAACCAGTAGGATTTGCCTTCAACCACCATGCCCAGTGGGCCCCAGGCGCTTTTGAACGCTTCGGTCTTGATGTTGATCATTTTGCTGACATCGCGACCCGACTGGATCTCGTCGTTCATGGTCACCAGTACGCCTTTGCCATGCGCTTCTTTGCTGCTGGCGACGGCCACGGCGTTGTACAGGTTGAGCATGCCGTCGGCGGACATGGCGGTGCCCGGGCGCATCGAGCCGACAACGATGATCGGCTTGTCGGTTTTTTCCACCAGGTTGAGGAAGTACGCGGTTTCTTCGAGGGTGTCGGTGCCGTGGGTGATGACGATGCCGTCGACGTCTTTGCTGTCAGCCAGTTCGGCGACGCGACGCCCCAGTTGCAGCAGATTGTCGTTGGTGATGCTTTCGGAAGCGATCTGCATGACTTGTTCGCCACGCACATTTGCCAGTTTGCTCAGCTCGGGAATGCCGGCGATCAGTTGCTCGACGCCGACCTTGGCCGCTTGATAGGTCGCACTGTTGGCCGCGCTGGCGCCTGCGCCGGCGATGGTGCCGCCGGTGGCAAGTACTACGACATTGGCGAGTTTGGTCTGGGTTTCGACTTCTTTTGCCTGAAGGGCGGTAGGCAGGAGCAGGAGGAGGGCCAAAGCGCCCGGAACCAAGGTGTTGAAAGCAGATTTCATTATTTTTCTCTCTAGTAGTGAGACGGTGCTGATGCAGGTTCATCTAGATACACCCCGAACCGATCTGGATGTCCGGGGTGCAGAGGAGGGAGCAGGATCTGTACCAGACGTACTATGCTGGAGAAAAATGTTTAACCTTATGATTTACATCAATATTTTGTAGATGGTCGAATCGTTGGTACGAAGCGCTCATCCGGGTTTCCGAACACCGGCGGGGTAGTTGTTCGGCTGACCGAAAAGTACAAGCGGTGATCGGGGCGGTTGTTTCCCGCTCTTGGCTAAAGAAACCGCCGTGCAGGCCGATGCGTGTTCAAGGAATCTGGATTTATTGAGGAGTTAACATGTCACTGTCGGTTGGTTTTCCAAATGCCAGCGCTATCACCATTGGCGGCAAGTCCACGGCCACCGTTAATGCGCTCAGCGATGCGACTGCCGAGACTTCCACGCAGTTGTTGGGTAAGGAAGAGGGCGATTCCAAGCAGGTCAGAACCGGCGGTGCCGCGCAGGAAGACAGCAAGGCCCAGAGCGGCGGCGATCAAAGCATTGCGGTAAAAATGCTGCTCAAACGCATGCAGGAACTGCAAAAACAATTGCAGGAACAGCAGCAACAACTGGCGGCGGCACAAGCTGCAAGTTACCCGACGCCAGAAGCCAAGGCGACTGCAGTCATGTCGATTCAGGGGCAGATTGCTGATACCAACGGTGCACTCTCGGAAGTTTCCGGCAACCTGATCAAGGAGCTGGCAAAAGATTCCAGCAGCGGCGGCCTGATCAGCACCACGGCGTGACAGTGGGGCGAATCGAGCGATTCGCCCTGCAACAATTACTATTTCTGAATGTTGACAAATGTCGGCGGGATTCGCATAGTCTGGTCTACGCAAACGTTTGCGCGGCTTTCTCGATGGAGTATTCCGTTGAACAAGCCAAAGTAGCTTACGCCAGCGCAAGCGTTGCTCACAATAATCATAAGATCGGAGTGAACCCATGAAGCTGCCATTCGCTGGACGCCTTCTTGCTGTCGCTATGCTGGCTGCCACAGCCGCCGCACTACCTGTCTCCTCGGCGTTCGCCGAATCTGCTGAAAAACCTAAAGTCGCGCTGGTCATGAAATCCCTGGCCAACGAATTCTTCCTGACCATGGAAGATGGCGCCAAGGCCTACCAGAAAGAACACTCCGCCGATTTCGACCTGATCTCCAACGGCATCAAGGATGAAACCGACACCGCTGGCCAGACCCGTATCGTCGAGCAGATGATTCTGGCCAAGGTCAATGCTCTGGTGATCGCGCCTTCTGATTCCAAGGCCATGGTGCCGGTGATCAAGAAAGCCGTCGACGCCGGCATTACTGTGATCAACATCGACAACCAGCTCGATCCGGCCATCGTCAAAAGCAAAAACATCAGCGTGCCTTTCGTAGGCCCGGACAACCGCAAAGGCGCGCGTCTGGTCGGCGAATACCTGGCCAAGCAGCTCAAGGCCGGTGACGAAGTCGGCATCATTGAAGGCGTTTCGACGACGACCAACGCGCAGCAGCGTACCGCGGGCTTCAAAGATGCGATGGACGCCGCGCAGATCAAGATCGTTTCTCTGCAGTCCGGTGACTGGGAAATCGACAAGGGCAACAAGGTTGCTGCGTCGATCCTCAGCGAATACCCGGACGTCAAAGCGCTGCTGGCCGGTAACGACAGCATGGCCGTCGGTGCCGTTTCCGCCGTACGAGCCGCCGGCAAGGCTGGTCAGGTGAAGGTCGTCGGTTACGACAACATCAATGCGATCAAGCCGATGTTGAAGGACGGCCGTGTGCTGGCCACTGCTGACCAGTTCGCTGCCAAGCAAGCGGTGTTCGGCATCGAAACCGCGCTGAAAATCATCAAGGGCGAGAAAGTCGACAGCGGCGCCAACGGCGTGATCGAAACACCGGTCGAGCTGGTCACCCAGTAAGTCTTCTGGCGGCACAACGGCGCTCGTCCGTCCGGGCGAGCGCATGGAGAGTTTTTATGTCAGTTTCCGCCCCGAACGCTGTCCTCTCGGTCAGCGGTATCGGTAAGACCTATGCGCAACCGGTGCTGACCGGCATCGAGTTGACGCTGATGCGCGGTGAAGTACTGGCGCTGACCGGCGAGAATGGCGCCGGTAAAAGCACCTTGTCGAAAATCATTGGCGGACTGGTCACCCCGACCACCGGCCAGATGCAGTTTCAGGGCAAGGATTATCGCCCGGGCAGCCGTACCCAGGCCGAAGACCTCGGCGTGCGCATGGTCATGCAAGAACTCAATCTGTTGCCGACCCTGTCGGTGGCGGAGAACCTGTTTCTCGATAACCTGCCGAGTAACGGTGGCTGGATCAGCCGCAAGCAATTGCGCAAAGCTGCCATCGAAGCCATGGCGCAAGTCGGCCTCGACGCAATCGATCCGGACACACTGGTCGGTGAATTGGGTATCGGCCATCAGCAGATGGTTGAAATCGCCCGCAACCTGATCGGCGATTGCCATGTGCTGATTCTCGATGAGCCGACCGCGATGCTCACCGCGCGCGAAGTCGAAATGCTCTTTGAGCAAATCACCCGCTTGCAGGCGCGCGGCGTTTCGATCATCTACATTTCCCACCGTCTCGAAGAGCTGGCCCGCGTGGCGCAGCGCATTGCCGTGCTGCGTGACGGTCATCTGGTCTGCGTCGAGCCGATGGCCAACTACAACAGTGAGCAATTGGTCACCTTGATGGTGGGCCGCGAACTGGGCGAGCACATTGATATGGGCGCGCGCAATATTGGCGCCCCAGCGTTGACGGTCAAAGGCCTGACTCGCTCCGACAAGGTTCGCGATGTTTCCTTCGAAGTGCGTGCCGGCGAGATTTTCGGGATTTCCGGACTGATCGGGGCAGGGCGCACAGAGTTGTTGCGCTTGATCTTCGGTGCAGACACCGCCGACAGCGGCACCATCGCCCTCGGTTCGCCAGCGAAAGTGGTCAGTGTGCGCTCGCCGGTCGATGCGGTGCGCAATGGCATCGCGCTGATCACTGAAGACCGCAAGGGCGAAGGTTTGCTGCTCAGTCAGTCGATCAGCGCGAACATTGCGCTGGGCAACATGCCGGAAATTTCCAGCGGTGGTGTCGTCAATAACGGCGATGAAATCGCCTTGGCCAAGCGTCAGATCGACGCCATGCGCATCCGCAGTTCGAGCCCGACACAGCTTGTTTCAGAGTTGTCCGGTGGCAACCAGCAGAAGGTCGTGATCGGCCGTTGGCTGGAGCGTGATTGCTCCGTGCTGCTGTTCGACGAGCCGACCCGTGGCATCGACGTCGGCGCCAAGTTCGACATTTATGCCCTGCTCGGCGAACTGACGCGCCAGGGCAAAGCGCTGGTGGTGGTGTCCAGTGACCTGCGCGAACTGATGCTGATCTGCGACCGCATCGGCGTGTTGTCGGCCGGGCGTCTGATCGACACGTTCGAGCGTGACAGCTGGACCCAGGATGATTTGCTTGCCGCCGCGTTCGCCGGCTACCAAAAACGTGATGCGTTGCTCAACGAAGCGGCGCCTAGGGATCTCCCATGAAAACTGCATCTCCTGCCGGCAAACGTAGTGGCAATTTCTACGGCCTGGGCACTTATCTCGGCCTGGCCGGGGCCTTGCTGGCGATGATTGCGCTGTTCTCGGTCTTGAGCAGCCACTTTCTGTCCTATAACACCTTCAGCACCTTGGCCAACCAGATCCCCGATTTGATGGTGCTGGCGGTCGGCATGACGTTCGTATTGATCATCGGCGGCATCGACCTTTCGGTCGGTTCGGTATTGGCGCTGGCGGCATCTACGGTCAGTGTGGCGATTCTCGGCTGGGGCTGGGGCGTGTTGCCCTCGGCGTTGCTCGGCATGGCGGTGGCGGCACTGGCCGGCACAGTCACTGGGTCGATCACTGTCGCGTGGCGGATTCCATCGTTTATCGTCTCTCTCGGCGTGCTGGAAATGGCTCGGGGCCTGGCCTATCAGATGACCGGGTCGCGCACTGCCTACATCGGCGACTCGTTTGCCTGGCTGTCGAACCCCATCGCGTTTGGTATCTCGCCGTCGTTCATCATTGCCTTTTTGGTCATCATCATTGCTCAGGCGGTTCTGACCCGCACCGTGTTCGGTCGCTACCTGATCGGCATCGGCACCAACGAAGAAGCAGTGCGACTCGCCGGGATCAATCCGAAGCCGTACAAGATTTTGGTGTTCAGCCTGATGGGGTTGCTGGCCGGTATCGCGGCGCTGTTTCAGATTTCCCGTCTGGAAGCAGCTGATCCGAATGCCGGCTCAGGTCTGGAACTGCAAGTGATCGCGGCCGTGGTCATCGGCGGCACCAGCCTGATGGGCGGGCGCGGTTCGGTGATCAGCACCTTCTTTGGCGTGTTGATCATTTCCGTACTGGCGGCCGGTCTGGCGCAAATCGGTGCGACTGAACCGACCAAACGTATCATCACCGGTGCGGTGATCGTCATCGCCGTGGTGCTCGATACTTATCGCAGTCAACGCGCCAGTCGACGGGGCTAGGAAACCGATATGGCAACGATCAAGGATGTGGCGGCGCTCGCGGGGATTTCCTACACGACCGTGTCCCACGTGGTGAACAACACCCGGCCGGTCAGCCAGCAAGTGCGGCTGAAAGTCGAGGCGGCGATCAAGAGTCTCGACTATGTGCCGAGTGCGGTGGCGCGCTCACTCAAAGCCAAGACCACCGCGACCATCGGCCTGCTGGTGCCCAACAGTCTGAACCCGTACTTCGCCGAGTTGGCGCGGGGTATCGAGGATTACTGTGAGCGTAACGGCTACTGCGTGATCCTCTGCAACTCCGACGACAACCCGGAAAAACAGCGTAGCTATTTGCGTGTGCTGCTGGAAAAACGCATCGACGGTTTGATTGTTGCCTCCGCCGGCGGTGACAGTGGTCTGGCGCAAGGGCTGGCGGGTGTGAAAACGCCCATGGTCATCGTCGATCGAGGTCTGGACGGCGTCGACGCCGATCTGGTGCGCATCGACCACGAGTACGGCGCCTACCTGGCGACTCGCCATCTGCTGGAATTGGGTCACCGTGACATCGCCACCATCGGCGGCCCGGCGAGTACCAGCGTGGCGCAGATGCGTCAGGCCGGTTATTGCCGGGCGCTGAAAGAGGCCGGTATCGAAGTGCGCCAGGCGCGGATGCTGGAAAGTGATTTCACCAGCACCGGCGGTTACAACGCGGCAGCGATCCTGCTCGAAAACAACCCGCCCAGCGCGATCTTTGCCGGTAACGACATGATCGGTATCGGCGTGCTGCGCGCAGCGGCGGAGCGCAACGTGCGTGTGCCGAGCGAGTTGTCGGTAATCGGCTTCGACGATATCCAGATGAGCCGCTACGTATACCCGGCGCTGACCACCGTCGGCCAGTCGATCCTGCAACTGGGTGAGATGGCGGCTGAAGTATTGTTGCGAAGGATTGCCACCCCGAATCTGGGCACCGATCAACGCATCGTGACCCCGAGTATTGTCCTGCGCGAATCGACCGCGCCGCTGTCCGGCGTGTTCACCGAATACCGCTGAAACCGAATTGACGAGTAATGATGTATGCCAGCAAATGTAGTGGTAATAGGCAGCCTGAACATGGATCTGGTGACCCGGGCGCCACGCCTCCCTGTAGGCGGTGAAACGCTGATCGGTCATTCCTTTGCCACGGTGTCCGGCGGCAAGGGTGCCAATCAGGCCGTCGCCGCTGCGCGACTGGGGGCGCAAGTGGCGATGGTCGGTTGCGTCGGCAACGACGACTACGGCGTGCAATTGCGCGACGCCTTGCTGGCCGAGCGGATTGATTGCCAGGCGGTGAGCGTTGTCGAGGATTCCAGTGGCGTGGCGCTGATCGTGGTCGATGACAACAGCCAGAACGCGATTGTCATTGTCGCTGGGGCCAATGGCGCGATGACACCGGCAGTGATCGACCGTTTTGATGCCGTGTTGCAAGCGGCGGACGTCGTCATCTGCCAGCTGGAAATTCCCGACGCGACCGTGGGTCATGCGCTGAAACGGGCGCGTGCGCTTGGCAAAACCGTGATCCTCAACCCGGCGCCGGCCAGCCGTCCTCTGCCCGCTGACTGGTTCACAGCGATCGATTATCTGATCCCCAACGAAAGCGAGGCGAGCGCGTTGAGCGGGTTGCCGGTGGACTCGCTGAAATCCGCTGAAAAAGCGGCCAGTCACCTGATCGCCATGGGTGCGGGCAAGGTCATCATTACCCTCGGTGCTCAAGGCTCTTTGTTTGCCAACGGTCAGGGTTTCGAGCATTTCCCGGCGCCGAAAGTGCAGGCCGTCGACACCACAGCGGCGGGGGACACCTTCGTCGGTGGTTTCGCCGCTGCATTGGCCGCTGGCAAATCCGAAGCCGAGGCGATTCGCTACGGGCAGATCGCTGCGGCACTGTCGGTCACTCGCGCCGGCGCGCAGCCGTCCATTCCAACCCTATCTGACGTACAGGCCTTTAAACCCGCATGAAAAAAACTCCTCTGCTCAACGTCGCGTTGTCGCGGCTGATTGCCTCCCTGGGCCATGGCGACATGGTGGTCATCGGTGACGCCGGGCTGCCGGTGCCGCCAGGTGTCGAGCTGATTGATCTGGCGCTGACCCACGGCGTGCCGGATTTCGTCAGCACCTTGAACGTCGTGCTCAGCGAGATGCAGGTGGAAAGTCATGCGCTGGCCAAAGAGATCTTCGACAAGCAACCGACGGCGCTGAATACGCTGGACGCGTTGAATGAAGAGGGCGCCTTGGGGCGTCGCGATCTGCTCAGTCACGAGCAATTCAAGGTGCTTAGCCGACAGGCGCGGGCGATTGTTCGTACGGGCGAATGCCAGCCGTACTGCAACATCGTGCTGGTCGCCGGGGTTACCTTTTAATTTTTGATTTCACCAGCACAAGGAATGCGCCATGCAACGCTATGCTCTGAAACTGCACCAACTGCTCCGGAGTCTGCTGCTCTTGTCCGTTATCTCTGCAACCGGCGCTCACGCGGCGGAAAAAATCGATCTGATCATCGACACCGATCCAGGCGCTGACGATGTCGTCGCCTTGCTGTTCGCCCTGGCCTCGCCGGACGAGCTGAATATTCGCGCGTTGACTACCGTGGCCGGCAACGTCCGTCTGGACAAGACGTCGCGTAACGCCCGCCTGGCCCGCGAGTGGGCAGGGCGCGAAGACGTACCGGTTTACGCCGGAGCGCCGAAGCCGTTGATGCGCACGCCGATCTACGCCGAAAACATCCATGGCAAGGAAGGCCTGTCGGGTGTCGCCGTGCATGAGCCGAAAAAAGGCCTGGCTGAAGGCAATGCGGTCAATTACTTGATCGATACCCTGAAAACAGCCAAGCCGCACAGCATCACTATCGCCATGCTCGGTCCGCAGACCAACCTGGCGCTGGCGCTGATCCAAGAGCCGGAAATTGTTCAGGGCATCAAGGAAGTGGTGGTCATGGGTGGCGCGCACTTCAATGGTGGCAATATCACCCCGGTTGCCGAATTCAACCTGTTTGCTGACCCGCAAGCGGCCGAAGTGGTGCTCAAGAGTGGCGTGAAGCTGACTTATCTGCCGCTGGACGTGACCCACAAGATTCTCACCAGTGACGCGCGCCTGAAGCAGATCGCCGCGCTGAACAACAATGCGAGCAAAATTGTCGGCGACATCCTCAACGAGTACATCAAGGGCGATATGGAGCACTACGGTATTCCGGGTGGTCCGGTGCATGACGCTACCGTTGTCGCCTACCTGCTCAAGCCTGAGCTGTTCACCGGTCGTTCGGTGAATGTCGTGGTTGATAGCCGTGAAGGGCCGACTTTCGGTCAGACCATTGTTGACTGGTATGACGGCCTGAAGGCGCCGAAGAATGCGTTCTGGGTGGAAAATGGCGATGCTCAGGGCTTCTTTGACTTGCTCACCGAGCGTCTGAAGCGTTTGAAATAAAGCATTCGCACTCGCAGAAGGTGCGTCGCCAGGAAGGCCGCCTTCGCGAGCAAGCTCGGCTCCTACAAATTAACGCGACCCTGTAAGAGCCGAGCTTGCTCGCGAAGAGGCCCGCACAGACACCCCGAACGTTCGATCCTGCAAACCTTCATGCCTTTTCCACGTGTTCGACTTTTTCAGTCGGGTAACGCTCGAAAATCTGCTTGATGAATTGCTGGGCCGCTTCCGTGCCCAGCTCTTTGACCAATAGATCGATCCCGATCAGTGCCAGTTCTTCCGTAGTCCCCGGACTATAGGAGCTGTGTCCGTCTGCCCACTTGGCTTTAATGTCGGCATCGATGCTGATGGTGGTCATGAGGTACGCTCGAGAAGTCGCGAAGTCTGTGCGTCGAGTTAACCATTTTGTCGGGCATTTGGCACTGCGACTTAGGCATGAGCGGAGTGCTATGCGACACTTGGTCTTTTACGGCTTTCCAAGGATCGTGCTGTGCAGATCGATTTGAATACCCCTGACGGCCTCACGCTTGATGCCGTGCGCCAACTGCTCGCCTCGGCCAGTGACGACGAACACACTCAATTGCGTGTGACGAAGGGCGGTATTGCTTACATTTCCTCAGGCGTGACCGGTGGTCAGGATATCGACGGCCTGCTGTTCCGACTCGAAACCTGGGCCAAGGGCTCCGGTTATGTGGGCAATGTCGCGGCCAGCGATGAGGTGTGGGTGATGCAGATTTTCAATGCGCTAAAGGACAATTGGCCGAATCCGCCGTACGACTACATCGACGTCTACTGAGCACCGTTAATATTCAGTCACGATTGATTGATGAAGAGCCGGTTGTCGCTCAGGCACACTCGGCGTTTTTCCGATAGTGGGGCAAGGTGATGGCATTTGCCGTGAAACCAAACGCCGGAATGGCGGTCGCACGATCTCAGCTTAACTTTTGAAAACAAGGAGGCTTCATGCCTTTGAAGTTCGCGACACTGGGTGCACTTATGGCCGTTGCCATGTTGGCCGGTTGCAGTACGACCTCCAGCGAGTCGGCAAAGGATCCGGTGGCGACCGAAGCCGGTCACAGCCGTTGTGAAGCATCGGCGGCGCAATTCGCCATCGGCAAGAAAGCTTCGCCAGAGCTGCTGGAGCAGGCGCGGGCCAAGGCGGGTGCGCAGAATGCACGGTTCCTCAAGCCGACCGATATGATCACGCTGGAATACCGTTCTGATCGCCTGAACCTGAACACCGATAACAACCTGGTGATCAATCGCGTCAACTGCGGCTGACTGCAGGGCGCTTTTGTTGCAGGCATAAAAAACCCCGTCACATGGACGGGGTTTTTTTAGTGCGCCGAGAAATTACTCTGGGCGAACCTGTGCAGCTTGCATACCCTTTTGGCCTTTCTCAGCCACGAAGGAGACGGTCTGGCCTTCTTTCAGGCTTTTGAAACCGTCGGATTCGATAGCTTTGAAGTGTACGAACAGGTCGTCACCGCCACCTTGAGGAGTGATGAAGCCGAAGCCTTTTTCATCGTTGAACCATTTAACGGTGCCGGTTTGGCGATTAGACATGGTGTATCTCCAAGAAACATATATTTTCAGTAGTACTGTGCTGCTCAGGCCAACTGGGCACACCGGAGTATCATAGTCGAAATGTTCGCTTTGGTAGCCCCCCGGACGTGCTGTTTGCCAATCAGTCGTGTTTTCTTTACTGCCTTTATCGGCTGAAAGCCCCGGTTTACAAGGCTTTCAGCGGAACGTAAAGACGATAAAAAAACCTGTAAAACCTGCATAAATCGTCTGAAAAGACGCAAATTCAGCCCTTTTCAGGGGCGCTGAGCCGGTTCAGAACGCTTTTTTGATCACTTTTTCGCCGGGGTGTTGGCCTTGCATTTGGCGATTTGGCCCAGCGCTTTCTGCTGCAGTTCAGGGGTGGCCTTATTGTCCATCAGTGCCTGAATGTCGCTCGCTGGATAGGATTTGATGGCGTCAGCGCCACAGGCGCAATGAGATTTGGCCGCCGCAGCGCCAATCTGTGGGGTCGCCGCCTGGGTGCACTGCGCCATGTACTTCTCGCGTTCACCCTTCGGCCAATCGGCGTGGGCGCTCAGCGGCAGCAGCAGAACAATTGGGGCGACTACGGCGAACAGGGTATTCAGACGCATGCGAGGATGCTCCTTGTGGGTCAATGTCTTGTTATCTGAGGGCTTGAAGGCCGATCAAGTTCAGCACTCTGGCATAAAAACGGACGATTTGCCTTCTGATCAAACAGAGGCATAAGTGACCGCTCATCTGTGCTAGCATGCCGGGCTCAAGCGTTCTCAGGCGCCGGATGGCCTTCAGCCCCGGACGCGGTCAGCGTGCGAATACTTCGATTTGAATCCCAGTCACTCTGGTTCGGTTTTCCGGTTGGCCGCAAGGCTCCTGCCGCTGTAAGGCAGGCGTTCGTCATTGAATGGCCTGGATCGGATCTTGTACTGGCTCATCCCAACCCACGTGACCTTTGGTAGGGGTCACCACTAGGAGAGGAGGCGCCATGCCAACTATTACTCTTCCCGACGGCAGTCAACGTTCATTCGATCACCCGGTTTCCGTAGCCGAGGTCGCCGCATCCATTGGTGCTGGCTTGGCCAAAGCCACTCTGGCCGGCAAGGTCAATGGTCAACTGGTCGACGCCAGCGACATCATCAGCAGCGACGCGACCCTGCAAATCATCACGCCAAAGGATGAAGAGGGGCTGGAGATCATTCGCCACTCTTGCGCTCACCTGGTGGGTCATGCGGTCAAGCAGCTGTACCCGACCGCTAAAATGGTCATCGGTCCGGTCATCGACGAAGGCTTCTATTACGACATCGCCTTCGAACGTCCTTTCACTCCGGACGACATGGCTGCGATCGAACAGCGCATGCAGCAGCTGATCGAGAAAGATTACGACGTGATCAAGAAAGTCACTCCGCGCGCCGAAGTGATCGAAGTGTTCAAGGCCCGTGGCGAAGACTACAAACTGCGCCTGGTCGAAGACATGCCGAACGAACAGGCCATGGGTCTGTACTATCACGAAGAATACGTCGACATGTGCCGCGGTCCGCACGTGCCGAACACGCGTTTCCTGAAATCCTTCAAGCTGACCAAGCTGTCCGGTGCCTACTGGCGCGGCGACGCCAAGAACGAGCAATTGCAGCGCGTTTACGGCACCGCTTGGGCAGACAAGAAGCAACTGGCGGCTTACATCCAGCGCATCGAAGAAGCTGAAAAGCGCGATCACCGCAAGATCGGCAAGCGTCTGGGCCTGTTCCACACCCAGGAAGAATCCCCGGGCATGGTGTTCTGGCACCCGAACGGCTGGACGCTGTACCAGGTGCTCGAGCAGTACATGCGCAAGATCCAGCGCGACAACGGCTACCTTGAGATCAAGACCCCTCAAGTCGTTGACCGCAGCCTGTGGGAGAAATCCGGGCACTGGGCCAACTACGCCGACAACATGTTCACCACGCAGTCGGAAAACCGCGACTACGCCATCAAGCCGATGAACTGCCCATGCCACGTGCAGGTGTTCAACCAGGGCCTGAAAAGCTACCGCGAGTTGCCGATGCGTCTGGCCGAATTCGGTGCCTGCCACCGTAACGAGCCGTCGGGTGCGCTGCACGGCATCATGCGTGTACGAGCATTCACTCAGGACGACGCCCACATTTTCTGCACCGAAGAGCAGATGCAGGCCGAATCCGCTGCATTCATCAAGCTGACCATGGATGTTTATCGCGACTTCGGCTTCACCGACGTCGAAATGAAACTGTCCACTCGTCCGGAAAAACGCGTCGGTTCTGACGAGTTGTGGGATCGCGCTGAAGCTGCACTGGCTGCAGCCCTTGATTCTGCGGGCCTGCCGTACGATCTGCAGCCGGGTGAGGGTGCGTTCTACGGTCCGAAGATCGAGTTCTCGCTAAAAGATTGCCTCGGTCGCGTCTGGCAATGTGGTACCTTGCAGCTCGATTTTAACCTGCCTGTCCGTTTGGGCGCTGAATACGTCTCCGAAGACAACAGCCGCAAACACCCAGTGATGTTGCACCGCGCGATCCTCGGTTCCTTCGAGCGTTTCGTCGGTATTTTGATCGAGCACTATGAAGGTGCATTCCCTGCGTGGCTCGCGCCGACCCAGGCGGTGATCATGAATATCACTGATAAACAGGCAGATTTTGTTGCAGAAGTTGAAAAAACTCTCAACGAAAGCGGATTTCGTGCCAAGTCCGACTTGAGAAATGAAAAGATCGGCTTTAAAATCCGCGAGCATACTTTGCTCAAGGTTCCCTATCTCTTGGTAATCGGAGATAAGGAAGTCGAGATGCAGACTGTCGCTGTGCGTACTCGTGAAGGTGCTGACCTGGGCTCGATGCCCGTCGCCCAGTTCGCTGAGTTTCTCGCGCAAGCGGTTTCCCGGCGTGGTCGCCCAGATTCGGAGTAATTATTATTAAGCGTGAAATGAGACAAGATAAACGAGCTGCACCGAAAGCCCCGATCAACGAGAATATCTCGGCACGCGAGGTTCGGTTAATTGGGGCTGAAGGTGAACAGCTTGGGATTGTGTCAATTGAAGACGCGCTTCTTAAGGCTGAAGAGGCCAAACTGGATTTGGTGGAAATTTCCGCCGATGCAGTACCCCCTGTTTGCAAACTGATGGACTACGGCAAATCGATCTTCGAGAAGAAGAAGCAGGTTGCCGCGGCCAAGAAAAACCAGAAGCAGATTCAGGTTAAAGAAATCAAGTTTCGTCCAGGGACGGAGGAAGGGGATTACCAGGTAAAACTGCGCAACCTGGTACGTTTCCTGAGTGATGGGGACAGGGCCAAGGTATCCTTGCGATTCCGCGGCCGTGAGATGGCCCACCAGGAGCTGGGGATGGAACTCCTCAAGCGGGTTGAAGCTGACCTGCTCGAGTACGGTTCGGTCGAACAGCATCCTAAGATGGAAGGACGCCAGCTGATCATGGTCATCGCCCCGAAAAAGAAGAAGTAATCAACAGGGCACGGCAGGCCTTCTGATTATGTTTATCAACTGAATGCGGAGTATCCGAACATGCCAAAAATGAAAACCAAAAGTGGTGCTGCTAAGCGGTTTCTGAAAACTGCTAACGGTATCAAGCACAAGCACGCTTTCAAGAGCCACATCCTGACTAAAATGTCGACCAAGCGTAAGCGTCAACTGCGCGGTAGCAGCTTGCTGCATCCGTCTGACGTGGCAAAAGTCGAGCGCATGCTGCGCCTTCGTTAATTTTAGTCAAGAATAGAGGAAGTAACTCATGGCTCGTGTAAAGCGTGGCGTCATTGCCCGTAAGCGTCACAAAAAAATTCTGAAACTTGCTAAAGGCTACTACGGTGCACGTTCGCGCGTATTCCGTGTTGCCAAGCAAGCGGTAATCAAGGCAGGCCAATACGCCTACCGTGACCGTCGTCAGAAAAAACGTCAGTTCCGCGCTCTGTGGATCGCTCGTATCAACGCTGGTGCTCGTGTTAACGGTCTGTCCTACAGCCGTTTCATCGCTGGCCTGAAAAAAGCGTCCATCGAGATCGACCGTAAGGTTCTGGCTGATCTGGCAGTGAACGAAAAAGCGGTGTTTGCTGCGATTGTCGAGAAAGCTAAAGCCACCTTGGCTTAAGTACCCCCGACAATCACCCGGCCTCACTTCCGTGGGGCCAGGTGGTAAACGTCTTAAATAGGGGAAGAGCCTTCAAGCTCTTCCCCTATTTTGTATCTGGAGTCTGTACATGGAAAACCTGGATGCGCTGGTCTCTCAAGCACTAGAGGCTGTGCAAAGCGCTGAAGATATCAATGCCCTGGAGCAAATCCGGGTTCAATACCTTGGCAAAAAGGGTGAATTGACTCAGGTGATGAAGACCCTGGGGAATTTGCCGGCAGAAGAGCGTCCGCAAGTCGGCGCCCTGATCAACGTTGCCAAGGAACGTGTTACAGGCGTTCTCAATGCGCGCATGGCCCTGTTTGAAGAAGCCGAACTGGCTGCCAAACTGTCCGCCGAGTCCATTGACGTAACGTTGCCGGGCCGTGGTCAGACCTCCGGTGGTCTGCATCCGGTGACCCGTACTCTGGAACGTGTTGAACAGTTCTTCACCCGTATCGGCTACGGCATTGCCGAAGGCCCTGAGGTCGAAGACGACTATCACAACTTTGAAGCGCTCAACATCCCAGGCCATCACCCGGCCCGGTCGATGCATGACACCTTCTATTTCAATGCCAACATGCTGCTGCGCACCCATACCTCGCCGGTACAGGTCCGCACCATGGAATCGAAGCAGCCACCGATCCGCATCGTCTGCCCAGGCCGTGTGTATCGCAGCGACTCCGATATCACCCACTCGCCGATGTTCCACCAGGTCGAAGGCCTGTTGGTTGATCGCGACATCAATTTTGCCGATCTCAAAGGCACCATCGAAGAATTCCTGCGGGTGTTCTTCGAGAAAGAACTGGCCGTACGTTTCCGTCCTTCGTACTTCCCGTTCACCGAGCCATCCGCCGAAGTCGATATGGAATGCGTGATGTGCAGCGGTAAAGGCTGCCGCGTCTGCAAGCAGACTGGCTGGCTGGAAGTGATGGGCTGCGGCATGGTTCACCCGAACGTGCTGCGCATGTCCGGCATCGATCCGGAAGAGTTCTCCGGCTTTGCCTTTGGCATGGGCGTCGAGCGTCTGGCCATGCTCCGTTACGGCGTGAACGACTTGCGTCTGTTCTTCGACAACGACTTGCGGTTCCTCGCGCAATTTCGCTAGTCGTAACGAATTCTTAGGAGAGCAGGATGAAATTCAGTGAACAATGGCTGCGTGGCTGGGTTAGCCCGCAGGTAGATCGCGATGAGCTGGTTGCTCGTCTGTCGATGGCCGGTCTTGAGGTCGATAGCGTTACGCCGGCCGCCGGTGTTTTCAGCGGCGTGGTCGTGGGCGAGGTGCTGAGCACCGAGCAACACCCGGATGCCGACAAGTTGCGCGTTTGCCAGGTGAGCAATGGCGCGGAAACCTTCCAGGTCGTGTGCGGTGCGCCAAACGTGCGTCCGGGCCTGAAGATTCCGTTCGCCATGATCGGTGCCGAGCTGCCGGGCGACTTCAAAATCAAGAAAGCCAAGCTGCGTGGCGTCGAGTCCAACGGCATGCTGTGCTCGCAAGCCGAGCTGCAAGTCGGTGAAGGCAACGACGGTCTCATGGAGCTGCCGGCCGATGCGCCGGTGGGCGAAGATTTCCGTGTGTATCTGGATCTTGAAGACGCCAGCATCGAGGTCGACCTGACCCCGAACCGTGGCGACTGCCTGTCCCTGGCTGGTCTGGCCCGTGAAGTCGGCGCGCTGTACGACGCACCGGTTACCCGTCCGGTGGTCATGGCCATTCCTGCCGTGCACGACGAAGTGCGTTCGGTAGAAGTACTGGCCCCTGCTGCATGCCCACGTTACCTGGGTCGTGTGATCCGTAACGTTGATCTGTCCAAGCCAACCCCACTGTGGATGGTTGAGCGTCTGCGTCGCGCCGACGTGCGCAGCATCGATGCTGCCGTCGACATCACCAACTACGTGATGCTCGAACTGGGTCAGCCAATGCACGCTTTCGATCTCGCCGAAATCAATGGCGGCATCCGTGTACGCATGGCGGAAGAGGGCGAGAAGCTGGTGCTGCTCGACGGTCAGGAAGTCAGCCTGCGTAGCGATACGCTGGTCATCGCCGACCACACCCGCGCGCTGGCGATTGCCGGTGTCATGGGTGGCGAGCACAGCGGTGTGTCCGCGACCACTCGCGACGTATTCCTGGAATCCGCATTCTTCGACCAGATCGCTGTCGCTGGCAAGGCTCGTTCCTACGGCCTGCACACCGATGCGTCGCACCGCTACGAGCGTGGCGTTGACTGGCAACTGGCCCGTGAAGCCATGGAGCGCGCCACTGGCCTGCTGCTGGAAATCACTGGCGGTGAAGCTGGCCCGATCATCGAGACCGTCAGCGAACAGCACCTGCCGTCAATCGCGGCGATCACTCTGCGTTCCCAGCGCATCGCTCAGATGCTGGGCATGGAAATGGATTCGGCACAGGTCGAGCGTCTGCTCAGCGGTCTGGGTCTTGGCATTACTGCCGATGGTGAAGGCCAGTGGCGCGTAGAAGTGCCAAGCCATCGCTTCGACATCAGCCTGGAAGTCGATCTGATCGAAGAACTGGCTCGCCTGTACGGTTACAACCGTCTGCCGGTGCGTTACCCGCAAGCTCGCCTGGCACCGCAGGCCAAGGCTGAAGCGCGTAGCGACCTGCCGGAACTGCGTCGCCTGTTGGTGGCCCGTGGTTATCAGGAAGCCATCACCTACAGCTTCATCGATCCACGTCAGTTCGAACTGTTCAATCCGGGCGTTGAGCCGCTGTTGCTGGCCAATCCGATCTCCAACGACATGGCGGCCATGCGTTCGTCGCTGTGGCCAGGTTTGGTCAAGGCGTTGCAGCACAACCTCAATCGTCAGCAAGATCGCGTGCGTCTGTTCGAAAGCGGTCTGCGCTTTGTTGGTCAGCTGGCAGGCCTGAAGCAAGAGCCGATGCTGTCCGGTGTGGTGTGCGGTAGCCGTCTGCCGGAAGGCTGGGCACAAGGTCGCGACACCGTCGACTTCTTCGACGTCAAAGCTGACGTGGAAGCGGTGCTGGGCTTCGCCGGTGCGCTGGATTCGTTCACTTTCGCTCCGGGCAAACACCCGGCGCTGCACCCGGGTCAAACCGCGCGCATCGAGCGGGAAGGGCGTGAAGTCGGTTTCATCGGTGCCATTCACCCTGAACTGTCGAAAGCTCTGGGGCTGGACCGTCCGGTCTTCGTTTTCGAGCTGGTCCTGGCTGAAGTGGCACTCGGTAAAATGCCGAAATTCCACGAGTTGTCGCGCTTTCCTGAAGTGCGTCGTGACCTTGCACTGATTGCGCACAAAGACGTCGCCGCCTCGGCAGTACTGGACGTAATCCGTGAAAATGCAGGCGAATGGCTCACAGATCTCAGGCTGTTTGACGTATATCAGGGTAAAGGCATTGATCCTGATAGAAAAAGCCTTGCAGTTGGCTTGACCTGGCAGCATCCATCGCGCACTCTTAATGACGATGAGGTGAATTCGACGACGCAAAATATCCTCACCTCGCTCGAACAAAGGTTGAACGCCACGTTAAGGAAGTGACGTATGGGGGCTTTGACGAAAGCTGAGATGGCGGAACGTCTGTATGAAGAGCTGGGCCTGAACAAGCGGGAAGCCAAGGAATTGGTCGAACTGTTTTTTGAGGAAATCAGGCACGCTCTTGAAGACAACGAGCAGGTCAAATTGTCCGGTTTCGGCAATTTCGACCTTCGGGACAAACGCCAGCGGCCTGGCCGCAACCCGAAAACGGGGGAAGAAATCCCGATCACGGCTCGCCGTGTGGTCACCTTTCGTCCAGGGCAGAAGTTGAAGGCCCGAGTTGAGGCTTATGCTGGAACCAAGTCATAACGACGAACTTCCCGTCATCCCGGGCAAACGCTACTTCACCATTGGTGAAGTCAGCGAGCTGTGTGCCGTAAAGCCACACGTGCTGCGCTACTGGGAGCAGGAGTTTTCTCAACTCAACCCCGTCAAACGCCGCGGAAACCGCCGGTATTATCAGCGCCAGGATGTGCTGATGATCCGGCAGATCCGCGCGCTCCTTTATGATCAAGGTTTCACCATCGGCGGCGCACGCCTGCGCCTGTCCGGCGATGAGGCCAAAGACGACACTACCCAGTACAAGCAGATGATTCGGCAGATGATTGCTGAATTGGAAGATGTGCTGGTGGTTCTCAAGAAATAAAAAGCAGCGTTTGAATACTTCCAGTTTTCAAAAGCTTGCGCTATATTCTTGAGCGTTCTTCGAGGTGAAGGGCGGGTTGTAAATCAGTCGGGGCGTAGCGCAGTCCGGTAGCGCACTAGCATGGGGTGCTAGGGGTCGAGTGTTCGAATCACTCCGTCCCGACCATAATTCCTGAGTAAAATCAGACACTTAAGCCGATCAGATGGATCGGCTTTTTTGTGCCTGCGCAAAACCAGCGCAAAACTAACCTGCGGTTGGCGCTAGTACCTCAGAAAATCTCTGGAGGTATTTCCGCAGTTGAACAGCACATCCAGAATACTCACGCCATGCGTGAACTCGCCCCACAGTTGCGGGTATTCACGGTATCCAGAGTAATCAAACCACGTCAGTTTGATTCCGGATTCGGCGAACATATCTTCCTCTAAGTAGTTTTCAGCCGCAGGGCCGGAAACGTATTCTGTCGCCCCCGCTTGCCGGCAAAGATCGACGATTCTTTCTGTTTTGCCTTCGCAGAGTGAATAGTCCCAAGAGTTTTTTATTGTGGTGGTTATCTTGAGGTAGGCGCAGATCGTTTCAATCAGCGTTCTATTGAGCTCTGAAAGGCTTGTGAATTGTCGATCCAGATACAGTGGTTTCAGCAGTTGAGAAATTTCGCCGAAATATTCTGCCTTGGCATAGTTGGCTTCGATGCTGCTCCAGTGCTTGATCTGCCACCTTGGGTCGAGCTCAACGTCTCTGATTCTTCTGTTCAGGTTGGAGCCGGCGGGGACGGTCAGCCATTTAACGCCTTGCGGAGTTTTTATCTGGTTTCTGTTTCGCCAGTCATTTTTCGTGTATTGCATGTCATCGTAAATGATGAATTCATCAACGGCTGCAATCATGTCGAAATAACCCTTCCAGGGTATGTAGTTCGATTGGAGGATTGCCACTCGCTTCATGCTTGATTCACTTCTAACGATCAATAATTTTCAGAATGCTACCAGATCACTATCCAGTCACCTATTCAACGAAATCAACCGAGTGCGTGACAGTGAGATGGCATCGATCGGCCTCACGTGTTACGCCAGGCTTACGCTGGACCTCAAAGGTAAACCTGGCTTCGATGGCCTGAGCGTCTCAGCGCTGCCTTGGGCGCTCGGTAGACTGATCAAACCTTTATGCGCGGTCGATTTCAAAGACCGCGTGCGCACGCTCAAACGCGGTCTGGCAGATGACTGGTCGCAATCACAGGGCAACCTTTTCGGGGTCTGAACTGATCGCTTGAATACCTGACCCAGGCAAAGGCCAGCCAGCAGGCTCTGATCCCCGAACCGCTTTGAGGGGCGGGCCAGTCAACTGAAAGCCCGGCTTGACCAAGACCAATGTGCGCAGCTGTTTCGATGCTTGAAGGGGGAAGGCGTTTCATTCTTCCCCTTAGTCCAGTGGCCCCACTACCTGCCGATAATGCTCCTCGCCCTGCGGCGTCCCTCGGGTCAGGCGAATCTCCAGACCTTGTGGGTTTTCTTTGCGGTTCCCACTGAGTTGGCGCCAGCCCATGTCTGCCTCCCAGACGCGCACTTGCAGGTCGCTGATGCTGTCGAGTACGGCCACGGCTTCTTTGGGGGCGGGCAGGGGATATCGATTGCGGGCTGGCGCAGCGGCGCGGTACAGGGTTTGATTTTTCAGCCACCAGCGCACGCGCTGCAAACCGTCCTGCGGGTCCGCGGCGCTGCGGATCACGTCGAGACGAAAACTCTGGTTGTCCGTGCTGCGCACGCTGATCGCGGCGGGGCCTTCAGGTGGGTCATCGTCGTTGTTGGTCAGGTTCGGCTCGCGCAGTTCGATGCTGGCGCGCAACGCCACATCGCGTTCCAGTTGGTGCAACGTGCGCAATAGCGCTTCGGTTTGCTCGGTGCTGGCCTGCAAGTGACTGTCGGCGCGAGTCACGCTGTCCAGTCCGCGCCAGGCGATCAGGCTGACGATGGCCATCAGCATGATCGCGACCATGACTTCTATCAGCGTGAAGCCGTCTTGACGGGCACTCATGGCCGGTTTGCCAACTGTATTTTGCCGGCCGCCGTGCGTTGCACGATGAGTGTGTGCTGACCGTCCGAGAGTTGCAGTTGCAAGGGAGAGTCAAACCACTCGGCTTGCAGCACGACCGGCCGTTGAGGCGTGACTCTTATGGTCAGCGAAGGTGTTTCCCATGTGCGCGGATGCAGTTGCGGGTCGGTCAAAAAGTGATCGCGGCCCACGCCCTGTTCGTCACGACGGCTAAAGTGAAAGCCTTGCTTGTCCGTCAGCCACGTGATCGGGCGTCCGTCGGCTAGCGCTTCGGCCTGGGCGATTTGCAGCAACTGGATCAGGCGATTGGCGTCCTTGCGCAGCTGTTGCGCCGGGTCGGGCTTGATGCTCAGGCTGACGGCGGCACTGGCGATGCCGATGATGATCAGCACCACCATCAACTCGATGAGGGTGAAACCCTTTTGTCTGTCCTTGGTCATGCTGCAACGTTCCTTCGTCGTGAATCCGTCCTGGATTCGAATGATCAGCCCGGATAAAAAACCGCCGGTTGTCCTGTAGACTGCGCTGCAAGACAACAGGGAGGTTGGGTCTTGGCATTTACTTTTCGTTTATCGGCAGCACAACTGCTGCAGTCGGCGGCGCTGGTCGCAGCAGTGGCAGGGGGGCTGTTCTGGTCATCGTTGTTGTTGACGTCGGCACAGTCCCACGTCCCCGTGGTGGAGCCGCAGGCCTTGGCTGCACGCGCCGACACTGCTGCCTTGCAGTGGTTTTCCAACCAGTCTGCCCCCGTGGAGATCAAGGTCTCCGGGCTGATGGCGGGAGTGCAGGGTGCGGTAGCGATACTCACACTCAACGATGGGCCTGCACGCAGTTTTCTGGTGGGTGATCGTCTGACCCAGGACATGCGTGTGGTGGCCATTGAAAAAGATGCTGTGGTGATTGAGCAAGGTGCGCAGCAGCGTCGATTAAAGGTCAGCACGTTGCCCGACATCCCGTCACTGCCTCGATTGACTCGCCCCTGAGCCACGTCATTAACGCTGTTCAAGCGGTTGGCTGAGCAGTGTTTCCAGTTGCGCCAAGGGCGGCGCTTCACGCTCGCGATCGGTTACCACCACCTTGACGCGCACCAGTCGGCCATCACCGCGCGCTGTGATGGATTGCTCGCAGTGCAGTTGCAAACGTCCTTGATCGCACTCGAACGTTCTCAGTCCGGAAGGAAAGCGTCCTTCCAGGCGCAGTTCGGCGAGTCGGCTTTGCGCGGCCAGTAAAGCGATCGAACGATCGCGCAACAACCCGTTACTTTGAGTCATCAGTCCGGCAACGCGTACTGCCGCGGACATGGCCACGGCGATGATCGCCAACGCCACCAACACCTCGATCAGGGTAAAACCTCGCTCCTTGCGCATCGCTTCCATAGCCGGCTCTGGGGTGAAACAGGTCGGCAGAATAGCACCCGATTCTCGACCGATGTGCAGAAAAAACAGGGCGTTAATGAGTGTTGTACGATGACTGGCTTTTGTTACACTGCGCGCCGAATTGTAATCAAGCCAAGGAAGGTTGAAATGGATTTCGCGCGCGTCAAATCTCAGTCCGCGGGCCGGAGCGGCCAGTCGGGTTTCACCCTGATCGAGATCATGGTGGTGGTGGTCATCCTCGGTATTCTCGCCGCGATGGTTGTGCCCAAAGTGCTTGACCGCCCTGATCAAGCCAGGGCGACGGCGGCCAGACAAGACATCGCCGGCCTGATGCAGGCACTCAAACTCTATCGCCTCGACCACGGTACTTACCCGAGTATCAACCAAGGCCTCAAGGTGTTGGTCGAGCGTCCGGCTGACGCAAAAAACAGCAACTGGCGTTCTTATCTGGAGCGCTTGCCCAATGACCCTTGGGGTCGTCCTTACAACTATTTGAATCCTGGCGCGAACGGCGAAGTCGACATCTTCTCCCTCGGTGCGGACGGGCAGCCAGACGGCGACGGCGTCAATGCCGATATCGGTTCCTGGCAGCTCTAAGCGTCGCGATGAAATCGACTTCGTCGACAGCGACGAAACAGCGTGGCATGGCAATTATCAGCGCCTTGCTGATCGCCGCCGTGGTGGCAGTGATTGCTGGTGGCATGCTCACCCGACAGAGCGTTTTCACCCGTTCCCTTGAAGCTGAACAGTCTCGCGTGCAGGGTGGCGCGGTGCTGTTGGCTGGCCTGGAAGTGGGTCGGCAATTGCTGAACGATGCCCGCCTGCAAGACAGCCTGACCCGGCTCGATCAGCCATGGGCGCAACCTCTCCAAAGCACTCTGGTGAACTCGGCGAATGGTGCTTTTGAAGGGGGTCTGGAAGACCAACAAGGCAAGTTCAATCTGCGCAACTTGATCAGCAACGAACGGGTTGATCTCGGTCAGGTGCGCAGCTTCGAAAGGCTCTGCGAAATGATCGGCATCGACGCCGGCCTCAGTCAGCGCATCAGCGAACGAGTCATTGCCGCGTACCCGCGAGTCATGAGTTCGCCAGACGTCGGGCCAAGCACTGCGCAAATCGGTTTTGACAGTGGTCGATTGACTTCGCCGAACGCCAGTCGCAGGCCGTTGCCTGCGACCCGGCCGATGCTGCGCAGTCTTGAGGAGTTGCGGGGGCTGGACGGTATGAGCGATCAGGCGATGGCTCGGCTGGGTCAATACGTGAGCATTGTTCCGGCCAGAACCTGGGTCAATGGCAACACGGCCAGCGCCGAGGTTCTGGCGGCGGTGGTGCCTGGGCTGTCGCTTTCCCGGGCCAGGGCATTAGTGGTCGAGCGTGATCACGGTCAGTGGTTTATCAACCGTGGAGACTTCGTCAATCGCCTGCGTTTGCCGCACCTGACGGTGGACGGGCTCAACGTCGGTATCAGCAGCGAGTGGTTCCAGCTGCGCGGACAGGTGCGGGATGAGCAACGCAGCGTGAACCTGGAGGCGGTGCTGCATCGTCCACAGGACGGCATGCCCAAAGTGATCTGGTCGAGGTTCGGTGTATGAGTCGCTTGCGAATCGCCTTGCCGCCCCTGCATAAATTGACCTCGCACACAGAGTTTGAATGGGCATGTCTGGATCAGGCAGGGCGCGTCATTCAGACCGGTGTCAGTACGTTGTCGCTGTTGGAGCAGGAATCTCGAGCGCAGGCTGTGGAATGTTTTCTTCATCCCGCAGACAGCGTGCTCACTCGCCTGCAACTGCCACCGCTGTCGGCGACGAAAATAGCGGCTGCGGTAGCCTGTGCCGCGCAGGCGCTGATACTCGGTGGCAGTGAACAGATGCACGTTGCCCACAGCGCTCGAGAGGGCAGTGGCGAGGTCTGTCTGGCGTGGCTTGCGAAGGCTGAGCTTCAGCGATTGGGTGAGTTGTTGAGACGGCATCGACTGAAGCTGCGAGGTCTTTACCCCGCGCCTTATGCGTTGCCGGTGCCACTGGCCGGGCAGATCAGCGCGTGCGTGCTGGACGGGCAGTTGTTGCTGCGCCTCAGCACTGAGCAAGCCTCGGTGGAACCGATGGTTGACGAGCGAATGCAGGCGCTTTTAGCCGGTGGCAGCGCCGTGCAGTGGATCGGTGACGACATGCCTGCGGCTGTGCTTGAGCACAAACCTGCGGATCAGCGCTGGGCTGGCGCCGCACCCGGATGGGGGCTGCACGGCGGTATCGAGAAAACCGCAGAGCCCACGCCGGTCGGGGGCCGGACAGTGTTTTGCTGTGCCTTGGCGGTGGCTGTATGGGTTGTCGGTCTGAACCTTTACGCGGCTCGCGAAGCCAGCCAGGGCCAGCAACTCAAGGCGCAGATGAGTCAGCGAGTGAAGCAGGCGTTCCCTGAGTTGCCGGTCATTCTCAACCCGTTGCAACAGGCGCGTCAGCAGTTGGCGGTGCGTCAGAGTGGAGCGGCGACGGGCGCCGGTGATGGTTTTGCCTACCTGGTGCAAAACGCTGCCAGTGCGATGCCTTTTATGGCGGGCAGTGTTCAGCGGCTGACTTTCGATCAAGGCCGTTTGCAGTTGGAACTGGACGCTGATACGCCGCACTCAAGCGCCGAGGGCTCGGTGACGGGGGCGCTCAGTCAGGCAGGGCTGACGGCTGTGCGTGATGACAACGTCTGGACGTTGAGCGCGCAAGTTGAGCCGGAGTCTGCTGACAGCGGCGCCATTATGGATAACGACGATGAGTGAATGGTTGGCGCTGTATCGAGGCCGTTGGGTGCAATTGCGTCAGCAGATTGAGCGGCATTGGCGATCACTCACGTCGCGCGAGAAACGCATGGTGGCGGGTACTGCGCTGATACTGGGCGGCGTGTTGATCTGGCTGTTGCTGATCGAGCCGCCGTTGAGAAAGCTCGATTTCTGGCAGAGCGAAACGCCGAAATTACGCTCCCAGGCGGCAGCGCTGGAGTTGCTGTTGCGCGAGGTGGCGAGTCCGCCCGCCGGGCAGAGCCTCGAACAGTCGTTGCAACAGTCGCTCGACGCCAGCGGGCTGGCTGGGCACTACCGATTGCAGGCCGTGGCTGGTGCGTGGCAGTTGACGTTCGAGGAGGCTGCGGCTGATGCGGCGATCAGTTGGTTGTTGAGCAGCCCGGTACAGTTTTCACTGGAAGTGGTCGAGGCTCGTTTGCAGCTTGCAAGTGAGGTCAAGGTCGATGATACGGCAGGCACTCTGTCGGGAACCGTTCGCATGGATCAGGCGCTGGGCGCTAAGGAAGCTTCATGAAGGGGTCAGGATCCAATTATTTACGTACGGCCGCGCCGTTTCTGTTGTTGGCACTGAGCGCATGCAGCAACACCAGCACCACGCCACAGAATCAACCGCCGCTGCTGGTCGACAGTGAACTCGGTCGGCCGCTGGCCAACACCCAGCGCAGCGGCGACGCGGTGCTCGACCGCGAACGTGCGCAGGCCCAGGCGCGACCGGTGCCGAAGCAATTGCACAACATCTCCAAAAGTGCGCGCAGTGGGGCGGCGGCTTCGGGCATTGCCTTGCCGAGTAATCCTTTGGGCGATCAACCGGTGACGCTGAATTTTGTCGATGCGGATATTCAAGCGGTGGTGCGGGCGTTGTCGCGGTCGACCGGGCAGCAGTTTTTGGTCGATCCTCGGGTGAAGGGGACGTTGACGCTGGTGTCCGAAGGTCAGGTGCCTGCGCGGCAGGCTTACGACATGCTGCTGGCGGCGCTGCGCATGCAGGGTTTCAGTGTGGTTGATGTCGGCGGTGTGGCGCAGGTGGTGCCGGAGGCGGATGCGAAACTTTTGGGTGGGTCGATTTACAGCGCTGACAAACCGGCGGGCAATGGCATGCTCACGCGCACGTTTCGCCTGCAATACGAGAACGCGGTGAACCTGATTCCGGTGCTGCGGCCGATCGTTTCGCCGAACAATCCGATCAACGCCTATCCGGGCAATAACACTATTGTTATCACCGATTACGCCGAGAACCTGACCCGCGTTGCGCAGTTGATTGCGAGCATTGATTCGCCGAGTGCGATTGACACGGATGTGGTGCAGATCCAGAACGGCATCGCTGCCGACATTGCGCCGATGGTGGCGGATTTGCTCGATGCACCGGGCAATGATCCGACGCAGAAAATCGCGGTGATTGGTGATCCGCGTTCCAACACCATCATCATTCGTGCCGGCAGTCCGGAGCGTACCGAGCTGGCGCGTAATCTGATCTACAAACTGGATAACGCGCAGAGCAATCCGAGCAATCTGCATGTGGTTTATCTGCGTAATGCGCAGGCGGCGAAACTGGCGCAGGCGTTGCGGGGTTTGCTCACGGGAGAGAGTGACAGCGGCACCAGCGACAGTGCGCGATCGGTGCTCAGTGCGATGGGTGGCAGCACCGGTGGCAATGCTGGGCAGAATGGCCAGAGCGGTACGCAAAGCAGCGGCTCAACATCGACTAACAGCAGCGGCGGCACCGGCGGCAGTTACGCGCAGGGCAGTAGTGGCGGCGGAACCAGCAGTGGCGGCGCGCAGAATAGTGAACAGAACGTCGCTTTCAGCGCCGGTGGCGTGACCATTCAGGCTGACGCCACCACCAACACCTTGCTGATTTCTGCGCCGGAGCCGTTGTATCGGAACTTGCGTGAGGTGATCGATCTGCTTGACCAACGCCGCGCGCAAGTGGTGATCGAAAGCCTGATCGTCGAAGTCGGCGAGGACGATGCCAGTGAGTTTGGAGTGCAGTGGCAGACCGGCAACCTCGGCGGTAACGGCGTGATCGGTGGGGCGAATCTGGGTGGTTCGGGGATCAACGTCAACGGCAAGACCAGCATCGACGTGTTGCCGCAGGGTTTGAACCTGGGCTACGTCAACG
>NZ_AKJD01000109.1 GCF_000282515.1 Pseudomonas sp. GM80
TTGTTTTGCCCGCAGGAAAGTTCTTACAGCATTCACGGACGCCGTCCGGCTGCTACAACCTGCCGACAATGCTAAGGTTCTGCCCTGGCTTTCGTACTTTCCAAGGAATCCTTTATGCCGGGCGCCCAGTCCCTCAACGCTGCATTCATGGTGGTCCAGAGCAATAGCCTGGACGAACTGCGCAGCCTTGTGATCAGCATAATGCGGCGTTATCCACTGGCGCCCCTGGAAAACGAAATAGCCCTCGTGCAAAGCAACGGCATTGCCCAATGGCTGAAATTGGCACTGGCCGAGGACCCCGAAGACGACGACCTCGGTGGTTGCGGTATCGCTGCAGCAATTGATGTGCAGTTGCCCGGCAGTTTCATGTGGCAGCTCTACCGGATGGTTCTGGGTCGTGAAGAGATTCCTGCCAAGTCCCTGCTCGATAAGGCCCCGCTGACCTGGCGTCTGATGCGCCTGCTCCCCCAGGTCATCGATCGCCCTCACTTTGAACCGTTGCAGCGCTTTCTTACCCACGACACTGATTTGCGCAAGCGCTATCAGCTGTCCGAACGTCTGGCGGATCTCTTCGATCAATACCAGGTATACCGGGCGGACTGGCTTGAAGATTGGGCGGAAGGGCGACACCAGTTGCGCAATGTCAGAGGTGAAATAAAGCCACTACCTCCGACCAGCTGCTGGCAAGCCGAGTTATGGCGAGCATTGCTGGGGGACGTCGGTGAACAAGGCATGGCGCAGAGCCGTGCCGGCGTCCATCAGCGGTTCATTGAGCGCATCAACAACCTCACCGAGGCGCCGGCGGGCCTGCCCTCGCGAGTCATCGTTTTCGGAATCTCTTCGCTACCAGCCCAGGTACTCGAAGCGCTCGCAGGGCTTGCGCGTTTCAGTCAGGTTCTGCTGTGCGTGCACAACCCTTGCCGTCACCACTGGGCCGATATCGTCGCCGACAAGGATTTGCTGCGTCACCAGTACAAACGGCAATCGCGCAAGAGTGGCATGCCCGTTGTACTCGACCCGGACACAATGCATCAACACGCCCATCCGCTGTTGGCTGCCTGGGGCAAACAAGGTCGCGACTACATCAACCTGCTCGACAGTTATGATGATCCCAACAGCTATCGCGCGGCTTTTCGCGATGGGCGCATCGACCTGTTCAGTGACACGCAGCCAGGCAATCTGCTCAATCAACTGCAGAATGACATCCTTGAGTTGCGTCCCCTCGACGAGACTCGCGATCATTGGCCGGCGGTTGATCTGGAACAGGACGATTCGATCCGCTTCCACATAGCCCACAGCGCTCAACGTGAAGTTGAAATCCTCCACGATCAGCTCCTGGCACGCTTCAGCGCCAACCCGGATCTGCGCCCGCGCGATGTCATCGTAATGGTTCCGGACGTCGACAGTTATGCCCCGCACATTCGCGCCGTTTTTGGTCAGCTTGATCGGCATGACCCGCGTTTCATTCCCTTCACACTGGCGGATCAGGGCCAGCGTGGTCGTGATCCCCTGTTGATCGCCGTCGAACACCTGCTCAAATTGCCAGACAGCCGCTTCCCGGTCAGTGAGATCCTCGACCTGCTTGATGTGCCTGCACTGCGTGCCCGTTTCGGTGTGGAAGAGCGCGATCTGCCGACGTTGCACCGCTGGATCGAAGGCGCGGGCGTGCGCTGGGGCATGAACGCCGAGCAACGTGCGGGCCTCGGATTACCTGAGGAGCTGGAGCAGAACAGTTGGCATTTCGGCATGCGCCGTATGCTGTTGGGGTACGCGGTCGGCAGCGCCGATGCCTGCGCGGGTATTGAGCCCTATGACGAAATCGGTGGCCTCGACGCGGCATTGATCGGCCCGCTGGTGGCCTTGCTGGATGCGCTGGAACTCGCTCATCAGCAGCTCACACAACCGACTCAACCCAAGGAGTGGGGCCAGCGCCTGCAAGCGCTGATGCAGTTGTTTTTCAAAGCCAGCAATGAGCACGACGATTATTTGCTGACCCAACTGGAAGAGCTTCGCGAAAACTGGCTGCAGACCTGTGAAGCGGTAGGTCTGGAGGATGCTCTGCCGCTCACCGTTGTACGTGAAGCCTGGCTCGCCGGACTGGATCAGGGTCGATTGTCTCAACGCTTTCTGGCCGGTGCGGTGAACTTTTGTACGCTGATGCCCATGCGCGCCATTCCGTTCAAACTGGTCTGTCTGCTGGGGATGAACGATGGTGATTACCCTCGCGCGCAACCGCCGCTGGACTTCGATCTGATGGGCAGCGACTACCGTCCGGGCGACCGCTCCCGACGTGAAGATGACCGTTATCTCTTGCTCGAGGCGCTCCTGTCGGCGCGCCATCAGCTCTACATCAGTTGGGTAGGCCGCAGCATTCGCGACAACAGCGAGCGACCTGCTTCGGTGTTGATCGGCCAGTTGCGCGATCACCTCGCCAGCGGTTGGCGACTGCACGATGAAAGCCAGGACCTGTTGAGCGCAATGACTGAAGAGCATCCGCTGCAACCGTTCAGCGCACGCTATTTCCATGAAGGTGATCAGTTGTTCAGCTACGCCAGTGAATGGCAGGTCTTGCATCAACAGCCTGTGCCACAAACCAGCGGGCAGTTGCTCACACCTTATGTTCAGGAGGAACCGCTGAGCCTTGCTCTGTTGCAGGACTTCCTGCGTAACCCGGTACGGCATTTTTTCACTCAGCGACTCAAAGTCTATTTCGAGGCGGCCGAAGCGCCGCTGGCCGACGAAGAACCTTTCGTGCTGGACGCGTTGCAGCGCTATACGCTCAGCGACAGCCTGCTCGAAGCAGCGCTGCGGCAACCGGATAACGTCGATCAGGCCCTCGAAGCTCAGGCTCGACGTTTGCAAAACAGCGGCTTGCTGCCGATGGCAGGCTTTGGTGAATGCCTGCAACGCGAATTGATAGAACCACTGCCGGACTTGCTGCAGCGCTATCAACAGCTTTTGACGTTGTGGCCGACCCCGCTGACCAGCGCCATCCCGATCAATCTCGAGTTGCAGGGTGTACGTCTTGAAGGCTGGCTCTCAGGCCTGCATCAGCGCGCCGATGGCGGCGTGTTGTCAGTCACGACCATTCCCAACAGTATCGGCTCGATCAAAAGCCGCAAATGGCATCGACTGACCAAGTCCTGGGTCAATCATCTGGTCGCCTGCGCCAGCGGACTTTCATTGAGCACCGCGCTGGTGGCCAGTGACGATACGCTGCTGCTGGAGCCCATGGCGCGAGACCGATCCGTGAGTTTGCTCGGCGATATGCTTCTCGCCTGGCAGGCGGGCATGCGTCAACCATTGCCAATCGCAGTGAAGACCGCATTTGCCTGGCTGTCGCAGACCGACCCGCTCAAGGCCGAAACCGCTGCCCGTAAAGCCTACGAAGGTGACGGTCAGACCAGCGAAGGCGAGCGCCGCGAAAGCCCGGCGTTGTCCCGACAATATGCCAACTTTGATGCCCTGCTCGAAGACGAGACGTTCACCGGCTGGTGCGACGCTTTGTATCGGCCTTTGTTTGAAGCGCCATGGCGCTCTTTGTCCAGTGAAGGGGCGCGCGCATGAGCAGCAAAACACCGCTCGCCCTAGCCTTCCCGCTGCGTGGCAGCCAGTTGATCGAAGCCAGCGCCGGCACCGGTAAAACCTTCACCATTTCTGCGCTCTATCTGCGGCTGATCCTGGGGCATGGCGGCGAATCGAGCGGGTTTGCCCGTGAATTGTTGCCGCCGCAGATCCTCGTGGTGACGTTCACCGATGCGGCGACCAAAGAACTGCGCGAGCGGATCCGTACACGCCTGGCCGAAGCCGCTCGCTACATGCGTGACGAAATCCCAGCGCCCGACGGCTTGATCGCTGAACTGCGCGATCAATTCGATCCTCAGCAATGGCCGGGATGCGCCAACCGACTGGATATCGCTGCGCAGTGGATGGATGAGGCCGCCGTCTCGACCATTCACAGTTGGTGTCAACGCATGCTGCGTGAGCATGCGTTCGACAGTGGCAGTCTGTTTACCCAATCCCTGGAAACCGATCACAGCGATTTGCTGGGCGAGGTGTTGCGCGATTATTGGCGGCTGTTCTGCTATCCGATGCACGGCGATGCGCTGAATTGGGTGCGCAGCAACTGGGGCGGGCCGGCGGCGTTGTTGCCTCGGGTACGCGGGCTGTTTGCCAGCGAACGTGACAGTGATGAAACCGAGTCTCCGGCCGAGCTGATCGAAGAATGTCTGCTGGAGCGTCGCGCGGCGTTGGTCGAGTTGAAAATGCCCTGGCGTCAGTGGGCGGACGAGTTGCTCGCCATCTGTCATCAGGGCGTTGCGAGCAAAACCGTCGACGGTCGCAAGATGCAGGCGCGTTATTTCGAACCGTGGTTCGAAAAGCTCAAGGCCTGGGCTGAAGACGAGACCCTCGAACAACTCGACATCGGCACTGGCTTCAGTCGGCTGACCCCCGACGGCATGGCGGAAGCCTGGAAGGGCCAGGCCCCGAGCCATCCGGGCCTGGATGCCATGCCCGGGCTCAAGTCGAGTCTCGATGCCTTGCCGACGCCCGACGCAGCTGTTTTGCAACACGCCGCCAAATGGGTCGGTGCGCGCTTCGAGGAAGAGAAGCGCCGTCGCGCTGAAATGGGTTTTGACGATATGTTGCTGCGCCTGGATGCGGCGCTGCAATCAGAGGGCGGCGAGCGTCTGGCGACGTTGATCCGCGAGCAGTTCCCGGTCGCGCTGATCGACGAATTCCAGGACACCGACCCGGTGCAGTACCGGATTTTCGAGAGCATCTACCGCATCGAAGACAACAGCCCAGACACCGGCCTGTTCCTGATCGGCGATCCCAAGCAGGCGATCTACGCGTTTCGCGGTGCGGACATCTACACCTACCTGCGCGCGCGTCAGGCCACCACCGGCCGGCTGCATACGCTGGGCACCAACTTCCGCTCCAGCCACGGCATGGTCAAAGCGGTCAATCATGTTTTCGAACGCGCCGAGTCCCGAGAACAGGGGCGCGGTGCGTTTTTGTTCCGGGAAAAAAACGGTGAGAATCCCGTGCCGTTTCAGCCGGTCGACTCACAAGGCCGCAAGGAAAAACTGCAGATTGCCGGGCAAGACGTTGCGGCGCTGAACGTCTGGCACTTGTCCTCTGATCAGCCACTCTCCGGCGCTGTCTATCGCCAACAATTGGCCGCAGCCTGCGCCAGTGAAATTACCGCGCTGCTCAACGGCGGACAAACCGCCAGCGCCGGATTCACTCAGGACGGTAAGGACTTCAGAGGGCTGCGGCCATCCGACATCGCGATCCTCGTCCGTGATGGCAAAGAGGCCCAGGCCGTGCGCGGTGAACTCGCCGCGCGCGGTGTACGCAGTGTCTATCTCTCCGACAAGGACTCGGTATTCGCCGCGCAAGAGGCCCACGACCTGCTGGCCTGGCTCAAGGCCTGTGCCGAACCGGATGTCGAGCGCTCGCTGAAAGCCGCACTGGCGTGCATCACCCTCAACCTGCCATTGGTTGAACTGGAGCGGCTGAATCAGGATGAGCGGGTCTGGGAAACCCGGGTCATGCAGTTCCGCGGCTATCGCGAACTGTGGCGCAAACAGGGCGTGTTGCCGATGCTGCGGCGTCTGCTGCATGACTTCCATTTGCCGCAGAGATTGATCGCGCGCACCGACGGTGAACGTGTGCTGACCAACCTTTTGCACCTGTCGGAGTTGATGCAGCAGGCCGCTGCGGAGCTTGATGGTGAGCAGGCGTTGATTCGTCATCTGGCCGAGCTGCTGGCGTTGTCCGGTCAAGCCGGCGAAGAGCAGATCCTGCGCCTGGAAAGTGACGAGCAGCTGGTCAAGGTCGTGACCATTCACAAATCGAAAGGCCTTGAGTACCCGTTGGTCTTCCTGCCCTTCATCTGCTCGGCGAAACCGGTGGACGGCAGTCGTTTGCCGCTGCATTACCACGACGCAGCAGGCAAGGCGCATGTCAGCCTCAAGCCGACGGCCGAGTTGATCGCGCAAGCCGATGACGAGCGCCTGGCTGAAGACCTGCGCCTTTTGTATGTCGCCCTGACCCGCGCGCAGCATGCCTGCTGGTTGGGCGTGACGGATCTCAAGCGAGGCAATAACAACAGCTCGGTGCTGCACCTTTCTGCGCTGGGCTATTTGCTGGGCGGCGGCGCATCGCTGGGTGAATCCAGCGGATTGCAGCGTTGGTTGCAAGACCTGCAACAGGACTGCCCGGCCATCAGCATCGGCGAGATGCCCGCGCCTGCCGACGAGCACTACCAGGCTCCGCGCAATGAGGCCATCCTCAGTGCCACGCTGCTGCCCAAGCGCAGGGCCAGCGAAAACTGGTGGATTGCGTCCTACAGTGCATTGCGCATCAGTGACGTGTTGAGTGTCGGCAGCGATGAAGCCCCGGACAGTCCGCAAGCGCAAAAGCTGTTCGATGACGAACGCCTCGACCCGGATGCGCCGCGAGAAATCATTGCTGGCGGAGCGGACATCCATCGCTTCCCTCGCGGCCCCAATCCGGGAACGTTTCTCCACGGTTTGCTCGAGTGGGCAGGGGATGATGGTTTTGCGGTTTCCCGTGAAGCGCTGGTCGACGCGATTGCCCGTCGCTGCAACCTGCGCGGCTGGGAAGGCTGGATCACGACCCTCAGTGACTGGTTGCAGCATCTGCTCAAATCGCCGTTGCCAGTCGGCAGCGGGCGAGTACCGGTGGTGCTTGAGCAACTCAAGCAATATCGCGTCGAGATGGAATTCTGGTTCGCCAGCCACAAGGTCGATGTGCTCAAACTCGACGAACTCGTGCGCCAGCACACGCACAATGGTGTGGCCCGTGTGGCGGCGGAACCGGTGCAACTGAACGGCATGTTCAAAGGTTTTATCGACCTGACGTTTGAACACGATGGTCGTTATTACGTGGCCGACTACAAATCCAACTGGCTCGGCGTGGACGATCTGGCCTACACCGAGCAAGCCATGGAAAAGTCGATCCTCGATAACCGCTACGACCTGCAGTACGTGCTGTACCTGCTGGCTTTGCATCGTCAGTTGAAGGCGCGACTGCCCGACTACGATTACGACCGGCATGTCGGTGGCGCGCTGTACCTGTTCCTGCGTGGCACGCGAGCCGACAGTCGCGGCGTGTATTTCGCCCGGCCGCCGCGCTCGTTGATCGAACGCCTGGACCGGATGTTCCAGGGCAAACCTGAACCCAAAGCCGAACCCGCATGGGAACAGGGAGTCCTGCTATGAGCCGTACCTTTGCCGATCTGCTGCCAACGCCTTTGACCGCCGATAGCCTGTCGACGCTCTCACCGCTGAGCAAAGCCGATGATTTGCTGTTGCTGCTCACGCGTTGGGTCGAGCGTGGCTGGCTGCGGGCGCTGGACAAGGCCTTGGTCGCGTTTCTTCACGAACTTGAGCCAGGCACTGATCCGCTGGTACTGCTCGCCGCAGCCCTGACCAGTCATCAACTCGGTCATGGCCACGTCTGCCTGGATCTGTTCGAAACCCTCAAAGCCCCGGATTTCGCGCTGTCACTGCCACCCGAAGGCGATGTGCAAGGTGGCGTGTTGTTACTGCCCTCGCAATTGCTTGAAGCGCTTGATGGCGTGCATTGGTGCAAGGCCCTGGCGAGCAGCGATCTGGTCGCGCTGGCGGCCGATACCCGGCCAGCGGCGCAGCAGCGTCCGCTGGTGCTCTGCGGAAAACGCCTGTATCTACGGCGCTATTGGGCCTACGAACGGCGCATCGATACGGCGTTGCGCCAACGTCTCACCCAGGCCGAAGCGACGCCGGCTGATCTGTCGCAACGGCTGAATGAGTTGTTTGGCTCAGCCACGGCGGGTGAAGTCATCGACTGGCAGAAACTCGCCTGCGCCCTCGCCACGCGCGGCGCTTTCAGCATTGTGACGGGCGGTCCGGGCACCGGTAAAACCACCACCGTGGTGCGGTTGCTCGCGTTATTGCAGGCGCCGGCCGTCGAGGCCGGTCAGCCACTGCGCATTCGTCTGGCCGCACCGACAGGCAAGGCCGCTGCGCGGTTGACCGAGTCCATCAGTCAACAGGTGCAGTCGCTGAAAGTCAGTGAAGAGGTGCGGGCGAAAATTCCCTGCGATGTGACCACGGTGCACCGTTTGTTAGGCAGCCGTCCCGGCACCCGGCACTTCCGTCACCATGCGGGCAACCGTTTGCCGCTGGATGTTCTGGTCGTCGACGAAGCTTCGATGATCGACCTGGAGATGATGGCCAACCTGCTTGACGCCTTGCCGCCTCATGCTCGGCTGGTGTTGCTGGGCGACAAGGATCAACTGGCCTCGGTTGAGGCCGGCGCAGTGCTCGGCGATTTGTGTCGTGATGCCGAGAGTGGCTGGTACAGCCCGCAAACACGCCAGTGGCTGGAGTCGGTCAGCGGCGAATCCTTGCAGGACAGTGGTTTGCACGAAGACCTCGATGGTGCGCATCCGCTGGCACAACAAGTAGTGATGCTGCGTCACTCGCGGCGCTTCGGCGAAGGCAGTGGCATCGGTCAGCTGGCGCGGCGGGTCAATCAGCAGTTGCCGGACGAGGCGCGTCAGCTCCTCGCGGCCGGGCACTACGCCGATGTGTTTTCCCTCGCGCTCAAGGGTGAACACGATCATCACCTGGAGCGCTTGCTGCTTGAGGGCCATGGCGACGGCCCGCAGGGCTATCGACACTATCTGAGCGTGCTGCGCGATCAGCGTCCGCCGCTGGGCAGACCGCTGGAACACCCGGACTGGATCAACTGGGCGCGTGAGGTCTTGCAGGCATTCGATACCTTCCAGTTGCTGTGTGCCGTGCGCAAAGGGCCGTGGGGCGTTGAAGGTTTGAATCAGCGCGTTACCGCCGCATTGCTCAAGGCGCGACTGATCGAAAACGACCAGCAGTGGTACGAGGGCCGCCCGGTGCTGATGACCCGCAACGACTACGGCCTGGGCTTGATGAACGGCGATATCGGCATCGCCCTCAAGTTGCCCGAGCGCGAAGGGCCTGACGCTGGCAAAGCGGTGTTGCGCGTGGCGTTCCCGCGCAACGACGGGCAGGGCGGGGTGCGCTTTGTATTGCCGAGCCGGCTCAACGATGTCGAAACCGTCTACGCCATGACCGTGCACAAATCCCAGGGCTCCGAGTTCGCCCACACCGCGCTGATCTTGCCGGACGCCTTGAATCCGGTGCTGACCAAAGAGCTGATCTACACCGGCATCACGCGCGCCAAGCATTGGTTCACCTTGATCGAGCCCCGCGCCGGGGTGTTTGAGGAAGCGGTGTTACGCAAGGTCAAACGCCTGAGCGGCCTGATGCTGGAACTGGAGGAAGGCGTCGAGCCTCAGCAGTGAAAACGCGCGGGGCCGGCGACGATTATTGACCAACCGGTCAGTGGTCGGCGCCTCGCTGGCGTTTAGCCGCTGTGCTATCGTTGCGGCATCATTTCGATAGATCCAAGAGAATCCCTGCATGAAGGTGTCTGTCTGGGCGACAGGGCGCGTAGTTGGCTGCCAACACGCGTTGCTTGGCGCTCTGCTCTGGTTGTTGACGGGCTTAGCCGTCGCGCAATCACAAGCGCCGACAGGCATGGCCGAACAACGTGCCAAATCTGTCACGCAGGTGGTTCTTGGCATCCTCAGCTATGCGCGCTGGCCGGTCGAACCTGCGCAGTTGCGTCTGTGCATCGTCGGCCCCACCGAATACACCGATGACCTGGTCAAAGGCACCACGCAGGCGACCGGTCGCCCGGTCATCGTGCGTCGGCTGTTGGCCGATAACCCGGCCATCGTCAGTGAATGCGATGCGGTGTACATCGGCAAACTCACCTCGGATGAACGCAGTCGCCTGTTCGCCTCGCTGATCGGCCACCCGGTGCTGAGCATCAGCGAAGGCGACGATCAGTGCACGGTCGGCAGTCTGTTCTGCTTGCGCGTGGGCGACGATCAAGTGTCCTTCGAGGTCAATCTCGACTCCGTTGCCCGCAGCGGCGTACGCATTCATCCAAGCGTGCTGCAGTTGTCGCGTCGCAAACCGGCGGCACCATGAGACTCTTTCGATCGAATACCCGCCCAACCCTGGGCTCGGTGCTAGGCCGTGGACATTTGACCGTCGCGCTAATGGCGGTGGCGATGGCCAGTGTTTCGCTGACGCTGTTAGGCGTTCTGGCGTTGCGCGTGTATGCCGATCACAACCTGCACCTGATTGCTCGCTCGATCAGCTACACCGTTGAAGCGGCAGTGGTGTTCAACGACAAGACGGCTGCCACGGAAGCGCTGGAGTTGATCGCGTCCACTGAAGAAGTGGCCGATGCGCAGGTGCTCGATGCACAGGGGCGGTTGCTGGCACGTTGGCAGCGACCAGAGAACGGCCTGTTCTCCGAGCTGGAAATGCTCATCACCCGCGCTTTGCTGGAGCGACCGATCAGCCTGCCGATTGTCCATCAGGACCAGGAAATCGGTCGCGTGCTGCTCATCGGACACGGCGGCAGCCTGATGCGCTTTCTGTTGAGCGGTCTGGCCGGGATTCTGCTCTGCACCGCCATCAGCGCGTGCGTGGCGATTTATCTGGCGCGGCGGCAACTGCGCGAAATCATCGGCCCGCTGCGCAGCCTCGCCACCGTGGCCCACGCTGCTCGCAGCGAACGGGCGCTGGACCGGCGCGTGCCGCCGGCGCAAATCGCTGAGCTGGACAACCTCGGCAACGACTTCAATGCCTTGCTCGACGAACTCGAGTCCTGGCAGAGCCACCTGCAGAGCGAAAACGAAACCCTCGCCCACCAGGCCAGTCACGACAGCCTCACCGGTCTGCCGAACCGCGCTTTTTTTGAGGGGCGACTGATCCGCGCTTTGCGCAGTGGCGGCAAACTCAACGAGCGAGTGGCCGTGCTGTTTCTCGACAGTGACCGTTTCAAAGGCATCAACGATAATTTCGGCCACGCCGCCGGCGATGCCGTGTTGGTGGCCATCGCCAATCGCATTCGCGCGCAATTGCGTGAGGAAGATCTGGTGGCGCGCCTTGGCGGTGACGAGTTTGCCGTGCTGCTGACGCCTTTACACAGGATCGAAGATGCCGAGCGCATTGCCGACAAGATCCTCGCCAGCATGGACATGCCCATCGCGCTGCCGGGGGATAGCAGTGTCGTGACGTCGCTCAGTATCGGCATCGCGGTTTTCCCCGATCATGGCGCCACCCCCGGTGCCCTGCTCAATGCCGCCGATGCGGCGATGTATCAGGCCAAGCGCCTGTCGCGTGGCGCCCAATTCACGGCTGGGTCGGAGCACTTGGTCGATCCCGTTCAAACCAGGAGCTGATGCCCGTGTTCACACTTCCAATCCGATTGTTTTCCGCGCTGTTGTTGATGGCGGCACTGGTCCTGACCGGTTGCCAGACTGCCCCACAAAAAGGCCTGACCCCGGCGCAAGTCGCCGTGCTCAAACAACAGGGCTTCGAGTTGACCGACGAGGGCTGGGAGTTTGGCCTGTCCGGCAAAGTGCTGTTTGGCAGCGACGTTGAAAGCCTGAATGCGCAAAGCACCGAAATCGTCGAACGCATTGGCAAGGCCCTGCTGGGTGTCGGCATCGAGCGCGTGCGGGTCGATGGCCACACCGACGCGTCGGGCAAGGAAACCTACAACCAGCAGTTGTCACTGCGCCGTGCCAAGAGCGTTGCCAATGTGCTCGGCACCGTCGGCATGAAACAGGAGAACATCCAGTTGCAAGGCCTGGGCAGCAGCGAGCCAGTGGCCTCCAACGCCACGGCGGCGGGCCGTACGGAAAACCGTCGGGTGGCGATTGTGGTCAGCGCCGATTAATCGGCGAACTGCATCTCACGGCTTTCGCCCATCAACAGCGCCTGATTACGCTCGGTCACCTCACGGATGTAATCCCACAACAGGGTGATCCGCTTCAACTTCCTCAGATCCTCCCGGCAGTACATCCAGAACTGCCGGGTGATGTTGATTTCCTCCGGCAACACGGGCAGCAAACGCGGATCCTGCGCGGCGAGGAAGCACGGCAGAATCGCCAGTGAACGCCCCTGCTGTGCAGCCACGAATTGCGCGATCACGCTGGTACTGCGCAAATTCGCGTGGGCACCGGGCAGCACGTTGGCCAGGTACAGCAGCTCCGAGCTGAACGCCAGATCATCCACATAACTGATGAATTGATGCTTGCTCAAGTCGGCCGGGCGGCGGATCGGTGGGTGTTGGTCCAGATAGTCCTGGGTTGCGTAGAGCTGCAAGCGGTAGTCGCAGAGTTTGCAGCAGACGTACGGCCCGTGTTCCGGGCGTTCGAGGGCGATGACGATGTCGGCCTCGCGCTTGGACAGGCTGATGAAGTGCGGCAGTGGCAGGATGTCCACCGAGATCGCCGGGTAGGCATCGACGAAATGGCTCAGTTGCGGGGTGATGAAAAAACTGCCGAAACCTTCGGTGCAGCCCATGCGCACATGCCCGGACAGCGCCACGCCAGAGCCTGAAACCTGTTCGCAGGCCATGTGCAATGTGCTTTCAATCGATTCGGCATAACCGAGCAGACGCTGACCTTCGGCGGTCAGCACGAAACCACTGGTGCGCGACTTTTCAAACAACAACGTGCCGAGCGCCGCTTCCAGCGAACTGATCCGTCGCGACACCGTGGTGTAGTCGACAGCCAGCCGTTTGGCGGCGGTGCTGGCCTTGCGGGTGCGGGCGACTTCGAGGAAAAACTTGAGGTCGTCCCAGTTCAGCGAACCTAGAGAGGTGATGTTTTTTTGCATGATGGACGGGCTTATATGTGCGTTCTTATTAGAAGTTTGCACATCTATACTCCAAAAACAGTCCGACAACCAATTCGTGACACACGCCTCATCTCAAGGCGAACCCTTCGCCTTGGCTCCTACGATAAAAACAAGTTTCGGAGACCAGCATGAACGCATCGCTTACGCCCAACGACACCACGCTGCAAAAGGTCAAACTGCTGATCAATGGTGAGTGGGTCGAATCGCAGACCACCGAGTGGCACGACATCGTCAACCCGGCGACCCAGCAAGTGCTGGCTAAAGTCCCGTTCGCCACTGCCGCTGAAGTCGATGCCGCCGTCAGCGCCGCACAGCGTGCCTTCCAGACCTGGAAACTGACCCCGATCGGCGCGCGCATGCGCATCATGCTCAAGCTGCAAGCGCTGATCCGCGAACACTCCAAACGCATCGCCGTGGTGCTCAGCGCCGAGCAGGGCAAAACCATTGCCGACGCCGAGGGCGATATTTTCCGTGGCCTGGAAGTGGTTGAGCACGCCTGCTCGATCGGCACTCTGCAAATGGGCGAGTTCGCCGAGAACGTCGCCGGCGGCGTTGATACTTACACCCTGCGCCAGCCGATCGGCGTGTGCGCCGGCATCACGCCGTTCAACTTCCCGGCGATGATTCCGCTGTGGATGTTCCCGATGGCCATCGCTTGCGGCAACACCTTCGTCTTGAAGCCTTCGGAACAGGATCCGCTGTCGACCATGCTGCTGGTGGAACTGGCGGTCGAGGCTGGCGTTCCGGCGGGCGTGTTGAACGTGGTGCATGGCGGTAAAGACGTGGTCGATGGCTTGTGCACGCATAAGGACATCAAAGCGGTGTCCTTCGTCGGTTCGACCGCTGTTGGGACTCACGTTTACGATTTGGCCGGTAAGCACGGCAAACGCGTGCAATCGATGATGGGCGCGAAAAACCACGCCGTGGTGCTGGCCGATGCCAATCGCGAACAAGCACTGAATGCCTTGGTCGGCGCCGGTTTCGGTGCGGCCGGACAACGTTGCATGGCCACTTCGGTGGTGGTGCTGGTTGGTGCGGCGAAACAATGGTTGCCGGATCTGAAAGCGCTGGCGCAGAAACTTACCGTCAACGCTGGCAGCGAGCCGGGCACCGACGTTGGCCCGGTCATCTCGAAGAAAGCCAAGGCGCGAATTCTCGAGCTGATCGAAAGCGGCATCAAGGAAGGCGCCAAGCTGGAACTGGACGGTCGTGACATCAAGGTGCCGGGTTACGAGCAAGGTAACTTTGTCGGCCCGACCCTGTTCTCGGGCGTGACCACCGACATGCAGATTTACACCCAGGAAATCTTCGGCCCGGTGCTGGTGGTGCTGGAAGTCGACACCCTTGATCAGGCGATTGCGCTGGTCAACGCCAACCCGTTCGGCAACGGCACCGGCCTGTTCACCCAGAGCGGTGCGGCGGCGCGTAAATTCCAGACGGAAATCGACGTCGGCCAGGTCGGCATCAACATCCCGATTCCAGTACCGGTGCCGTTCTTCAGCTTCACCGGTTCGCGCGGTTCGAAACTTGGAGACCTCGGCCCGTACGGCAAACAAGTGGTGCAGTTCTACACGCAGACCAAAACGGTCACGGCGCGCTGGTTCGATGACGACAGCGTCAACGACGGCGTGAACACCACCATCAACCTGCGCTGAGGAATGGCCATGAAAATCGCATTTATCGGGCTGGGCAACATGGGCGCGCCGATGGCGCGCAACCTGATCAAGGCTGGCCATTCGCTGAACCTGGTCGACCTGAACAAAACCGTGCTGGCGGAACTGGAACAACTGGGCGGCAGCATTCGCGCTTCGGCGCGCGAGGCCGCCGAGGATGCCGAGCTGGTGATCACCATGCTGCCGGCGGCTGTGCATGTGCGCAGTGTCTGGCTCGGCGAAGATGGCGTGCTGGCCGGCATCGGCAAAGGCGTGCCGGCGGTGGATTGCAGCACGATTGATCCGCAGACGGCGCGCGATGTCGCCGCCGCTGCCGCCAAGCATGGCGTGACCGTGGCCGATGCGCCGGTGTCCGGTGGCACCGGTGGCGCGACCGCCGGGACGTTGACCTTCATGGTCGGCGCCACCCCGGAACTGTTTGCCACCCTGCAACCGGTGTTGGCGCAGATGGGCCGCAACATCGTGCATTGCGGTGACGTCGGCACCGGGCAGATCGCCAAGATCTGCAACAACCTGCTGCTGGGGATTTCGATGGTCGGTGTCAGTGAAGCGATGGCGCTGGGCGATGCGCTGGGGATTGATACCTCGGTGCTGGCCGGGATCATCAACAGTTCGACCGGGCGTTGCTGGAGTTCGGAAATGTACAACCCGTGGCCGGGCATCGTCGAAACGGCACCGGCCTCGCGTGGCTATACCGGTGGTTTTGGTGCGGAGCTGATGCTCAAGGATCTGGGCCTGGCAACGGAAGCGGCGCGTCAGGCGCACCAGCCAGTGGTGCTCGGCGCGGTGGCGCAGCAGTTGTATCAGGCGATGAGTCAGCGTGGGGAAGGCGGGAAAGACTTCTCGGCGATTATCAACAGCTACCGGAAACCGCAGTAACTCTTCAAAAACCTGAGGTGAAAGGGCTTTTTGTGGCGAGGGGATTTATCCCCGTTGGGGTGCGTAGCAGCCCCCTACAGTGTGTCAGGTAAACCGAGTGCTCAGGTTTTGCGACTGCTGCGCAGCCGAGCGGGGCGGTGCGACGTTTCGCTGAATCCCCTCGCCACAGGGTTCCTGTTTCCACAGGGATCATTGGGGTAGGTTTAAAAATTTGCAGTAGGTGTTGCCGGGAAATCACGTCGGGTGATTTCCCGGCTTTTTTGTGCCAAAAAAAGATCGCAGCCTTCGGCAGCTCCTACAGGAAACGTATCTCTGTAGGAGCTGCCGAAGGCTGCGATCTTTTGCTTTATCAGGCGAACACGAAATACTTACGCACCGTCTCAACCACTTCCCACGTACCTTTCATCCCCGGCTCAATCACAAAGATGTCGCCAGCGCGCAGGTGGATCGGCGCCATGCCGTCCGGAGTGATCACGCAGTAGCCTTCCTGGAAATGGCAGTACTCCCACTTCACGTATTCGACGCGCCACTTGCCCGGTGTGCAGATCCAGGTGCCCATGATCTTGCTGCCGTCTTCGCTGGTGTAGGCGTTGAGGTTGACGGTGTGCGGGTCGCCTTCGAGTTTTTCCCATTTGCAGGCGTCGAGTACCGGCAGCGGGTGGGTGTCGCGCAGAACGGTGATAGGGGCGGACATGGTGGCTCCAGACAAAGGACGAGTTGAATCATCACCCTAACGTCTGGTGAAGCAGCCCAGATGTCTGGGGTCGACCTCGGGATGCTTAGGAGCGCTGAGCGGAAATTTCTCGTAACGCCGGGGATTTGCACCAATGCTGTGCATATATGACGAATTTAATACAGTCTTGCTCCATAAAAGTTCAATAAATTTTTAGACTAAAACGAGATAACCATTCGGACACCTATTGCAAAAGAAAATCGTCTGTACTATAACATTCGTACTAAAGGACATTCCCACCCTGATGGAGTTACACCTGAGTCACGGACAGACTTGAACTCGCTTTTTCTCGGACCGACAACAGACTTGGCGATTGGCCCAAGTGTGAACTTTCACCTGTCGTTAATGAATAACGATAATTGAATGGAACAGTCAGTTAATAAGTGGCGCAGGCGCAATGTCATGCGTGCTTTGAGATAAGCATTTAAATAAATCGTTAATGATTGATCTGCATTGATTGACGGCGTGCGCGGTATTTCTGCGCGCATAAAATCACTTGTGCTCGGCATCATGGAATGAGGCTAGATTGTGGACGACGTAAATGTAATTGAAGTTTCAACCTCCGTTGACAGTTGCAGTGTGCTCGGCCGGCATGTGTGGGTGCGAGCAGGCACTCGTCTGCAAAATGTTCAGGTGGCGGATGACTGTTTTATCGGTTTCCGCTGCGATGTGCAGTTTGCCTCGATCGGTCAATCCAGCATGTTGGCCACAGGTGTGCAATGCAGCGGCACCGCGCAGGCACCGATTCGCATCGCCGAAAATGTCTGGCTCGGCGCCAAGGTCGCCGTCAACGCAGGTGTCAGTATTGGTGCTGGCGCAGTGATCGCCGCCGGTGCCCTGGTGACGGCAGATGTATCGGCCGACGCCATCATGGTTGGGCGCCCGGCGCGCTTTATCGGCTTCCGTTCGGTGGTCGAGGACGGTCGCCCGAGCCCCCGGCAGGTGTTGGCGAAAGTGCGGGAAAGGGCCCGTTCCGGCTTGCCTTCGATGCTTGATCGCTCAACGCAGTCGGTCTCCCGGCTCAAATCGCTGAACCCCGACACCGCGACCTGGGAAATCAGCGACGAGGCTTTGATCGACGCGGAATTACGCGGTGGTGCGTCGGTGGAAATCGCCCGCGATTGCATTCTGATCGGGCGCAGCAGCCGTCAGGGCGGGATGTCGCAACTGGGCGGCATCGAACTCGGCACGGGTGTCCGGCTCGGCGAAGGTGTGGTCATCGAAGCCGCTGGCGGCGTGTCGATCGGCGTGTTCAGCGAAGTGGCGGACAACGTCACGATTGTGGCTTCAACTCACGACCATTCATTCCGCTCGCTGCCTTGGGAAGAAGCCCCGGTGCGGATTGGAAGTCGTTGCGTGATTGGTGAAGGCGCGCTCTTGGTAGGTCCACTGAATGTCGGTGATGGTGCAGTTATAAAGCCCCACTCAGTGGTTATAAGGGATGTATTGGAAAACACTGTGGTTCATGGCGTTGTTCAACTAATGGAGATTCAAGAATGATTTTATTTGCCCCCAATCCAACCGGCTCCGGTCATAACATGCGTGCGCTGTCGATCGCTCAGGCGATTAAAAAGCAGTGTCCGGCCATGCCCCTGACCGTGGCGCTGGCTTCGTTGCAGCCGACGTTTACACCGTTGTTTGAAAAGTCCGGTGTCGAGGTGGTGGATATTGCCGGTCGTTTGGTCGATTACTCGAAAAAGAGCAACTTGTCGAAAGAACTCGACTGGGCCAATTACATCGGCGGTTATATCGCCAATACCTTCTTGTCGGGTGAGCGAATTCTTTCTTATCTGGCGCTGATCGCCGAATACAAACCGACCGTGCTGGTCTCGGACTACAACATGGCGGCCTGTTTGGCGGCGATTTTCAGCGGTACGCCGCTGGTGTTCGTCACCGAGCGATATGACTTCACCCTCTGCCAGCTGGAAGACCATGACCTGGCCGACGGCGGCTTCGAGGTCAATGCGCTGGAAATGGCCCGGGCCCGCACCGCACTGCACAGCCAGTTCAACTGGATGATCAACCAGAGCCAATTGGTACTGACCGACAAGCCGTACGTGGCTTCTCTGGATCAGGGCACACCGGTCGCCGAAGCGCTGCTCAGCGGCAAGGCGCACTTTGTCGGGCCGATGATTCGCGACATCAATGTGCAGAGCGGCCTGAACGTGCGCGAGCAACTGAACCTTGGCGATTCGCCGTTCATTGTCGCGTCGATCAGCGGCACCACCATGTTTGCGCAAAACAAGGATGCGTTGCTCGCCGCGTATCTGGACAGCTTCAAGGTCCTGCGCGAACGCAATCCGGATCTGAAACTGGTGTTGCTCGGCCGTCAGGATATCGCCGCCCAGGACGGTGTGGTGTGCGTGCCTTACTACCCCGACTGGATGGGCCTGTTGCGCGAAGCCAGCCTGCTGATTTCGGCGCCGGGATGGATCACCGTCACCGAAATTGCCGCCCTGCACATTCCGACTTTGTTCGTGCTGCCGTCCAAGTCCGAGTACCACGAGCTTGAAGCCCTGCGTCGTCTGGAGCTGCTCGGTTTTCCGACACACCTGGGACACGATCGCGACCGCCTCGTCGAACTGGTGCAAAGCGAGCTGGAGAAAGACACCCAGTCGGCGGCGTACTACGCGCCCCATCAACAGGTCGCTGCACCGGACGGCGAAGGCGCGGCCCGTGCTGCAACGCGCATCATCGAATTGTGCAACGGCGCTGTTGTGCCATTGACCGAAAGCAAAGCGGCTTAACCTCAAGGAAGAGGGATTCACCATGGCGCTGCATCCGCAGTTTCTATTTGATCAAGGTCTCAAGGACATCGAGTTCGGTGGTTTTTTTGCCGTCACCGATGCCAGTGGGCAGGTCGCGATTTCCAGCGACAAGCAGTTGCAGGATCAGATCGACGCAACGCTGTATCAGGCCGAACACGGCGATGACGCACAACTGCGTTTTGCCCATGCCGGGCTGATGCATCTGCACGATGCTCTGAACGCAGGTTTTCACGAACTTGCCGATCGCTACTGGACGCCGCATGGCTCCGGTCGCTGCAGAACCCTGGCGCTGCAACTGGATGCGCTGGCGGCATTGATCGCCTATCAACGGCGGGTGCCGGAAGACGTCACCAACCGCGCGGCGATTGCCGGTCTGCTGGAGCAGATCGAAGCGCTTTATGCCCGGTCTACCGTCGCTGGCGTGTACAGCAGCGACTGGTCGACGCCGCTGGAACTGGCGACCTCGATCGACCTCGACATCAGCGCCACGGCACTGCTGGCGCACATCGGTAACGAGCCTTTGGGCCTCGGTTTGCTCGGGCATTTGCAGGTGCACGCCGAAAACCTGATCGCCCGGGTGGCCGGCAGCGACAGCGAGTCTTGCGTTGATATTGAGTTGAGCCGTTGCGCGGTGCGAGCACACGTCAGCCTGGTGCTGGCGCGTCTGGCCAACGTGCGTGACGACAACGCGTTGTCGAACCTGGCGCGCTCGTTTGTGCTGCAAACGTTGGCACTGTTCCGCGATCCAGCTTACGGCGGCTACTGGGACCGGGTCGGCATCAACGGCAAGGTCCGCTGCGATTGGCACACGTCGTACAAACGTCATGAGTCGCCATTTCCGATCAAGACAGCGTACGACGTGGCGTTGCTGATGCAGGCGATCCAGGCGTTGCCGGGCGGTGCGAGCGAGAGTGACCGAGCCTCGGTGACGGCTGCGTTGCTGGAGTTTCACGACACCCGCAACGGTGGGCTGTTCATGGGCAAAGGCTATTTCTGGTCGACGCCCGATGACCCGACTGTGCCGTTCATTCGTCAGTTCTGGGCGCCGCCGCGTCAGCCAGGGATTTTCAGCATCGGCAACCTGACGTACTTGCCGTTGCATTTGAAGAGTCTGAAAACCCAACTGGCCGCGGCGCATGCCTTGCAGTCCATCGCGCCGGTAACGATTACGCCGGCACACGACGACGCCGAGCGGGTGAACCGCGAGCTGGAGGTCATCGATGGGCAGGGCGACGTGCAGGACATTCATCCGCGCGGCGTACCGTCGATCAATGTCGATCTGCAGCGTTATCTCGCGTGGCTGGCCAAGGCCCGGGCGTCGACTCAGACCCCTTACGGGCTGACTGCCGAAACCACGCCGCTGGGCTTTCGCGCCGACAAGACCTGGCAGGTGTTTTCCGGCCTGCATGTGATTTGCGACCTGCACGCACTGGGCCTGCCAATCGAAAACAAGGCGAGCCTGATCGATTGCATCCAGGCCTCGCAAAATATCGACGGCGGTTTTGCCGAACAGCCGGGGCACTTGAGTGATGTCTTTGCCACGTACTGCGCGGTGTTGTCGTTGCGTGTGCTGGGTGCCTTGCCGGGCGATGTCGAGGGTTGTGTGCGCTACCTGCAAGCGTGCCAGAACAGCGATGGCGGGTTCGGCGACGTGGCGGGTTTCGGCTCCGATATCTGGCACACCAACCTTGCGGTGCTGTCGCTGCACGCGCTGGGCGCCAAGGCCGTGGATGAGCAAGCGGTAATGGCGTTCGCCTTGCGTTGCCGTTCGGCCGACGGCGGATTCGGCAACAAGCCGGGTTATCCACCGGATGCGTTTTCGGTGTACCGCGTGGTGTCCACGCTGTTCATTCTCGACCGCCGCCTCGTCGATGCGCGGCAGACCGTGGAGTGGCTGCAGAGCCTGCAATTGGCCAATGGCTCGTTCCACTATCGGCCGGGCAAAGCGGTCAGTCTGGTCGGCACGTATATGGCGATTGCGGCGATGTACCTGCTCGATGCGCAGCCGACACATTTACAGGCGTCGAAAGACTGGATCGCCTCTCACCAGAAACAGGACGGTGGTTTCGGCCCGCTCAACTCGACCTCGGCGACCACCGACGAAAGCTTCGTCTGCATCCAGACGCTGCTGATTCTTGAGCAAGGCCTGTCGCAATACTGGGTGGCATTGCTGAACTGACCCGCCCCTGAAGGCGGGCAGCATCGAAGGACTGTGAATCATCATTTTGCCAGGGGAGGCGCTGATGAAAATTTTAGTGACAGGGGGCGCGGGCTTTATCGGCTCGGCAGTGGTGCGGTTTCTGCTCAATGAAACCGAGTGCGAAGTGATCAATGTCGACAAACTGACCTACGCCGGCAATCTGGAGTCGCTGGCTGAAATCGCGGACTCGCCGCGTTACCGTTTCTGCCAGGTGGACATCTGCGACAAGCCGGCGCTGGACGAACTCTTCGCGCGTCTGCAACCGGACGCGGTGATGCATCTGGCGGCCGAATCCCATGTGGATCGTTCGATCGATGGCCCTCAAGCCTTCATCGAAACCAACATCGTCGGCACTTACACCCTGCTCGAAGCCGCGCGCGGCTATTGGAACCGTCTGGACGCTGCGCGTCAGCAGGCGTTCCGCTTCCACCATATTTCCACCGACGAGGTGTACGGCGATCTGGAGCCTGACGATCCGGCGTTTACCGAAACCACCGCCTATGCGCCGAGCTCACCTTACTCGGCGACCAAGGCCGGTTCGGATCATCTGGTGCGCGCCTGGCATCGCACGTTCGGGCTGCCGGTGGTGATGAGCAATTGCTCGAACAATTACGGGCCGTACCACTTCCCGGAAAAACTCATTCCGCACGTCATTCTCAATGCACTGCAAGGCAAGCCGCTGCCGGTGTACGGCGACGGTGCGCAGATCCGCGACTGGCTGTTTGTCGAAGATCACGCCCGGGCGCTTTACGCGGTGGTCAGCAACGGTGAAGTGGGGCAGACCTACAACATCGGTGGCCACAACGAAAAAACCAACCTTGAAGTGGTGCACACCGTGTGCGATCTGCTTGAGGCGCGGGGTGCGCAGAAACCGGCCGGGGTCGCGCATTTCCGCGACCTGATCACCTTCGTCAAGGATCGTCCGGGCCACGACAAACGTTATGCCGTCGATGCCGGCAAGATCCACGCGCAGTTGGGCTGGACGCCGCAGGAAACCTTCGACAGCGGCATGAAAAAAACCGTCGACTGGTACCTCGACAATCGCGCCTGGTGGATTCGTGTGATCTCCGGCGCCTACGCCCTCGAACGTCTCGGCGACCAGTTGCAAGAAGCCCACGTGGATTGACATCACCCCCCGTCAATGACGCCGGTTGGCGTCAGTCATCTATTGCTGAAAAGGAAACAGGCATGGCCAAGTACAAGGGAATTCTGTTGGCGGGCGGCGCTGGCTCGCGGTTGCATCCAATCACTTTGGGCGTCTCCAAGCAGTCGCTGCCGGTGTATGACAAACCGATGATCTACTACCCGCTGTCGGTGCTGATGCTGGCGGAAATTCGCGAGATCCTGATCATCTCCACTCCCGAAGATCTGCCGGGCTTTCAGCGCATGCTCGGCGACGGCAGCCAATTGGGCCTGAGCCTGAGTTACGCCGTGCAACCGAGCCCGGACGGCCTCGCCCAGGCGTTCATCATCGGTCGCGAATTTGTCGGCGATGACAACGTCTGCCTGGTGCTCGGCGACAATATTTTCTACGGCGCCGGCTTCGGTGAAACGCTGTTGCAGGCTGCGACCCGCGAAGAGGGCGCGACCGTGTTCGGCTACTACGTGGCGGACCCGGAACGCTTCGGCGTGGTGGAGTTCGACGCCAGCGGCAAGGCCCTGAGCATCTGTGAAAAACCGAGTGAGCCGAAGTCCAACTTCGCCGTTACCGGCCTGTATTTCTACGACAACGAAGTGCTGCGCATTGCCGCCGAGATCCAGCCGTCGCCGCGCGGCGAACTGGAAATTACCGACGTCAACAATGTCTATCTGCAACGTGGGCAATTGAACGTGTCGGTGATGGGCCGCGGCATGGCCTGGCTGGACACGGGAACGCACGATGCGCTGATGGAGGCGGGCAATTTCGTCCAGGCCATCGAGAAACGTCAGGGCCTGAAAATCGCCTGCCTCGAAGAGATTGCCTACAACAAGGGCTGGATCGATGACGCGCAGTTGCTGGTGCTGGCGGGGAGCATGAGCAAGACCGGTTACGGTCAGTATCTGGCACGACTGATCAACGATGACGTGCTGACGGTGCTGGATGCCCAGCGTTCGCTGAAGGGCGCGGCCTGACTGTCCGGGCATTTCAGTGCGCGGGCCAAGCGCTCGGCAGGGTCAACACCCCGCACGAGCGCACTGGCGAGCAAGCTCGCTCTCTGCGGTTTTAGTGGCCGGTTACGCTGTCCGCTTGTGGCGTTTTAGCGTTCGGGTGTGAGTCGGCTGGCGGCATCTGCAGCGATTGCAGATGTGCCAGGCGATTGGCGTGAGTCGGTGCTTCGGCGGCCAGCGGCGAGCGGCGTTTGCGGGTTTCTTCACGCAGCACCGGCAGCACTTCCTTGCCGAACATGTCGAGCTGTTCCAGCACGGTTTTCAACGGAATGCCGCCATGGTCGAACAGGAAGAGCTGGCGCTGATAGTCGCCGAAGTACTCGCGGAAGGTCAGCGTCTTGTCGATGATTTCCTGCGGGCTGCCAACGGCCAGCGGGGTCATCTCCATGAACTCTTCCAGGGATGGACCGTGGCCATACACCGGCGCATTGTCGAAGTAGGGACGGAACTCGCGGCGGGCATCCTGGGAATTGCGGCGCATGAAAATGTGCCCGCCAAGGCCGACGATGGCTTGCTCCGGCGTGCCATGGCCGTAATGGGCAAAACGCGCCCGATAGAATTCGACCAGGGCCATGAAATGCTCGCGCGGCCAGAGGATGTGACTGGCGAAAAAGCCGTCACCGTAATACGCCGCTTGTTCAGCGATTTCCGGGGTGCGGATCGAGCCATGCCAGACGAAGGGCGGCAGGTCGTCCAGCGGCCGCGGAATGGAGGTGAAGTTGTTCAACGGGGTACGAAAACGACCGCTCCAGTTAATGTCTTCTTCGCGCCAGAGCCGATGCAGCAGGCGATAGTTTTCCATCGCCAGCGGCAGCCCGTCGGTGATGTTTTTGCCGAACCACGGATAGACCGGTGCGGTGTTGCCGCGCCCAAGCATCAAGTCCATGCGCCCGCCGCAGAGGTTTTGCAGCAGCGAATATTCTTCAGCCAGGCGCACCGGGTCGTTGGTGCTGATGAGGGTAGTGGACGTCGACAGAATGATGCGTTGGGTTTTCGCGGCGATGTAGGCCAGCAGCGTGGTGGGAGAGGAGGTGATGAATGGTGGATTGTGATGCTCGCCGGTAGCGAACACATCCAGCCCGATGTCTTCGGCTTTCTGCGCAATTTGCAGGGTGGCCTGGATGCGTTCCGATTCGCTGGGGGTACGGGCGTTGGTAGGGTCTTGTGTGACGTCGCCAACGGTGTAGATCCCGAATTGCATAAAGCCTCCTTGCCTTGGGTAAAGGGTATGTTTGAAACCCTGCCGCGAAGGTTAAATCGTCGCGGCACTTGAAATGTACGCCTGTACACGTACAATCGCAATTGTGCATCATCGTTCGAACGGATTTCGACCACCTCATCTAGACGGGAGCGCGACATGGAACTGGGATTTATCGGCTTGGGCACGATGGGCGCACCGATGGTGCTGAACCTGCTGAAGGCTGGGCATCAGGTGCGTGTGTGGAATCGCTCGGCGGCGCCGTTGCAGGCGCTGGTCAATGCCGGTGCCGAAGCCGTCGACAGCCCGGCGCTCGCGGCTCGCGCCGAGGTGCTGATTTCGATGCTGGGCGACGATGCGGCGATTCGTGCGGTGTTTCTGGATGCCCACGCCATCGACGGTCTGGCGCCCGGCAGCGTTCACGTCAACATGTCCACGGTGTCTGTCGCCCTCGCCCGGGAAATGGCGGCCCTGCACAAGGTGCGCGGTGTGGCTTATGTGTCGGCACCGGTGCTGGGGCGTGTGGATGTCGCGGCCGCCGGCAATCTGAATATCCTCGCCTCAGGCGATGCCGAGGCGCTGGCGCGGGTGCAGCCACTGTTCGATGTGCTGGGGCGCAAGACCTGGCCATTCGGCGAAGACGCAGAACGCGCCTGCGTAGCCAAACTCTCGGCCAATCTGATGATTGCCGCAGCGATTGAATCAACCGCCGAGGCGTCGACCCTGGCCAACGGCTACGGCATCAGTCGCGCGGATTTCATCGAGATGATCACCTCGACCCTGTTCGCCGTGCCGGTGTATCAGGGCTACGGAAAACTGATGGTCGACAAACAATTCGAGCCCGCCGGGTTCAAGCTGTCGCTGGGGCTCAAGGATGTCCGCCTGGCGCTGGAGGCCGGCGAAGCTGCGCACGTGCCGCTGCCGTTTGCCAGTGTGTTGAAGGACAACTTGCTCGATGGCATGGCCCACGGTCAGGCCGACCAGGACTGGGCGTCACTTTCGCAGGTCAGTGACCGACGCGCTGGCTCAAAGTAATCATGCGGTAGGGCAAGCCGTAACTTCAGTGCAAGTTCGGTGGGCACTTTGCGCCTTGAGTATTAGTTTGAGTGTTAGTTGTCTTTTTCTGAAATATGCAAGAAGTCTGATAATAACGCTTGTCAATGTACGACTGTAGACGTACATTTTTGCCGGGGTTTAACAACAATAAAAGTTCTGTCTGTTTTTTCATCTGCTGACCCTCAATAAATAATAGCTAGGAGCCGTTATGAAGAATCTAATGCAATGGAACAGCCTTCCCTCCGAATCCAATGAATGGCTCGAGAAGGTGCGTGCACTGAACCCGCTGATCGTTCAGCACCGAGATTACAGCGAGCAGACGAACGCGACGCACAAGGACGTGATGTCTCAATTTTTCAAGGATGGTTTTGGCCGCACTTCAGTGTCCAGGGCATTCGGCGGATCCCAGGTCGACATTCAGACCACCTCGGCGCTGTTGCTGGAATTTGCCCGGCATGACGCTTCGCTGTCCTGGCAGCTGGCCGTGCAGGTGGCCATGGGCCGACTCTCCGATTACTTGCCGGAAAGCACCTCCGAAGCGATCTACAACCACTGCGATGGTTTTGTGATCGGCGCCATTCACTCCGGTGGCGAAGCGCTGCCGATGGGCGACGATTACCTGCTCAGCGGCCGTTGGGCGTTCGCCAGCGGTTCGGCGCATGCCGACTGGCTGGTCTGCACTGCAACCGTCAAAGGCACGGAAAACAACACCACACCCGAAGTGCGGATGTTCTTTGTGCCGGCCAGCCAGTGCAAGATCCTGCCGACCTGGGACACCCTTGGCATGCGCGGCACCGGCAGCCATCACTTCGAATGTTCGCAGGTGCTGGTCAACAAGGCCTTCTCCCTGAACACCGAAAGCCTCAAGCAATCGCCCGAAGCGCGCAGCTCGCGTGCCTATGCCACCGGTTACTACGAGTTCGGTACGCTGGCAGCGATGTCCACCGTGCTGGGCGTTGCCCGCGCGGCGGTCGACCACTTCCGCAACGACCGCGCCGTCAACTCCGATCCAGGCCTTGAAGGGGTAATTTTCGAAAAAACCGGCCGGGCGATCTCTTCGGTGCACACCGCCCAGTTGCTGCTCGAAGACGCGATTCACCAAGTGATCAATCGCGGTGAAACCTTCGGTGAACCGGTCAGTGCGCGCGTCGGCCTGGCGGCGTCAGTGCTCACCGAAAACTCGGTGAACGCGGTCAATCAGATCTTTTCGATGGCCGGTTCGAAGGCGGTTTACAAGTCGCACTTTCTGGAACGTTGCTTCCGCGATATTCATACCGGTTCGAAGCACTTCACCTTGTCGCCTTTGAACTTGCACGGTATCGGTAAATATTATCTGGATAAAACCAATGCGCTGGCAGCGGCTTGACAGATAACTAACAAAACAGGCGCGTTACACGTGAATTGCCACAGGGATATATAGCGCGCCTGTTTTGTGCAACAGCCTTTATTTTCTTAATAACTGAACTTTTGTGCTCGCAATAAAGAGTCAAGGGAGTGCCATATGCTTGCCCGAAATATCATTAAATCGCTGGTTTTTCTTCTCCTCGTACTGATCTTTTCCGCTGTGCTCGGCTGGCGCTTCTGGGCGCCACCGCAAGCCGCTGCCGACCAGCGCATCCCGAGTACGCGGGTCGGTCTGGCCGTGGCCAAAAAACAACCGTACACCTACTACCTTGAAGCGATCGGCAAACTGGAAGCGCAGCGCCAGGTGCTGGTCTCGGCCGAAGTCAGCGGCAAAGTGGTCGACATCGATTTCGAGTCCGGCGATCAAGTGGCGGCGGGGCAGGTGTTGCTCAAGCTCAACGACGCGCCGGAGCAGGGTGAACTGGTGCGCCTCAAAGGCGAGTTCGAATCGGCCAAGGCGCAATTTGCCCGGGTTCAGGAACTGGCCAAAAGCGGTGCAGAAAGCCGCCGCGCCTTCGACAGCGCCCGAGCGCAATACGACGCGGCCAAAGGCGATATGGAACGCATGCAGGCGCAGATCGCCCAGCGTCATATCCGTGCGCCATTTGCCGGCACCCTCGGTATTCGCCAGGCGCACCTCGGCCAATATCTGCAGGCTGGCAGCGCTGTGGCAACCCTGACGGATCCCGGCGTGCTGCGGGTCAATTTCACCCTCGCCGAGCGCGATGGCTCGCGGGTGCAACTGGGCCAGACCGTGCAGGCCAAGGTCGATGCCTGGGCGGATCAGACGTTTGCCGGGAAGATCGTTGCGGTCGACCCACAGATCAACCAATCCCACACCATCAATGTGCAAGCGGTCATCACCGATACCAAAAAACTCCTGCGCCCAGGCATGTATGCGCGGGTCTCGGTGACGTTGCCGCAGACCGCCGAATTGCTCATCCCGGAAACCGCCATCACCTACAACGCCTACGGCGAGAGTGTGTTCTCGGTCTACACCGACGAAGCCGGTGTGCAGAAGGTCAAGCGTGAAAGCATCAAGGTCGGCGAGCGCCGCGACGGTTGGGCCGTGGTCGACAAGGGCCTGGACGACGGTGCGCAGGTGGTGACTTCGGGTCAATTGAAACTGCATGACGGCGTGGCCGTGGAAGGTATCCCGGACACCATTGCTCTCAAACTCAGCGGGCTGGAAAAATGAATTTCACCGACCTCTTTCTTCGCCGGCCGGTGCTGGCCGTGGTGGTCAGCACGTTGATTCTGTTGTTCGGTGTCCGGGCGCTGATGAACCTGCCGATCCGCCAGTATCCGATGCTGGAAACGTCGACCATCACGGTCACCACCCAGTACCCGGGCGCCTCGTCCGAACTGATGCAAGGCTTCGTCACTCAGCCGATCAGTCAGGCGGTGGCCTCGGTCGAAGGGATCGATTATCTGTCTTCGGCTTCGACCCAGGGGCGCAGCCAGGTAACGATCCGCATGGCGCTCAACAGTGATTCCATCGCGGCGCTGACCGAGGTCATGGCCAAGGTCAACCAGATCAAATATCGCTTGCCCAAGGATGCCTACGACCCGGTGGTGGAACGCACCTCGGGCGGTTTCACCAGCGTGGCTTACGTGGCGTTTGCCAGTTCCAACCTGACCATTCCGGAAATGTCGGACTACATTTCCCGCGTCGTCGAACCGATGTTCGCCGGCATCGAAGGCGTGGCGAAGATCAACATCATGGGCGAGCAGAAACTCTCCATGCGCCTGTGGCTCGACCCGCAACGCCTGGCCGGCTACGGCATGACCGGCCAGGACGTTTCGACCGCCATCGAGGGCAACAACTTCCAGGCCGCACCCGGCCAGGTCAAAGGTTTGTATGTGGTCAGCAACCTGCGGGTCAACACGGACCTGAACAGCGTGGAAGACTTCCGCGACATGGTGCTGCGCAACGATAACGGCCACATCATTCGTGTGCGCGATGTCGGCACGGTCGAGCTGAATGCGGCGTCCACCGATACCAGCGGCGCGATGAGCGATGTGCCGGCGCTGTTCCTCGGCCTCGACGCGGCGCCGACCGGCAACCCGCTGGTGATCGTCAAGCGTGTGCGCGAATTGCTGCCACAAATTCAGGAAACCCTGCCACCGGGCGTGACCGTACAGATTCCTTTCGAAGTGGCGCACTTCATTCAGTCGTCGATCGATGAGGTGTCTTACACCCTGCTCGAAGCGCTGGTGATCGTGGTGCTGGTGATCTACCTCTGCCTGGGCACGTTCCGCACGGTATTGATTCCGTTGGTGACGATTCCGCTGTCGATGCTCGGCGCGGCGATGCTCATGCAGATGTTCGGCTTCAGTCTCAATTTGTTGACCCTGCTCGCCATGGTCCTGGCCATCGGGCTGGTGGTGGACGACGCCATCGTCGTGGTGGAGAACGTCCACCGGCATATCGAGGAGGGCAAGACTCCGTTTGATGCGGCGTTGATCGGTGCGCGGGAAGTGGCCGGGCCGGTGGTGGCGATGACCTTCACGCTGGCGGCGGTGTATGCCCCGATCGGCTTGATGGGCGGCCTGACCGGCACGCTGTTCAAAGAGTTCGCGTTGACCCTGGCCGGCGCCGTGGTGATTTCCGGCATCGTCGCGCTGACCTTGTCGCCGATCATGAGTACGCGTTTGCTGGATGCGAAAACCAGTGAAGGGTTCATGGCGGTCAAGGCCGATCGCTTCTTCCAGAATCTGGCTCGCCGTTACGGCGCGTTGCTCGGCGGTTCGCTGGCGAAGCGCTGGATCAGTCTGACCGTGGCGCTGGTGATCTTCTTCAGCCTGCCGTTCCTCTATCGCTCGGCGCAGACCGAACTGGCACCGCTGGAAGACCAGAACATTCTGCTGACTGCGATCAAGGCGCCGCAGCACGCCAACCTCAATTACCTCGAAGCGTACGCGCACAAACTCTACGAGACCTTCAACGAAATTCCCGAGGGTTACAGCAACTGGGTGGCCAACGGCACTGACGGTCTGTCCAACAGCGTCGGCGGGATCAACCTGGTCGATTGGGAAAAACGTGGCCGCGATGCCAATACCATTCAGCCGGACTTGCAGGCCCGGGTGAACCAGATCGAAGGCACGAGCATTTTCGTCTTCCAGATGCCGCCTCTGCCGGGCTCCACCGGTGGCTTGCCGGTGCAGATGGTGATTCGCAGCGATCAGGAATACCTGGCGCTGTTCAACGTGATGGATCAGCTCAAGCAAGCGGCGCAGGCCAGCGGTCTGTTCGCGGTGGTCGACAGTGATCTGGACTTCAACAATCCCGTGGTGGAGATTCAGGTCGATCGCGCCAAGGCGAACGCCTTGGGCATTCGCATGCAGGACATTGGCGAGACGCTGAACAGTCTGATCGGCGAAAAGTACGTCAACCGGTTCTCCTTCCACGGGCGTTCGTATGACGTGATTCCACAGTCGATCTCTTCGGACCGCCTGACCCCGGAAACCCTCAAGCTCTACTACGTCAAGGATCAGAAGGGCAATCCGGTGCCGTTGTCGACGCTGGCCACCCTCAGCGTCAAGGTCGAACCGAACCGCCTGACCCAGTTCAACCAACAGAACTCTGCGACGTTCCAGGCCATTCCGGCACCGGGCGTGACGTTGGGTGCTGCGGTGGAGTTCCTGCAAAAACAATCGGAAAGTTTCCCCGCCGGTTTCAGTTTCGACTGGCAGTCCGACGCGCGCCAATACGTGCAGGAAGGCAACAGCCTGGCGTTCACCTTCGGTCTGGCCCTGGTGATCATCTACCTGGTGCTGAGCGTGCAATACGAGAGCTTCCGCGATCCGTTCATCATCCTGATCAGCGTGCCGCTGTCGATCTGTGGCGCATTGGTGCCGCTGGCGCTGGGCATGACTTCGATGAACATTTACACGCAGATCGGTTTGATCACGCTGATCGGCTTGATCAGCAAGCACGGGATTCTGATGGTCGCGTTTGCCAACGAACTGCAACGCAAGCAGGGCATGGACCGCGTGCAAGCCATTCAGCACGCCGCGCAAGTACGCCTGCGGCCAATCCTGATGACCACCGCGGCGATGGTGGTCGGTCTGGCGCCGTTGTTGTTCGCCAGTGGTGCCGGCGCCAACAGCCGTTTCGGCCTGGGCCTGGTGATTGTGGTGGGGATGCTCATCGGTACGTTGTTCACCCTGTTCATTCTGCCGTCGGTCTACACCCTGCTGAGTTCGATCAAGCAGCCGGCCCGCGTCACTGAAGCCGCCATGGCCGGTGCGCCGCAACCCACCTTGTGAGGACGTTTTCATGTATCGGATTACACGCTTCATGCTGGCGCCCCTGGCCGTTTCCATCCTGTTGTCGGCAGGCTGTGTGAACTACGCCGGGATCAATCACCAGGGCAAATTGTTGTCGCTTGGCGAGGCGTACTCCGACAGCCTCAAGGACACCCTGCCGCCGGCCGCATGGCCGCGCAGCGATTGGTGGGCGACGCTGGGCGATCCACGCCTCGGCGCGCTGATCGAGGAGGCCTATGCCAGCAACCCGGACCTACAGGAAGTCACGGCGCGGGTGGCCAAGGCCAATGCCTTTCTCGACTTGCGCGACGCCGAGCGCTACCCGCAAATGGACGCGGCGGCCGGAGTCACTCGTGGTCGCCTGTCGAAGTTCGAGGACTACAGCGGCGAGGGGCACCAGTACTTCACCGCGCGCAATCTGGCGGTCAATTTCAACTACACCTTCGACCTCTGGGGCGGCCAGCGTGCCGCCTGGGAGTCGGCGCTCAACGGCGCGATGGCGGCCGAAGTCGATCTGCAATCGTCGCGCCTGATTCTGACGGTCAACGTGGTCAAGGCCTACAACCAGTTGGCTTACGCCTGGCAGGTTTCGGAGCTCAATCGCCGCGACCTGGAGCGCCTGAGCAAACTGGTCGAGCTGACCGATTCACGCTACGGCTCGGGGCTGGATAACCTGTCGCAACTCAAGCAGGTACAGAGCCTCAAGGCGCGTTCGGAGTCGACGCTGATCGGCGCCAACGAGGACATCGAAATCGCTCGCTTGCAGTTGTCGGCGCTGATCGGCAAAGGCGTTGATCGTGCGCACACCATCGAGCGTCCGGCGAGTCTGCAAGCCAGCGTCGTGGCGTTGCCCGCGCAATTGCCGGCGCAACTGCTCGGACGCCGTCCGGACATCGTGGCGGCGCGCTGGCGCGTCGAAGCCGAGAACAAAAACATCGAAGCGGTGAAGACCACGTTCTACCCCAACATCAACCTGGTGGCTGCGGCGGGTTCGCACGCGCTGACGGGGGACGCGCTGTTCGCCGGGGTCAGCAAGTTCTGGAACGTTGCGCCGACCGTGACGCTGCCGATCTTCGATGCCGGGCGCCTGCGCTCCGACCTAAAGGCTGGCAATGCGCAGCTGGACAGTTCGATCGCGCAGTACAACCGCGTGCTCAGTTCGGCCCTGCACGAAGTGGCGATTTCGGTGACGCAACTGCGCTCTTTCGAGCAGCAGATTGTCGTGCAGCGCGATGCCTGCACGATTGCCCAGTCGTCTTACGATCTGTCGCAGTCGCGCTACAAGGCCGGGGAGGACACGTTCCTCGATGCGCTAAACATCGAGCAACAATTGATTCAGGACGAAATGCGTCTGGCGTTCCTCAACAGCAAGCACATCGACAGCTCGATTTCGTTGATGGCAGCGCTGGGCGGCGGGTTCCAGGAGCAACCGTTGCAGGCGGCGCAGAGCGCCGGGCTGTAGTGACAGACGTGGCGTAGCCAGCGGGACGGCTGTCGCCGGGAGGGGCTTGTTGTGTATAGTCTTACTGTTCTCGTATAGACGAATTCAAGCAAGTTTTCTCCCGCCTATATCATCAAAGGTACCTACCTATGAACGTCCCGAATCACCCCAATCAGGACCAGATCCTTTTGGAGAATGTTCTGTCCGCATTGGGCAGTCCGTTGCGTCTGACTGTCTTGAAAGTCTTGGCCGATGGCCAGGAACATCCTTGCGGCCGGATCCTCAAGGGCGCCTCGAAGTCGACCATGACTCACCACTGGCGGGTCCTGCGTGACAGCGGTCTGATTTGGCAACGGCCGTACGGTCGGGAAAACCTGCTGTCGCTGCGTCGCGAAGACATGGACCTGCGGTTTCCCGGCTTGCTTGATTCGCTGCTCACGGCGGTCAAGTTCGACGAGCAGACCGTCGATGTCATCAGCAAGCACGAAGTGACCGAAGACAGCAGTACGCAATGACCACGACGTTACGCTGAAGGCCTTGTTCTTCAGCGCCAGCAATACAATGACGATCAACAGGGAGGTTGAGTGCGGGTATGGATACGAGTCATTACTGGTCGTCACGACCACTGGCGCAATTGAGCGGTGCGGAACAGCACTGGCTGTTTTTGCCGGGAGCGCTGACGCCGCGTCTGAAAGCCATGGGCGCCTATTCGATCGAAGTCGTCGAGCAGTTCCAGGGCGCGCTCAACCCGGATGAGGCGCAAGCCTTGAACGTCCCCGCGGCCAGCACGGGCTGGGTGCGTGAAGTGGTGATGAAACTCGATGGCGAGGCGTGCGTGACCGCGCGCAGCCTGACCAGCATGCCGGCATTGCACAGCGACTGGTCGGAGTTGAACAACTACGGCGGACGACCATTGGCGGAGATTCTCTACACGTCGGAGCAGACCCTGCGCGAGCCGTTTCAGTGCGCCGTGTTAGCCCCCGGCGCGCCGCTGACGGCACTCTCCCATCGCTTCGCACCGCAGGCCAAACGCCTGCTGGCGCGGCGCTCGCGTTTCACCCGCAATGGCTCGCCGCTGTTGGTCAGTGAATGTTTTTTGCCCGCGTTCTGGGCGCGGGTCGAGTACGCCTCGGGCCTGAAATCCGCCTCATGAGTTGAAGCCTTGCGGGAGCCAGCTCCCGCAAGTTCAGAGCCGAATCACCGCTTCGATCTGGCTGATCGCCGGCGTCAATGCCTGCGCCAGTTGCTGGGCTTTGCAGGTGGGGTGCATGGTTCTCGACGAGCGCAGAAACAGCGGGTCATCAAAGCGCTTGCGCAACCGCGCGAGCGACCCGCTGATGGCCGGTTGTTTGACGTTCAGCCGCTCGGCCGTGCGCGATACGCTGCGTTCGCGAAACAACACCAGAAAGATGATGATCAGGTTCAGGTCGATATCCGCGAAGTTGTCTTCATTGAATAGCATGGTCACTTCCCTGTTTAGACCTGGAGGCCGGCGTGCAGACTGCCGCACGCCGGCCTCCAGGGATAATCACTGATCCGGGGCCAGGCGCAACTCGTCGTTCAGACGGTAGTAATTGCGATTGAAATAGACGAGGCCTTCCGTGGCTTCGCTGTGCTGCAGTTCGAGGATTTCACAGTAAAAGATGCTGTGAGTGCCGACCTCGTCGATCTTCGCGACGCGGCAGTCAAGGCTGACCAACGCCTCGGCGATAACCGGCGAACCGGTCACCAGGGTCTGGCAGTTCACGCTGGAAAAGCGCTCCTGCATGGTCAACTGTCGGTTGGCGAACGCCCCGGACGTCGACTGATGCCCACCGGTCAAGACGTTCACACACAGCACACCGTTGGTTTTGAAATGCTCGTGATTGGACGACGAGCGATTGACACACACCAGCAGCGTTGGCGGCGAATCCGTCACGCTGCACACCGCCGAAGCGGTAAACCCGAAACGCCCGGCAGGGCCATCGGTTGTGACGATGGTGACGGCACTCCCCAGCATCGCCATTGCATTACGAAACTCCGTTGAATCAACCACAGCGTCACCTCATTCCATGTAGGTCATTGGGAGCCGATCCGTTCTTCCTTGTCCGTTGTCGTTGTGCGAAAACGGTATCGGGCAACACGTTCGCTCTGCCGATATAGTACGTATGTATACGTACCTTGCAAGCTATTCCTTGTGCTTATTTTGCAGAAAAATATGCCAGCCTGATCGGTCGCCAATGCTCTGTTCTCAAGTGTCAGACAAGGCCTGCAGCAGGGACTTGGCATACGCCGGCAACGTGTCGAATTCGCGGGCGCACAGCAGCAGTTTTCGTCGCGCCCACGGCTCGTTCAGCGCCAGGCTTTTCAACGATTGCGAGGGCGCGCGCTCGATGGCTGCCAGGGGCACGATGGCAATGCCTGCGCCCATCGCAACCATGCGCAGCACGCCATCAAAACCGTCGGCGCGGATGCGAATCTGCATCCGTACGCCGGCGTGCAGCGCTTGCTCTTCCAGGTACACCGCCAGTGCGCTGTCGGCGCGCAGCCCGACGAAGTCGTGGCGCAAGGTGTCGCTGAAACTGACTTCGCTTGATCCGGACAAAGGATGATCGCAGGGCAGGATCAGCACCAGTGGATCGTCGCGAAATGGTCGGGTCTGCAAATCGGTGGTGTCGACCGCGTCGGAAACGATGCCGATGTCCGCCGCGCCCTGGCGCAATGCGTGGGTAATGCGCGCGCTGGGCAGCTCCTGCAGATCGATGTCGAGATTGCGATGGTGTTGCAGGAATTCGGCGAGCACTTCCGGCAAGTATTCAGTGATCGCTGTGGTGTTGCACAGCAGGCGCACCTGGCCTTTGACACCTTGCGCGTAATCCGCCAGATCCTGCTGCATGCGTTCGGCCTGTTGCAGGAGCACGCGAGCATGTTGCGCCAGCGCGGTGCCGGCGGGTGTGGGGGTGACACCGCGACGGCCACGCTGGAGAAAATCAACGCCCAGCGAGGCTTCCATCGCACGGATTCTGGCGCTGGCGGCGGCGAGGGAAAGATGGCTGCGAGCGGCGCCGGCGGTGATGTTGCCGGTGTCGAGGATGTGCAGGTAGAGGCGCAGGTCGGTGAGGTCGAAGTGCATGTCGGCAGCCGGTTTTGTGGTGATTATGCCGGCCTCATCGCTGGCAAGCCAGCTCCCACAGGTTCAGCGTTGATCACAAGTTTTGTGCACGACACAAAACACTGTGGGAGCTGGCTTGCCAGCGATGAGGTCTTCAGCCTCTCGAAATTCCAGAGGCAGCCTCAGTATATGGCAGATTTTCACCCCGTCCCGACTGGCGCACAGTAACGCCATGAACACACTCGCAGACTTCTACCAGAATCTCGGCCTGACCCTGTCCTTGCTGGTCATCGCCACCTTCATTCTCGCCGGCCTGATCAAAGGCATCATCGGCCTCGGCCTGCCCACCGTCGCCATGGGTCTGCTCGGTCTGGCTATGGCACCCTCGCAGGCAGCCGCGCTGTTGATCATCCCGGCGACGCTGACCAACCTCTGGCAACTGGCATTCGGCGGACATCTGCAAGGCCTGATCAAACGCCTTTGGCCGATGTTGCTGATGATCTTCCTCGGCACCGGCATCGGCACCTTGTGGATCGGCATGGCCGGCGGACATTGGGTGGTGCGCGGACTCGGCGCGGCGTTGTTGCTGTATGCGCTGAGCGGCTTGTTGCTGCCGACGCTCAGCGTAAACCCCCGCCATGAAGGCTGGCTTGGCCCGGTCTGCGGTTTGATCACCGGCATCATCACCTCCGCCACCGGCGTGTTCGTGATTCCGGCGGTGCCCTATCTGCAGGCGCTGGGTTTGAGCCGTGACGAACTGGTGCAGGCGCTTGGCCTGTCGTTCACCGTCTCGACCCTGGCGCTGGCCGGCGGCTTGCTCTGGCGTGGCGCACTCGGCGGCGGTGAATTGAGCGCTTCGTTGCTGGCGCTGATTCCGGCGGTGCTGGGCATGTTGCTCGGCCAATGGCTGCGGCAACGCATCAGCGCTGTGTTGTTCAAGCGGGTGTTCTTCATTGGACTGGGCGCGCTCGGCGCCCATTTGTTGATCAGCGCTTAGCCGAGGCTGCGCTGAGCATGTCGATCGGGCGGATATCGAAATCGCGCTCCAGATAGTCCATACGCTCGGCGAAAAATGCCTTCATGTGCGGCAGGTTCGAGTGCACATCCAGGTGCGCCTGGCTCTCCCAGATCTCGTAAAAGATAAACAGCGACGGATCTTCCTTGTCGCGCAGCATGTGGTATTCGATGCAACCAGGCTCGGCGCGGCTTGGTTCAACATAGGCGCGAAACAGCGCCTCGAAGGCCGCGGATTTTTCCGGGCGGGTCTTGGCGTGCAGGATGAAACCCTGGCGTTCACTCATCTCAAATACCTCCTCAAATGCAGATGGCCGCGCATGCTATGGCAATAATCGGCATTCGATTCGTGCTTTTCAGTCAAATGTATTTTGCGTAATCACGGCTTATTCCGCGCGAGGCGGACGGTTAATCTGCCGCCATTCCAGTTTCTCTTCTCACCCCAGCCCAGTGGCTGCGCCGAGGTTTTGTCATGAAAAAAGTGCTGTTGCTCAATGGCGGTAAAAAATTCGCCCACTCCGACGGTCGCTACAACGCCACCCTGCACGAAGCTGCGCTGAGCGTGCTTGATCGTGGCGGGCTCGACGTTAAAACCACTTTCATCGACGAGGGTTACGACGTCGCGGAAGAAGTGGCCAAATTTCTCTGGGCCGACGTGATCATTTATCAGATGCCGGGCTGGTGGATGGGCGCACCGTGGACGGTGAAAAAGTACCTCGACGAAGTCTTCACCGAAGGCCACGGCAGCCTCTACGCCAGCGATGGCCGCACCCGTTCCGATGCGTCGCAGAAGTACGGCAGCGGCGGTCTGATTCAGGGCAAGCAATACATGCTGTCGCTGACCTGGAACGCACCGCAGCAAGCCTTCGATGACCCGACTGATTTCTTCGAGGCCAAAGGTGTTGATGCGGTGTACTTCCCGTTCCACAAGGCCAACGAATTTTTGGGCATGACCGCATTGCCGACGTTCTTGTGCGTGGACGTGATGAAACGCCCGAACATCGAGGGTGATGTGGCGCGTTATGAGCAGCATCTGACCGAGGTTTTTGGCCTTAAGGCTTGAGGCTGCCACCTGTGCCCAGGGGATTGATCTGGGGTTATGGGTTTTATTGTGGTGAAGAGATTTATTGTTGAGGGGATGTACCTGTGGTGGTGGGATTTATTGTTGAGGGGATTTATCTGTGGTGATGGGATTTATTGTGGCGAGGGGATTTATCCCCGATGGGTCGCGCAGCGGCCCCGCGCTTGATCCTGAAACAGAGCGGGCCTGCTGCGCAGTCCATCGGGGATAAATCCCCTCGCCACAAGTGGATCTCTGTGAACAGAAAATTCCCCACCCGCTCAAGCCATTCCTTCACCACAATACAGGGGTGATGACCATCCTAAGGGACACCCGTGAAAGCCAGATCCGATGAGTTGCAGATTTTCGTCTGCGTGATCGAGTGCGGTTCCATCTCCGCCGCTGCCGAGCAGGTCGGGCAAACGCCTTCGGCCGTCAGCCGCACGCTGTCGAAGCTGGAAGCCAAACTCGACACCACGCTGATCAACCGCACCACGCGGCGCATGGATCTGACCGAGGAGGGCAAATACTTCTTCGAACACGCCAAGCTGATTCTCGATCAGATGGATCAACTCGAAGAACGCCTGTCCTCGCGCCAGCAAACCCCGTCCGGGCGCCTGCGCATCAACGCCGCGTCGCCATTCATGCTCCACGCGGTTGTCCCCTACATCGACGAGTTTCGCCAGCTCTACCCGGACATCCAGCTCGAACTCAACAGCAATGACCTGATCATTGACCTGCTGGAACAAAGCACCGACATCGCCATCCGCATTGGCACCCTCGCCGATTCGACGCTGCACGCGCGTTCGCTCGGTTGCAGTCCGCTGCTGATCGTCGCCAGCCCTGCGTATCTGGAAAAACACGGCGCGCCACAGCAAGTCGCCGATCTGAGCGAGCACACCTTGCTCGGCTTCACTCAGAACGAAGGCCTCAACCAATGGCCGCTGCGCTACGTGCACGGCGATCGCTGGCCGATCACCCCGGCGATCAGCGCCTCCAGCGGCGAGACCGTGCGGCATCTGGCGCTGGAAGGGCAGGGCATCGCTTGCCTGTCGCACTTCATGACCATCGACGACATCCGTGCCGGCCGTTTGAAAGTCCTGCTCGGCGAATTCAACAGCGGTTATCGCCAGCCGATCAACGCGGTGTACTACCGTAACTCGCAATTGGCGTTGCGCATTCAGTGCTTCCTCGACTTTATCCAGAGCAAACTCGCCGCCTACGCCAGCGCCGATTTCAAGGGCTGATTCGTGACCTCTGCGCAAGAGTGAATTGGCCGAGGGCGGGTTTTTCCCCCGGGCTCACGGGCCGATACTCGTCCCATCACTTATTCACGCAGGGAGTTACTCCATGAACGTATTCGTCACCGGCGCTGCCGGTTTTATCGGCGGCTCGATCGCTACCGGTCTGGTTCAGGCCGGGCATAACGTCACCGGTCTGGTGCGCAGCACCGAACAGGCTGCTGAGCTGAAAGCACTCGGCATTACCCCGGTCATCGGCACGCTGGATGACAAAGCACTGCTCGCCGAACAGGCCAGCGCCGCTGACGCCGTTATCAACGCCGCCAGCAGCGACCATCGCGGTGCCGTCGAAGCCTTGCTCGATGCTTTGCGCGGTACCAACAAAGTCTTTCTGCACACCAGCGGTTCGAGCATCGTCGGTGACGCGTCGGGCGGTAAATCCAGCGACGTCATCTACTTTGAAGAGAACCTGCCGGAGCCGACCGTCGACAAGGCCGCACGCGTGGCCATCGACAACCTGATCCTCGCCGCGGCAAAGGATGGCGTGAATTCCGCCGTCATCTGCAACACGCTGATCTACGGCCACAGCCTGGGCGTCAATCGTAACAGCGTGCAATTGCCGCGACTGCTCAAACAGGCGCGCAAAAGCGGCGTGGTGCGCCACGTCGGCACAGGCCAGAACATCTGGTCCAACGTGCACATCGAAGACGTCGTCGCCCTCTACCTGCTGGCACTGACCAAAAACGTTCCGGGCACGTTCTGCTTCGTCGAAAGCGGCGAAGCGTCGTTCATCGACATGACCACTGCCATGGCCCAAGCGCTGAACCTGGGCCAACCGCAAGACTGGCCATTGAAAGACGCCGAAGCCGAGTGGGGCTACGAAATGGCCAACTACGGCCTCGGCTCCAACAGCCGAGTGCGCGGCAAACATGCGCGCGAACTGCTGGGCTGGGCGCCGAAACGCACGTCAGTGGTTGAATGGATTCGTAACGAAATGGTGTGATGGGTGTTTGAGCCCCGCCGGGCTTTGCTATCACCCTTCAGAACGGCTGCCATCGGGCAGCCGTTTTCGTTTCAGGCTTTGCGCTTGTATTGCGCCAGACCTATGGTGCTCTGAACATCGCCAATTCAGCAGGTACAGGGATGATTAACCGTTACGACGCAGAAGGGGCACAGAGCACTTTTCAGCCTGGCTCGAATGAGCAAGTGCTGAGCAATAAGCTGGGAATTACCGATCCTGAAGACATGGACGATGCAGAGCTGGTTTTGTTGGAAAAGCTTTACCAATCGGTACTCATCGAGCATTTACCTGATCGACCACTGACAGTTCAGGATTTAAAAGATTGGCATCGACAATGGCTCGGGAACATCTATCCATGGGCTGGCGATGTCCGTGCGGTAAATTTGGGCAAGGATGGATTTTTCTTCGCCGCTGCGCCGCAGATCCCTCGGTTGCTCGATGGATTTGAAAGGGACTGTCTTGCCAAATACACACCGTGCAGGCCCGAACTGGACGAGAACCTGATTCGCGCCATCGCTGTAACGCACGTGGAGTTCATCCTTATTCATCCCTTTCGCGAAGGTAATGGACGCTTGTCGCGATTATTGGCGGACGTCATGGCCGTGCAGGCGGGCTACGTGCCGCTGGATTACAGCAGTTGGGAACGAAACAAAGAGGCTTATTTTGCAGCGATCAGTCAGGGGCTGAACTGCAACTACGAACCCATGGAGTATTGGGTTCGGCAGGCATTGTGGACTTGAAGTCGACGCTACTTGGCCAGGGACAAATTTAGAAACTTACTGGATCTGACTTTGAGTTTGCGCTCAATTGCCTCGACACTTTGGCCCGTCTCTATGGCTGTCGAGCTGGCGATTGCGCGGATCAGAGTATCGGCTGTCAGTTTTTTTCGGGTGCGACGCGCGGAGGTCATGGCGGGGACTCTACGGAATTTGTAAGGCGAGTATAGCGCTTGGCTGGCTTAGAGAAACACAACGTAAGGCTGGACGCGAACCTGTGGGAGCTGGCTTGCCAGCGATAGCGGTTCACCAGTCAGCATCTAAGTTGAATGTGCAGCCGTCATCGCTGGCAAGCCAGCTCCCACAGGTTATCCGCGTTCTGTCTGACGCAATGCGCTCAAACTGTAGGAGCAAAGCTTGCTCGCGAAAGCGCCGTGTCAGTCGGCAGTGATTTTGGATGTGACACCGTCTTCGCGAGCAAGCTCAGCTCCTACAGGTCTTGTGTGGACATGAAAATTCGCTGGGTAGATTTTCATTAATCACGACAAGACATATCCATTTACGACATCTCTTGCCTCTCCACGAAAATTACTTTCATGCGGTTTGAAATCTCGATCTCGAAATGATTTATGAGTTTCACAACCCATTCGAACGTGACCCTTTCGAGGAGTACCGCATGACGCCTGACTTCGGCTATTGGCTGCTGGTTTATGCAGCCGTTGCCATCATTGCTCTGATCGTTCTGATCGCCCGTTACCGGCTCAATCCGTTCATTGTCATCACCTTGATTTCCATCGGTCTGGCGCTGGTGGCCGGGATGCCGGCCTCCGGGGTTGTCGGGGCATATGAGGCCGGGGTGGGCAAGACGCTGGGGCATATTGCGCTGGTGGTGGCGCTGGGGACGATGCTCGGCAAGATGATGGCCGAATCCGGCGGTGCCGAGCAGTTGGCGCGCACGTTGATCGATAAATTCGGTGAAAAGAACGCGCACTGGGCGATGGTCTGCATCGCGTTTCTGGTCGGGCTGCCGCTGTTCTTCGAGGTTGGTTTTGTCTTGCTGGTGCCGATTGCGTTCACCGTGGCGCGCCGCGTGGGTGTGTCGATTCTGATGGTCGGTTTGCCGATGGTCGCCGGCCTGTCGGTGGTGCATGCGCTGGTCCCGCCGCACCCGGCGGCGATGCTCGCTGTGCAGGCTTATCAGGCGTCGGTCGGGCAGACCTTGCTGTATGCGATCGCCATCGGCATTCCGACGGCGATTATCGCCGGCCCGCTGTACGCCAAATTCATCGTGCCGCGCATTAACTTGCCGGCGGATAACCCGCTGGAAAAACAATTCCTCGACCGCGAACCGCGCGACAAGCTGCCGGGGTTCGGCATCACCATGGCGACCATTCTGTTGCCGGTGGTGTTGATGCTGATCGGTGGCTGGGCCAACCTGATTTCCACGCCGGGCAGCGGTTTCAACCAGTTCCTGCTGTTCATCGGCAACTCGGTGATCGCGCTGTTGCTGGCGACGTTGCTGAGTTTCTGGACGCTGGGTATCGCTCAGGGTTTCAGCCGTGAATCGATCCTCAAATTCACCAACGAATGCCTGGCGCCTACGGCCAGTATCACTTTGCTGGTCGGCGCTGGCGGCGGTTTGAACCGCATTCTGGTCGACGCGGGCGTCACCGATCAGATCGTCGGCCTCGCTCACGAATTCCACCTGTCGCCGCTGATCATGGGCTGGCTGTTTGCTGCGCTGATGCGCATCGCCACCGGTTCGGCGACCGTGGCTATGACCACCGCATCGGGCGTGGTCGCGCCGGTGGCCATTGGTCTGGGATATCCCCACCCTGAGCTGTTGGTGCTGGCGACCGGCGCCGGGTCGGTTATCTTTTCCCACGTCTACGACGGCGGCTTCTGGTTGATCAAGGAATACTTCAACATGACGGTCGCCCAGACTTTCAAGACCTGGACTGTATTGGAGACCCTGATTTCGGTGGTCGCTTTTGCAATGACCCTCGGTCTTTCTTACCTGCTGTAACCGGAGCCAGCCGTCATGGACATCCTCTATCAGATCCGCGCTCGTCAGGATTCCTTCAGCGCCGGCGAAGGCCGTATCGCCCGGCTGATGCTCGACGACGTCGGTTTCGCCGCGAGTGCCAGCCTCGAAGACCTCGCGCAACGCGCCGAAGTCAGCACCGCCACGCTGTCGCGTTTCGCCCGCACGGTTGGCTGTCGTGACCTGCGTGATCTGCGTCTGCAACTGGCCCAGGCCAGCGGGGTTGGCAGCCGTTTTCTCGACCCTGCCGGTACGCCCGAGCAGTCAGCTTTCTACGGGCAAATCGTCGGCGATATCGAAACCACCTTGCGTCAGCATCTGGCCGGTTTCGATGAATCACGCTTCGCCGATGCAGTGAGATTGCTCGGCCAGGCGCGGATGATTCACGCCTTCGGCATGGGCGGTTGTTCGACCCTGTGCAGCGATGAATTGCAGGTGCGGCTGGTGCGCCTCGGCTACCCGGTTGCGGTGTGTCATGACGCGGTGATGATGCGCGTCACCGCCGCCAGCCTGAACGCCGAGCAAGTGCTCATCGTCTGCTCGTTGACCGGCATCACTCCGGAGCTTTTGGAAACTGTCGAACTGGCGCGCAACTACGGCGCACGCATTCTGGCGATCACCCGCGCCGACTCGCCGCTGGCCGAACTGGCCGACGTCGTGCTGCCGCTGCAGAGCGCGGAAACCTCGTTCATTTTCAAACCGACGGCGGCGCGCTACGGCATGCTGCTCGCCATCGACGTGCTCGCCACCGAGCTGGCGCTGGCCAATCCTGAAGACAATCAAGAACGTCTGCGGCGGATCAAACTGGCCCTCGACGAATACCGTGGCGGCGACGATCACCTGCCGCTGGGAGACTGACATGTTGTACGACACCCTGATTCGCAATGCCCTGATCATCGACGGCAGCAACACGCCCGGCTACCAGGCCGACGTGGCAATCCGCGATGGCCGTATCGAGCGCATCGGCGATTTGTCCGAGGCCACGGCGACCGAAGAAATCGACGCCGCCGGCCGCGTGCTGGCGCCGGGTTTTATCGACGTGCACACCCATGACGACACGGTAGTGATTCGTCAGCCAGAGATGCTGCCAAAACTCAGCCAGGGCGTGACCACAGTGATTGTCGGCAACTGCGGGATCAGCGCTTCGCCGGTGACGCTGCAGGGCAATCCGCCGGACCCGATGAACCTGCTCGGCACCGCGGCGGCGTTCGTTTATCCCCGTTTCAGCGATTACCGCGCGGCAGTCGAAGCGGCGAACACCACGCTGAACGTCGCCGCACTGATCGGCCACACGGCGCTGCGCAGCAATCATCTGGATGACCTGTTGCGCACCGCGACCCCGGATGAAATCGCCGCGATGCGCGAGCAATTGCGTGAAAGCCTTGAGGACGGTGCGTTAGGTTTATCCACAGGTCTGGCCTACGCCAGCGCCTACAACGCGTCCACCGATGAAGTCATGCAACTGACTGAAGAACTCACGGCATTCGGCGCGGTGTACACCACCCATTTGCGCAGCGAGTTCGCCCCGGTTCTGGAGGCGATGGACGAGGCGTTTCAGATCGGTCGTCACGCCAAATCGCCGGTGATCATTTCCCACCTCAAATGCGCCGGCGTGGGTAACTGGGGGCGCAGTCCCGAGCTGCTCGCATCATTGGAAGAAGCCGCGAAAACCCATCCGGTCGGCTGCGATTGCTATCCGTATGCGGCGAGTTCTTCGACGCTGGATTTGAAGCAAGTTACCGATGCGCATCGCATCACCATCACCTGGTCGACGCCGCATCCGGAAGTCAGCGGTCGCGACTTGATCGACATCGCCGCCGAATGGAATCTGCCGCTGCTCGACGCCGCCAAACGCCTGCAACCGGCGGGCGCGGTGTATTACGGGATGGACGAGGCGGATGTACGAAGAATCCTCGCGCATCCGTTGTCGATGGTCGGTTCCGACGGACTGCCGGAAGATCCGTTCCCGCATCCACGCCTGTGGGGCGCTTTCCCACGGGTGTTGGGCCATTTCAGTCGCGATGTCGGCCTGTTTCCGCTGCACACCGCCGTACACAAGATGACCGGGTTGTCGGCGGCACGGTTTGGTTTGAAGGCGCGCGGCGAGATTCGTGAAGGCTATTGGGCGGATCTGGTGTTGTTCGACCCGGCGACGGTACGTGATGTCGCCGATTTCAACGATCCGCAACGAGCGGCGCAGGGCATTGACGGGGTTTGGGTTAATGGCGTGTTGAGTTACCGCGACGGGCAGGCGAACGGGCGCAGGGAAGGGCGGTTTCTGGCGCGCGAAGGTGATTTACGCAAAGGATTTCATCAGTCGAAATCCCCCCTGTAGGAGCTGCCGAAGGCTGCGATATTTTGATCCACATCTCATAGTGGCACTGTGCAATTAAAGATTGTCGACACCAAGCCGAAGTGCTGACATCCAGCCCAACTACACTGTCGGGCCAACCAGTCAGGGAGCACCCCATGAGCTTCGGCAAAACCACCCCGATCCTGCGGATCTTCGATGAAGCCAAAGCCGTTGAATTCTACGTCGACTTCCTCGGCTTCAAAATCGACTGGCAGCACCGTTTCGAAGCGAATTTCCCGTTGTATCTGCAGGTGTCTCGCGGTGAGTGCGTGCTGCATCTGTCCGAGCATCACGGCGATGCGAGCCCGGGTTCGGCACTGCGTATTGAGACGGATGAGCTGGAGGTGTTTCAGCAGCAACTGCTGGCCAAGGACTACAAGTTCTCGCATCCGCAGATTCAGGCGATGCCGTGGGGCAGCCAGGACATGACCATCGCCGATCCGTTCGGCAATCGGTTGGTCTTCACCAACGCAATCAGCTCGTAAAAAACGCAGGCGCAAAGCTTGCTCGCGAAAGCATGGGTTCAGTCAGCACAGATGCTGAATGCCATGGCGCATTCGCGAGCAAGCTTTGCTCCTACAGGGCTGTCGTTATTCGGTTGGTACTAATTGGTCCAGCACGCGATTGACCGCCATTTCCGCCACCATCACCACTTGCGCAATGCCCTGCAAAGTCTTGCGATGGGTGCCTTCAACCTGCGCGGCATGGTTGTTGAGCATGACGGTGGCCGAGCCAAGGGTTTCACTGGCGTCGGTCAGCAGGGATTCGGTGTTCGCCGCGGGGTTGGCCATGTACAGCGTGTTGGGCGAGTAGGGCGTGGCCATGAGGTCGGCGTTCGTCGGACCGAGGTAGTGGTCGAGCGCGCGCTCGGCGGCTTCGTGGAATTTTCTGGAGTCGGGGGATTCGTAGGGGGATGCCGGGTCGGTGGCCGGCGGGTTTGGCGTTATCTTGAACATAGCTGTGTTCCCTTTGTTGAGCGGCAACCCTTTGGCTACTAAACGAAAGGGTGGCAGCTGTACGCAGGTTAGTAGACCGGGGAACTCAGCTAAGCCGGCGCGCCGAAGCGCCCTGCGTACAGCCACCATCAAGCTCAGGTATGCAAGCACCTGTGATGAATGTACGACCAGCCGAGTTACCACCGGGCTACTAAACCCGATCACTGGAAATCAGTGACGCAATCAAGTTACGCAGCATGCTCAGGGCGCACAAGCCGGCGGATTCTGGCGTAGGCGTAGGTTATGGCGCAAGGATTTGTGGGCTGTTTCGCGTAACGCCGGGTGTCCTTAAACAGCTGCGCTGCAGGATGTTTAATGCGCTCAGGTATCGAAGATTTGCTTGTAGGAATTGTGGGCTGCAACTGACGCCATCGCTGGCAAGCCAGCTCCCACAGTGTTTTGTGTCGTGCATAAAATTTGTGATCACCGCTGAACCTGTGGGAGCTGGCTTGCCAGCGATGACGCCGGTGCATTCACCCCCGATGCATCTGCCGAAACTCCCCCGGCGGCATCCCTCGTCGGCTCTTGAATGTGCGGTGAAACGACCTCGGTTCGGTAAACCCCAGATACTGCGCAATGTCCTGAATCGGCAACGTACTGTTGAGCAAATAATGCTCAGCCAGTTCCTGACGCAAATCATCGAGAATCTGCTGATACGACGTCCCCGCCTGATGTAACTGGCGCTGCAACGTACGCACCGACACCGCCAGATGCTCGGCCACCTGTTCCTTGCGCGGCAAGCCTTCCTTGAGCAACTGCCGCAGAATGTTCTTCACCTGCTGCTCCAGCGACGCATCCTCCAGCGTTGCCATCAACCCCAGCGCATGTTCCTCCAGTGTGCGCAGTAACTGCGCATCGGCCTGACGCAGCGGCAACTGCAAATACGCCAGCGGCACGATCAGCGCCGAATACGCCTGATCAAACACCACCGGGCAATCGAAAAACGCCTCGTACTGCGCAGGCGTCGCCTCGGCCGGGCATGAATGTTCGAGCCAGACTGCGGCCGGCGACATCTGCGTGTCGGCGATCCAGCGTGCATATTGCAGCCATGAACCGAGCACGTTTTCCACCAGATGTCGGCGAATCCGTGGGCGCTGATAACGGCATGTCCAGATCAAATGCACTTGGCCATCCAGCACCTCGGCGCGACTCACGCCCATGTCGCCGACCAGTTTTTCGAACGGCATGATCCGGCTCATCGCATCGCCCAACGTCGCGCAGTTCATGGTGATGTAACCGAGCACGCTCCACGAATTGGGCAGGACGAAATTCGCCGCGTTGAGCCCGAACAACGGATCGCCCGAGTGTTCGCAGAAATAATCCAGCAGCCGCTCATGCGCCTCACCGGGCAAACGCAGGGTGTTGTCGCTCAACTGCTGCGCCTGCAAACCCGCCGCCGCCAACGCCGGTTCGACGGCCATGCCCAGTTGTTCGGCGTGGCGCAGGTATTTGAGCAGGGGCGGAACTGAGGTGAAGCCGAGCGATTGCATGATCCCTTCCTTTGATCGACGGCCGCGTGGGCGGATGAATGCCTGAAAGGTAATTTGAAACCCCGACTAAAGTAAATGGCTGACGCTTGCGCGACGTTTGACTCAATTGGCTACACGAACTGGCCGGATGCGACCGTGACACTTTGCGGCCGCTGGCTAGTATGGGGGCCTGAAATATCACTGATCTGACGGTAAAAAAGGACACACGCATGCGACGCTGGAACGGCTGGGGAGATGCAACCACGGTGGTCGAACTGCCGGCCCAGGGCGCGGAGTTTCTTCATGAGCGACTGGGCGAGGGGCGCGCGCTGCCCGATGCCACGCTTGAAGCCGCATTGGCGCGTGTGCCGGCCTCGCGGTTGTCGGCGCACACTTTGTACAGCATCGATGCTCATGATCGTATGTTGCATGCGCGGGGCCAGAGCCTGCCGGACTGGCTGGCGTTGCGCGAAGGTGCGCTGGGCAATTATCCCGATGCAGTGGCGTTTCCCGAGACCGCTGAACATATTCGCCAATTGCTGGCGCTCGCCCACGAGCAGGACTTGTGCCTGATCCCGTATGGCGGCGGCACCTCGGTGGCCGGGCACATCAATCCGCCGGATTCTGCGCGGCCAGTGGTGACGGTATCACTGGCGCGGATGAATCGGCTGATCGATCTCGACGAACAAAGCCTGCTGGCGACGTTCGGCCCCGGTGCGAGCGGGCCGCAGGTGGAAAGTCAGTTGCGTGCGCGGGGCTACACGCTGGGGCATTTTCCGCAGTCGTGGGAGTTGTCGACGTTGGGCGGTTGGGTTGCCAGTCGTTCCAGTGGTCAGCAGTCGTTGCGCTATGGCCGGATCGAGCAGTTGTTTGCTGGCGGCACTTTGGAAACGTTCGCCGGGCCTTTGGAAATTCCAACTTTCCCGGCTTCGGCTGCCGGGCCAGATCTGCGCGAAGTGGTGCTCGGTTGCGAGGGCCGTTTCGGGATCATTTCCGAGGTCAAAGTGCGGGTCAGCGCGCTGCCCGCCGATGAACGTTTCTACGGCGTGTTTCTGCCCTCTTGGACCAAGGCCCTGCAAGCCATCCGCCAATTGGCCCAGGCACGCGTACCGCTGTCGATGTTGCGCCTGTCCAACGCCGTGGAAACCGAAACGCAACTGGCGCTGGCCGGTCATCCACAACAAATCGCCTGGCTGGAAAAGTATCTGAAGCTAAGGGGGGCAGCTGAGGGCAAATGCCTGCTGACCTTCGGCGTCACCGGCAATCGCCGACAAAACGCATTGTCGCTGACACAGGCGCGGCAACATCTGAAGGCGTTCGGCGGCGTGTTCACCGGCACCTTGCTCGGCAAGAAATGGGCGCAGAACCGCTTCCGTTTCCCTTACCTGCGCGAGAACCTGTGGAACGCCGGTTACGTCGTCGACACCCTCGAAACCGCCACCGACTGGAGCAACGTCGACAACCTGCTCAACCTCATCGAAAACAGCCTGCGCGAGGCCTTGGCGGCCGAAGGCGAGCGCGTGCATGTGTTCACCCACTTGTCCCACGTCTACGGCGAAGGTTCGAGCATCTACACCACTTACGTGTTTCGTCCGGCCGCAGACTATCCGGCGACACTCGCGCGCTGGAAAGCGCTCAAACACGCGGCCAGCCAGACCATCGTCGACAACCACGGCACCATCAGCCATCAACACGGCGTCGGCAAGGATCACGCGCCGTACCTGTTGCGCGAGAAGGGCGCACTGGCGATGGATACCTTGCAGGCGCTGAGCAAATACTTCGATCCGGCCGGGCGCCTCAACCCCGGCACGCTGTTGCCGGAGTGACGGCCATGAGTCATGACTGGAACGCCGCATGGCGCCAGCAGATTCTGCCAACACTGGCGGATGAAACCTGGGATCTGATCGTCATTGGTGGCGGCATCAGCGGCGCCGGCATCCTGCGTGAAGCAGCGCGTCGAGGCTGGCGCTGCCTGTTGCTGGAACAGCGCGACTTTGCCTGGGGCACCTCCAGCCGATCGTCGAAAATGGTCCATGGCGGTTTGCGTTACATCGCCAAGGGCCAGTGGCGTCTGACCCGCGATTCGGTACGTGAGCGCCAACGCTTACTCGACGAAGCGCCGGGGCTGGTCGAGCCGATGAGTTTCATGATGCCGCACTATCGCGGCGGCTTTCCCGGGCCTCGGGTGTTGGGTGGTTTGCTAAGCATTTACGACGCCTTGGCGGGGCGGCGCAGCCATCGTTTTCATGATGCGCAGCAGCTGCGTTATCTGGCGCCGGGCGTGAAGGAAAGTGACTTGCTCGGCGGCACCAGTTTTGTCGATGCGCTGACGGATGACGCGCGACTGGTGATGCGCGTGTTGAGCGAGGCGCGGGCGGATGGCGCTGTCGTGGTCAATGGCGTTCGCGTCGAGCATTTGCTGCGAGAAAACGGGCGAGTGTGCGGCGTTCAGATCGAAGACTGCGAGGCCGGGGCGACCCTGCAATTGCGTTGTGGCGTGCTCGCCGTGGCCACTGGCGCGTGGGCTGAACGCTTGCGGCCGACTGAGGCACCACGGCAATTGCGGCCGTTGCGCGGCAGTCATTTATTGCTGCCGAACTGGCGTTTGCCAGTGGCGCAGGCGTTCACGTTTCTGCATGAACGCGACCGGCGTCCGGTGTTCGTTTTTCCTTGGGAAGGCGCGACGGTGGTCGGCACCACTGATCTCGATCATCGCGAAGATCTCGATCACAGCGCGAGCATCAGCATTGAGGAACTCGACTATCTGCTGTCGGCCTGCACACAACAATTTCCCGGTGCTGAAGTGACGGCGAATGACGTGCTGTCGACATGGTCGGGCGTACGTCCAGTGGTTGGCAGTGCGGCGGGTAATCATCAAGACAAACCGTCGAACGAAACCCGTGAACATGTGCTGTGGCAGGAGCCCGGTTGCGTGACCCTGGCCGGCGGCAAACTGACCACGTTTCGCCCGCAAGCCATCGAAGTGCTCAAGGCCTGCGCGGACATGCTCGAACGTCCCTTCGTCGATGATGCCGCGCCGGTGTTTGCCGCCGTTCCTGCGCTGCCGATTCCAGAGTTGAGCAACCAGCAGTGGCGACGCTTGGCCGGACGGCATGGCCGCAACCTGCCGAAGCTGGCGCAGATGATCAAAGACATCGGCCACGAAACGGTCGGCGCCTCGGACACCTTGTGGGCGGAACTGGCCTTTGCCTGCGAAGCGGAAATGGTTCTGCACCTCGACGATCTGCTGTTGCGCCGCACGCGTCTTGGCCTGCTGCTGCCTCACGGTGGCGAAGACTATTTCACCGCCATCCGCCAAATCTGCCAGCCACGACTCGGCTGGAGCGACGAATACTGGCAGCAGGAAATTCAGCGTTATCGGGCGTTGTGGCAACGCCATCACGGTCTGCCGGATGCCACGCCTTGATGCCCCTTGAAGAGAGCTCCATGGATAACCACCCGAACAAGCGTTACCTGCTGGCCATCGACAACGGCACCCAGAGCGTGCGCGCGTTGCTCTTCGATCTGCAGGGCAATCTGCTCGGTAAAGGCAAGGTCGAACTGCAGGCGTATTACTCGACGCAACCGGGTTGGGCCGAGCAGGATCCGGAGTATTACTGGGCGAAACTCGGCGAGGCGTGTCAGCAGGTATGGGCGCAGACGGGCATCGATCGCTCGCAAATTGCTGGCGTTTCCCTGACCACTCAGCGCGGCACGGTGATCAATGTTGATGCCGAGGGCAAACCGCTGCGCCCGGCGATTTTGTGGCTTGATCAGCGCCAGAGTGAAGTCGAGGGCGGGATCAAAGGGCCGTGGGGCTGGCTGTTCAAACTGGTCGGCGCGCAGGGCACGGTGAATTATTTTCGCGCCCAGGCTGAGGCGAACTGGATTGCGCAGCATCAGCCAGAGGTGTGGGCGGCGACCGACAAGTTTTTGCTGCTGTCGGGGTTTCTCACGCATCGACTGTGCGGACGTTTTGTCGACTCGGTGGGTTGCTGCGTCGGCTACCTGCCGTTCGATTTCAAACGGCTGAAATGGGCCGCGCCGAGTGACTGGAAATGGCAGGCGCTGGCGGTACGTCCGGAGCAATTGCCGACCCTGCACAAACCCGGTGAAACCCTCGGCTACATCACCGCTGAAGCCGCTCGCCACACCGGCATTCCCGAGGGCTTGCCGCTGATTGCGGCGGGCGCCGACAAGGCTTGTGAAGTGGTCGGTGCCGGCGTGGTCGATGCGAGCACGGTGTGCCTGTCCTACGGCACCACGGCGACGATCACCAGCACCCGTTCGCGCTATCTGGAAATCGTCCCGTTGATTCCGCCGTACCCCTCGGCGGTGCCGGATCAGTTCAACTGCGAGGTGATGATTTATCGCGGTTACTGGATGGTCAGTTGGTTCAAGAACGAGTTCGGCTTGCGCGAGATGCAGCAGGCCAAAGAGCAGGGCATCGAGCCGGAGCAGTTGTTCGATGCGCTGGTCGATGCGGTGCCGCCGGGGTCAATGGGTTTGATGCTGCAACCGTACTGGTCGCCGGGGATTCGCGAGCCCGGCGTGGAGGCGAAGGGCGCGATGATCGGCTTCGGCGATGTGCATACCCGAGCGCATATTTACCGGGCGATTCTTGAAGGACTGGCGTATGCGTTGCGCCAAGGCATGGAGAACATCGAGCGGCGTTCGAAGGTGTCGATCAAGCGCCTGCGCGTGGCCGGTGGCGGATCGCAGAGCGATGCGGCGATGCAGCTCACGGCGAATATTTTCGGCCTGCCGGCGGAGCGTCCGCATGTCTACGAAGCATCTGGCTTGGGGGCGGCGATCTGCTGTGCCGTGGGGTTGGGATTGCACACAGATTTCCCCACGGCCATCGCGGCAATGACCCGAGTAGGCGCGGTCTTCCACCCCCAACCCGAGGCACAAAAAATCTACGAGCAACTGTACAAAGACGTCTACCTGCGCATGTACCGCCAACTCAAACCGCTG
>NZ_AKJD01000110.1 GCF_000282515.1 Pseudomonas sp. GM80
AGCGTTCCGCAGCTCCTACATGGGGTTGCGTATGAATCGGCCTTTGAAGTTGACGTCGAAGCCGCAGTTGGCCTTGCAGTCGTATCTGGATAATTTGCTGCAGGAAATTCCTGAGGAACTGCCGCCGGTCATTGAGGCGCAGCCTGAAGTTGTGGAAAGCACCGAGGCGCTAGACGAGTTCCAGGCAGCGGTACTGGAAGAGCAGGCGCGTGATGCGCAGAAAGCGGCCAAACCCGTCGCGCCGGTTGTTTCACCAGCTGCTGCACCGGTTGCCAAGGCACCCGTTGCATTGATCGAAACAGCAGAGCCGGTTCGCGCGCCAGTGTCGACACTCGCACCGCTGCTGCAAACGCAATTGCTGAAAACCGCACCGCAACCGACTGTGGTCGAACCGGCTCCAGTTCCAGCTCCGGTCGCACCCGCACCCGTCGAGCAGACACTGGTACCGCCGCTGGTCGAAGTGCATCTGCCACCGAACAACACGCCGCCACCGGTGGAAACCGATGGCCGTCCGGCCTGGGCGTCCGAAGCGTTCGAATGCCTGTTGTTCGACGTCGCCGGGCTGACCCTCGCGGTGCCGCTGGTGTGCCTCGGTTCGATCTATTCGCTGGCCGGCCATGAGCTGACGCCGCTGTTCGGTCAGCCGGAATGGTTCCTCGGGATTTTGCCGAGCCAGGCCGGCAACCTGAAAGTTTTAGACACTGCGCGCTGGGTCATGCCGGATCGCTACCGCGATGACTTCCGTCAGGGCCTGCAGTACGTGATTTCGGTACAAGGTTACGAGTGGGGCCTGGCAGTGCATCAGGTCAGTCGCTCGTTGCGTCTGGACCCGAATGAAATCAAATGGAGAAGTCACCGGGGTCAGCGGCCATGGCTCGCCGGCACGGTGATTGAGCACATGTGTGCATTGCTTGACGTTTCCGCTCTGGCCGAGTTGATCGCCAGCGGTGGGGCAAAGCACCTTGGCGGCCACAAGCCGCTACATAAACCGACATAGCAGCCGACATAACAATCAGGCGACGGCATTGTTGAATGCCGCCACACAGAACACACACCGCCCAGAGCGGTTTTTTCGAGGGGTCAGGTATGAGTAATCAGGCGACGAATGCAAAAGGTTCTGAAGATCCGATCCTGCAATGGGTGACCTTCAAGCTGGACAACGAAACCTACGGCATCAACGTGATGCGCGTGCAGGAAGTGCTGCGCTACACTGAGATCGCTCCAGTGCCGGGTGCGCCAAGCTACGTGCTGGGCATCATCAACCTGCGCGGTAACGTGGTCACCGTGATCGACACCCGTCAGCGCTTCGGCCTGAACAGCGGCGAGATCAGCGACAACACCCGTATCGTCATCATCGAAGCCGACAAGCAAGTCGTCGGCATCATGGTCGACAGCGTCGCCGAAGTGGTTTACCTGCGTCAGTCGGAAATCGAAACGGCGCCGAACGTCGGTAACGAAGAGTCGGCCAAGTTCATCCAGGGCGTGTGCAACAAGAACAACGAGTTGCTGATCCTGGTCGAGCTGGACAAGATGATGAGCGAAGAAGAATGGTCGGACCTGGAGAATATCTGATTGATTCTCGAGGTCGCGGTCATTGTCCTGTTCCTATTCTGGGCAGGCACGCTGGCAATGTTTGTGTCGTACATCAAGGCGCAAAAAGTGATTGCCGCACAACAGGCTCAGGGCGATGCGCTGCGTGATCAGCGCATCAAGGACCTGGCCAAACGTGTTGACGATTACCAGAACGGTAATGTGCGCATGGGCGAAGCGCTGCACGAGTTGCGTGCGGTGGTGAGCCCGTTGCCGGACAAGATCGTTCAGCTGGAACAGCGCGATCCATCCAGCCTGTCGTTCGCCCAGGCGGCGAAACTGGTGGGCATGGGCGCCAGCGTTGATGAACTGACTCAGTCGTGTGGGTTGACCCAGGCTGAGGCCGAGTTGATGCGCAAGCTTCACAAGAACTAGCAGCAAGATCAAAAGATCGCAGCCTTCGGCAGCTCCTACAGAGATCTCATGTAGGAGCTGCCGAAGGCTGCGATCTTTTGCATTTAAGGATTAATAATCGTCGCCGCGCTCGGTGATGTCCTTCTCGACCATCGGCGCGTCCGGGTCCTGCCCCTCGGGGAATTTGCCCTTCAGGTTCCAGGCAAACGCGATGATCTCGGCGATCGTCCGGTACAACTCTTCCGGAATGCTGTCGCCCAATTCCATCCGTGCCAACAGCCGCACCAGCTCGGCGTTTTCGTAGATTGGCACTTCATAATCGCGGGCAATGCGCAAAATTTCTTCGGCCAGTTCTTCATCACCCTTGGCGGTGAGGGTCGGCGCGTGGCTGCCGTCATATTTGAGGGCGATGGCCTGGCGTGGTGTGGTGGAATCGTTCATGCGGTTTCGTCGACCCAGCGGTGTTCGAGACGGGTTTGGTTGCCTTGCGGCGGGGTGCCGAGGTGGCAGTCGAGATCGCCGACGTTCAGCCCGGAATCGAGCAAACGCTGGCGCAGTGCAAACAGGTTCGTCTGGATCAGGTCGGCGGTGTATGGCCGTTCGGCCCACAGCTGACTCGATAGGCTGCCGCTGATCAGTTGCGCCTGAATCTGCATCGGCCCGAGCGGTTCCATGTCGAACGCCAAGTCGACACGCCACAACTGTTGTCTGGCTTCACGCTCGTCGCGGCGTTCGTTCTGCTGTGGTTCTTTCTCCGGCGCTTCTTCGCGCTGAAACTTGACCTGCAACGGCACGATGTCCTGCAGGTTGCGCATGGGAATTTCCAGCTGCCAGGTACTGAGCAGACGGCCATCATCGGTGACGCCAGTCTGTTCCAGGCTCGACAATTGATGGCTTTGCAGGCGCGAGACGGCGGCGGCGGCCAGGCGCAGCAACTGCTCCAGATCGCCTTCGCCTTCCAGACTTTGCAGCAAGCGGTCGGGCAGGGGAAAGCTGCTCGGCGCGGGTTTGGCGCTGACCTGGCCAAGTGTGCCGAGCGCATTGCGCACGAAACTCGGCAGTGCCTGCGCCAGCGTATTGGCGGCGATGATGGCGTTGAAACTGGTGCTGCTCGGTAAGCCCGGCGTCAGTTGCGCGATCAGTTTGAGCAGGTCGCCCTTCATGTCCGGGATCAGCGTCGGGTTTTGCCCGGTGAGCAGTTTGGCTTCGAGAAAGGCGCCGCTGTTGGCCAGGGCCAGCGCTACGCCTTTGGCGGTGCTCAGTTGCTGCACGTCGGGCAGGCTGGCGAGCAGTTTATCGACCACGGCACGCAAGTCCGCCGAGGTTTGATCGGTGGCCGGCGGCAAGTTCTGCAAGGCCTTGAGCAAGCCATCCAGTGAACCCTGGCGGCTTTGTTGGCCGAGCAGCTGCTGGCTTACCGCCAATTGCTCCTGGCGGCTGCTCATCGGCACGAACTTGAGGGTCTGCGAATCCTGCACCAGCGCCGACAACAGCGTGCCGATGCGCAGCGGCTGCGGGCTGTCGACGGTCAAGGTGCTGCCGCTTAACGCCGTGTTGAGCAGGCTGACCATCGAGCGAAACACCGTCGCTTGCCCCGGCGTCTGCGGCAGAGCCTGCGACGTCAGTACCTTGCCTTGCAGCAGCGTGCCGGCCGGCAACTGCGCGGTGTCGATGCGGGTGAGGGCGGCGACGCTGCTGGCAATCGCTTGCTGCACGGTAATCGCCAGATTGCCCGCCGATGGCTGGGTGATCGCGAGGCTGGTGCCCTGGGCCAGCGGCAAATTGCTGGTCGCCTGCACGGTGGTCTGGCGACCGCTGTCGAGGGTCACCTTGAGCAACAGTTGAAAGGTCTGGTCCGCCTGCTTGAGCGACAACACCTCGGCCTTGGCGCTCTGTCCGGCGCCGATCAAGCCTTCGACCGGTGTCAGCAGCTTGAGCAGCTCACCCACCTGCGGGCGAACGGTCGCCGGGGTGGTGGGCGGGAGCGGGAGGATGTTCATTTCGCCTGTCATACGCGGACACAACCTGAGGAAATTGCACTCTTGAGAGTAAGGCACGGCATGTATAATGCCGCCCGTCTTGCGCTTCGTTCAAAAAACATAGCAATTGTTTGACGCAGCTCTCTAGATCGAGCCGTCATTGCATTTATGCTGCATCTCTTTAACGGCCGCGCCAGAGCCGACTTGAACCGTATAAGGCCCGTGATCCCTTGACCAGTCCTGTCCTGCAAACCGTTGCCCTCGCGTGTGAACGTGACCTCAGGCTGCTCTTCGAAAATCTCGAATTGAGACTGGCCAGTGGCGATATGGTGCAGATCAGCGGTCCCAACGGCAGCGGTAAAACCAGTTTGTTGCGCCTGTTGGCCGGGTTGATGCAACCGACCGACGGTCAAGTCCTGCTCAATGGTCAACCATTGACCGAACAACGCAGTGAACTGGCGCGCAACCTGTTGTGGATCGGCCACGCCGCCGGGATCAAGGATCTGCTGACCCCGGAAGAGAACCTGTCGTGGCTCTGCGCCCTGCATCATCCCGCCGAACGCGAGGCCATCTGGCAAGCGCTGGCAGCTGTAGGATTGCGCGGTTTCGAAGATGTTCCCTGCCACAGCCTGTCCGCCGGTCAACAACGCCGCGTGGCATTGGCACGCTTGTATCTGGACAGCCCACCGCTGTGGATTCTCGACGAGCCGTTCACCGCGCTGGACAAGCAGGGCGTGGCGCAACTCGAAGAGCATTTGGCGGCTCACTGCGAGCGCGGTGGTCTGGTGGTGTTGACCACGCACCATACGCTGAGCCGGATGCCGGCCGGTTATCGCGACATCGATCTGGGGAACTGGGCAGTATGAGTGTCTTCGGCCTGCTGGTTGCGCGTGAATCCCGACTGCTGTTTCGCCGCCCGGCGGAGCTGGCCAATCCGCTGATTTTCTTCGCCATCGTCATTGCTTTGTTCCCGCTGGCCGTCGGCCCGGAAACTCAAGTGTTGCAAAACCTGTCCCCGGGGTTAGTCTGGGTGGCGGCGCTTTTGTCGGTCCTGCTCTCGCTGGACGGGCTTTTCCGCAGTGATTTCGAAGACGGATCCCTCGAACAGTGGGTCCTTTCGTCGCACCCGCTGCCACTTCTGGTATTGGCCAAGGTGCTGGCACACTGGCTTTTCTCCGGTCTGGCACTGGTTTTGCTCTCACCCTTGCTGGCGTTGATGCTCGGTTTGCCTGCCGCCTGCCTGCCGGTTTTGCTGTTTTCGTTGCTGCTGGGGACACCGGTGCTGAGCTTGCTCGGCGCGGTGGGCGCGGCACTGACGGTCGGTTTGAAACGCGGCGGCCTGTTGTTGGCGCTGCTGATTCTGCCGTTGTACATCCCGGTGTTGATTCTTGGCAGTGGCGCCTTGCAGGCCGCCCTCCAAGGCATGCCGGCGACCGGGTATCTGCTGTGGCTTGGTAGCCTGACCGCCCTGGCGATCACCCTGACACCTTTTGCAATAGCTGCTGGCCTGAAGATCAGCGTCGGCGAATAATGAGGTCTGGTTAAAATTTAACCAGCAAAGACCCTGAGACTGCTCACACCGATGAGCGGCATCCGTGATGGAAACAGTATGAACTGGACCTGGTTTCACAAGCTCGGCTCGCCCAAGTGGTTCTACGGCATCAGCAGCAAGTTCTTGCCGTGGTTGAGCATCGCAGCGTTGCTGCTGATTGGCGTCGGCGTCGTTTGGGGCCTGGCTTTCGCGCCGCCGGATTATCAGCAAGGCAACAGCTTTCGCATCATCTACATCCACGTACCCGCCGCGATGCTCGCTCAGTCGATCTACGTGATGCTGGCGGTGTGCGGTGTTGTGGGGCTGGTGTGGAAAATGAAGCTGGCCGACGTCGCCCTGCAATGCGCCGCGCCGATCGGCGCGTGGATGACCGCTGTGGCGCTGGTCACCGGGGCGATCTGGGGCAAACCGACCTGGGGCTCGTGGTGGGTCTGGGATGCGCGGCTGACCTCGATGCTGATTCTGCTGTTCCTGTATTTCGGCGTGATTGCGCTGGGCAATGCCATCAGCAATCGCGACAGCGCCGCCAAGGCCTGCGCCGTGCTGGCAATCGTCGGCGTGATCAACATCCCGATCATCAAATACTCGGTCGAGTGGTGGAACACCCTGCACCAGGGCGCGACCTTCACCCTCACCGAAAAACCGGCGATGCCGGCGGAAATGTGGCTGCCGCTGCTGCTGACAGTGCTGGGCTTTTACTGCTTCTTCGGCACCGTGCTGCTGTTGCGCATGCGCCTTGAAGTGCTCAAGCGCGAAGCCCGCGCCAGTTGGGTGAAAGAAGAAGTGCAGCACAGTCTGGGGGCCGCTCGATGAGTTTTGCTTCATTCGGCGACTTCCTCGCCATGGGCCATCATGGCCTCTATGTCTGGACGGCCTACGGCATCTGCCTGGCCGTGCTGGCCTTCAACGTGGCGGCGCCGATCCTGGCCCGCAAGCGGTATCTGCAACAAGAGGCGCGTCGTCTGCGCCGGGAGAACGGCAAGTGAATCCGCTGCGCAAGAAACGTCTGATCATCATTCTGGCCATTCTGGTCGGGGTCGGCGCTGCTGTCGGCCTGGCCCTCAGCGCCCTGCAGCAGAACATCAATCTGTTCTACACCCCGACCCAGATCGCCAATGGCGAAGCGCCGCAAGACACGCGCATCCGTGCCGGCGGCATGGTCGAGAAAGGCTCGCTGCAACGTTCGCCGGATTCCCTCGACGTCAAATTCGTCGTCACCGACTTCAACAAATCCGTGACCATCACTTATCGCGGCATCCTCCCGGATCTGTTCCGCGAAGGGCAGGGCATCGTCGCCCTCGGCAAGATCAACGCCGACGGCGTGGTCGTCGCCGATGAAGTGCTGGCCAAGCACGATGAGAAGTACATGCCGCCAGAAGTGACCAAAGCCTTGAAAGACAGCGGTCAATCCGCCCCGACACCTGTGAAGGAGGGCTGATTGATGACGTCGGCGATTTTTATTCCTGAGTTGGGCCACCTGGCGATGATTCTGGCGCTGTGTTTTGCGCTGGTTCAAGCCGTGGTGCCATTGGTCGGTGCCTGGCGCGGCGACCGTTTCTGGATGAGTCTGGCTCAGCCGGCTGCGTGGGGGCAGTTTGCGTTTCTGCTGTTCGCGTTCGGCATTTTGACCTACGCCTTCATGGTCGACGACTTCTCCGTCGCCTATGTCGCGAACAACTCCAATACCGCGTTGCCGTGGTATTACAAATTCAGCGCGGTGTGGGGCGCCCACGAAGGTTCTTTGTTGCTGTGGGCACTGATTCTCGGTGGCTGGACCTTCGCCGTGTCGGTGTTCTCCCGGCAGTTGCCGCAAGTCATGCTCGCTCGCGTGCTGGCGGTGATGGGCATGATCAGCACCGGTTTCCTGCTGTTCCTGATCCTTACGTCCAACCCGTTCAAACGCATCCTGCCGCAAATGCCGAGCAATGGCGCTGACCTTAATCCGCTGCTGCAAGACATCGGCCTGATCGTTCACCCGCCGATGTTGTACATGGGCTACGTCGGCTTTTCGGTGGCGTTCGCCTTCGCCATTGCGGCGTTGATGGGCGGTCGCCTTGATGCCGCGTGGGCACGCTGGTCGCGCCCGTGGACCATCGTCGCCTGGGCGTTCCTCGGCATCGGCATCACCCTCGGTTCGTGGTGGGCTTATTACGAACTCGGCTGGGGCGGCTGGTGGTTCTGGGACCCGGTGGAAAACGCCTCCTTCATGCCTTGGCTGGTCGGCACCGCGCTGATCCACTCGCTGGCGGTCACGGAAAAACGTGGCGTGTTCAAGAGCTGGACGGTGTTGCTGGCGATTGCCGCGTTCTCGCTGAGCCTGCTCGGGACGTTCCTCGTGCGTTCCGGCGTGCTGACTTCGGTGCACGCGTTTGCTTCCGATCCTGAGCGCGGCGTGTTCATCCTGATCTTCCTGTTGTTCGTGGTTGGTGGTTCGTTGACGTTGTTCGCCCTGCGCGCACCGGTCGTGAAGAGTCAGGTCGGCTTCAACCTGTGGTCGCGCGAAACCCTGCTGCTGGGCAACAACCTGGTGCTGGTGGTGGCCGCGTCGATGATTCTGCTCGGCACGCTGTATCCACTGATTCTCGATGCCCTCAGCGGCGCGAAAATGTCGGTCGGCCCGCCGTACTTCAATGCGCTGTTCATTCCGTTGATGGCGTTGCTGATGATGGTCATGGCGGTCGGCGTGATCGTCCGTTGGAAGGACACGCCGGTGAAGTGGCTGGGCAGCATGCTCACGCCAGTGCTGCTCGGCAGCGTCGCGCTGGCGGTGGTGGCCGGTGTCGCTTATGGCGATTTCAACTGGGCAGTGATCGCGACTTTCCTGCTCGCAGCATGGGTGTTGCTCGCCGGCGCCCGCGACATCGTCGACAAGACTCGCCACAAAGGCCTGATCAAAGGCCTGCCAACCCTGACCCGTAGTTATTGGGGCATGCAGATCGCTCACCTCGGCATCGCCGTGTGCGCGCTGGGCGTGGTGTTGTCGAGCCAGAACAGTGCCGAACGCGATCTGCGTCTGGCGCCGGGCGAGTCGATGGACCTGGCCGGTTATCACTTCATCTTTGAAGGCGCCAAGCACTTCGAAGGGCCGAACTTCACGTCGGACAAAGGCACGATTCGGGTCATTCGTGATGGCAAGGAAATCAGCGTGCTGCACCCGGAAAAACGTCTGTACACCGTGCAAAGTTCGATGATGACCGAAGCCGGCATCGACGCCGGTTTCACCCGTGACCTTTACGTCGCCCTCGGCGAACCGCTGGAAAATGGCGCGTGGGCCGTGCGCGTGCACGTCAAACCGTTCGTGCGGTGGATCTGGTTCGGCGGGCTGCTCACCGGGTTCGGTGGGTTGCTGGCGGCGCTGGATCGACGTTATCGGGTCAAGGTGAAAGCCAAGGTGCGTGAAGCGCTGGGCATGACGGGAGCGGCTGCATGAGACGTTGGTTGATGCTGGTGCCACTGGCGATTTTCCTGCTGGTGGCGGTGTTTCTTTATCGCGGTCTGTACCTCGATCCGGCGGAACTGCCGTCGGCGATGATCAACAAGCCGTTCCCGGAGTTTTCCCTGCCCAACGTGCAGGGCGACAAAACCCTGACCAAGGCTGACATTCTCGGCAAACCGGCACTGGTCAACGTCTGGGGCACCTGGTGCATTTCCTGCCGGGTCGAGCATCCGGTGCTGAACAAACTCGCCGAGCGCGGCGTGGTGATCTACGGCATCAACTACAAGGACACCAACGCCGATGCCTTGAAGTGGCTGGCTGAATTCCACAATCCGTACGTGCTGGACATCCGCGACGACGAAGGCTCGCTGGGCTTGAACCTCGGTGTTTACGGCGCGCCGGAAACCTTCTTCATCGACGCCAAGGGCATCATTCGCGACAAATATGTCGGCGTGATCGATGAGCAGGTCTGGCGCGAAAAACTCGCGGCCAAGTATCAGGCGCTGGTCGATGAGGCCAAGCCATGAAGCGTTTTTTAGCCGCCGTGGTTTTGGGCCTGAGTCTGGTCGGCGTGGCCCATGCCGCCATCGACACTTACGAGTTCGCCAAAGACGGTGATCGCGAGCGTTTCCGCGAGTTGACCAAGGAACTGCGCTGCCCCAAGTGCCAGAACCAGGACATCGCCGACTCCAACGCCCCGATTGCCGCTGACCTGCGCAAAGAGATTTTCCGCATGCTTGGCGAGGGCAAGGACAACCAGCAGATCATCGACTTCATGGTCGATCGCTACGGTGACTTCGTCCGCTACAAACCGGCGCTCAACACCAAGACCGCATTGTTGTGGTTCGGCCCGGCCGGGCTGCTGCTCGGTGGCGTTGTGGTGATCGCGGTGATCGTCCGCCGTCGTCGCGGCCAGCGTGCCGAAACTCCGCAAGCGCTGTCCATCGAAGAGCGTCAGCGCCTCGACCAACTGTTGGATAAAAACCAAGAATGATTGATTTCTGGCTTGCCGCAGGGCTGTTGCTTCTGGTCGCCCTGAGTTTTCTGCTGATCCCGGTGTTGCGTGAGCGTCGCGCCCAGCGTGAAGAGGATCGAACTGCCCTGAACGTTGCGCTGTATCAGGAGCGTGTCGCCGAGTTGCAATCGCAACAGGCGGAAGGCGTGCTCGACGCTGCGCAAATGGACAGCGGCCGCGCCGAGGCTGCACGTGAATTGCTGGCGGATACCGAAGGCGTTGCCGCACCGCGCGTGTCGAAACTGGGTAAACCATTGCCGCTGCTGGCAGCGGTCCTGGTGCCAGTGTTGGGCCTGGGTCTGTATATGCACTTCGGCGCTGCGGACAAAGTCGAACTGACCCGCGAATTCGCCCAGGCGCCGCAGTCGATGGAAGAAATGACCCAGCGTCTGGAACGCGCCGTCGCGGCGCAACCGGATTCTGCTGAAGGTCTGTATTTCCTCGGCCGTACCTACATGGCGCAAGATCGCCCGGCGGACGCGGCAAAAATGTTCGAACGCGCTGCCAACCTTGCCGGTCGTCAACCGGAACTGCTCGGCCAGTGGGCGCAGGCGCAGTATTTTGCGGATGGCAAAAAGTGGTCGGCGAAAATTCAGGCGCTGACGGATGAGGCGCTGAAGGCCGATCCGAAAGAAGTCACCAGCCTCGGTCTGCTTGGCATCGCTGCGTTTGAAGGCGAGCGTTATCAGCAAGCCATCGATTACTGGAATCGTCTGCTGGCGCAACTGCCGCCGGAGGACAGCTCTCGCGCCGCGCTGCAAGGCGGGATCAAACGCGCCGCCGAGCGTCTCGAAGCCAGCGGCGGCAAGGTCGCCCAAGCACCTGTAGCCGCGAAAACCGCGCTGTTGAAAGTCAGTGTCGACCTCGCCAGCGAGCTCAAAGGCAAAGTGCAACCGGGCGACAGCGTGTTCATTTTCGCCCGCGCCACCTCCGGCCCACCCGCGCCATTGGCAGCCAAACGCCTGACCGTGGCGGATCTGCCGGTGACCGTTGAACTGGGCGATGCCGACGCAATGATGCCGCAGTTGAAACTGTCGAACTTCCCTGAAGTCCAACTGGTTGCGCGCATCTCCCGCGCCGGCCAGCCAACGGCCGGTGAATGGGTCGGTCGCAGCGGCCCTCTGGCCAGCAGCACCACTGCGCTACAAAAACTGACCATCGACAGCCCGGACAAATAGCCGGGCACAACAGGAAAGCACCGCCATGCACACCATCGCCCGAATCACAGTCCTCACACTGGCCCTGGGCTTGAGTGCATGTGCGGTGCAACGACCGGAACCGACCACCAACCTGCCGCCGATCCCGCCGTCGCAACCAAGTCCGACGCCGTCGACCTCGCCAACACCGGGCAAAAGCATCCCGGCGAAACCAACCAAACCAGTGCCGCGCACCTCAGCCAGCTTCGCCCCGCCACCGGGCGGCAACAGCCACTGGGATCAGAAGCTCGGCGTCTACGTCCTCGACGACCAGACCAACACCTTCTACCGCCAGCGCACCTACTACCGCTGGAACAACGGCTGGAGCCGCTCGATCAGCCCGAACGGCCCGTGGGAAGACACCAACATCCACGGTGTGCCACCGGGGTTGGGTAAGCAGTTTCAGTGAGTGCGGTCAGGAGTCATTGATTTTCTTCGCAGTTTCACCTGACGTGAAACTCGACTGTGCTGCTTGAGTTTTGCGCAAAGCGCTGCAACAGTGGCGCGATGTAAGTCTATTATCCGGTGCGTTGAATCCGCTGGATGAAAAGTGGGGAAAGGATTGTGTTAAAGAGCTTGAAACTCAGCCACGTAGGGCCGCTCCCAGAACTGGATGTGAAGTTCTCCAGTCGGTTGAATTTGATCACTGGTGATAATGGTCTGGGTAAAAGCTTTCTGCTCGATATCGCGTGGTGGGCCTTGACGCGTAAATGGCCAGGAGATTTAAACCGTGCCTTGACGGGGGCGGGCATGGTTCGCCCAACTGATCCCGCCAAGGCCAGCATCGAATTTTCTGTGTCAGCGAAAACAAAGGATGTTTCCTACAAAACATCTTTTTCGCCATTGGACCAAGCATGGACGGGCAAGGCGGGGCGTCCGATCAACCCGGGCCTGGTGCTTTATGCAATGGCCGATGGAAGTTTTGCTGCCTGGGATCCTGCAAGAAACTATTGGCTGAAAAAAGGTAATCTCGATGTGCAGGACCGAGTGCCAGGCTATGTTTTCAGCGCACGGGAGATCTGGGATGGCTTGGTCGATAGTGAGCGCGGTCTGCTATGTAACGGACTGATCGCGGATTGGGCAAGTTGGTACAAAGAGAAAGGTGAATCCTATGACCATTTGTGTGCGGCGCTCGCCAAGTTGTCTCCTGAGGAAGGCGAAAGTCTTGTTCTCGGGCCGCTGACGCGTATCAGTCTGGATGATCCGCGGGACATTCCGACTTTGAAAATGCCTTATGGTCAGGACGTTCCTGTCGTTCATGCGTCTTCGGGGATGAAGCGCGTGCTCGCAATTGCCTATCTGTTGGTCTGGAGTTGGCAGGAACATGTCAAAGCCTCCGCATTGCTTGGGCAGGAGACAACGCCTCGTCTCACCTTCTTGATTGATGAAGTGGAGTCTCATCTTCATCCGCGTTGGCAGCGGTCGGTCGTCGGAGCATTACTTGACGTGGTAACGGCATTATCCCCGAATGCGCAGGTGCAGATCTTGCTAGTCACTCACTCGCCGTTGGTCATGGCATCCGTCGAACCTCGTTTTGATGATTCTCAAGATGCATGGTTTGATCTTGATCTCGCAAAAAATCGTGAAACCGGAGAAACGGAAGTTCAGTTCAAACAACGTGAATTCGTTCGTTTGGGCGAAGTGTCTCGGTGGCTGACCAGTGATGCATTTGACTTGGGAAGCGCTCGCTCGATCGAAGCGGAGAAAGCGCTGGAGGAAGCTTCCAGAATTCTGTCAGAAGAAGTCCTTGATGAGCAGTTGGCAATCTCCCTTGATTTGAAGCTGCGTAAACTTCTTGGAGATACCGATCCTTTCTGGATTCGATGGCGATATATCGGGATGAAGCAGGGCTGGTTGAAATGATTCCAGTACAGTTAAAACCTGAGCCAGCGACTTTCGATGCCAGGGTCCGTGTCAGGGGACTGGCATATCTCAAGAAAAACGGTTTTGCTCTGCATCTTGGGCTTCCGTCTGGGACAGAACCACCGTCTTATTGGCGAGAAAGCCTCGATGATTTACATGTCGCCTATGAGGGCGTATGCGCTTATCTGGGGATCTACTTTGAGCGTGTAAGTGGATTAAGTGTCGATCATTACATTGCCAAGTCTACCAATGCGCAGGGTATCTACGAGTGGGATAATTATCGCCTCGCTTGTTCAACTCTCAATAGCAGAAAACGCGACTACAGTACGGTGCTGGATCCTTGTTATCTGGCCAGCGATCTTTTTCGTCTGCAATTGTCGAGTGGGCATATTTACCCTAAACCGGGGCTTGCGGCGGCTCCGACAAGGGTGATTGAACAGACTATTGAAAGACTGGGACTAGATGACGCCACTTGTCGAGAAATGCGTGCGAGGCGTTTTCAAGAGTACATTCAGTACAATTTGCCTCAGGCCTATCTAAAAATGATGTCGCCCTTTATATGGGCAGAAGCCTACCGACAGGGACTTCTATGAGCCTTGATGTGCTTCAGTCGTTTTGTGCTAACAGCCATGTCAGATACTCAACAAACGCGCGCGCCTTGGCGCTCGCCATCCGCCCCGTCGGGAACACCGCCCACAAATCCTGATCCGGCAGCGTCCACTCCCTCATCACCGGCACTACCGCGCCGCTGTCCAGTTCCGGAGCGAACATCCATAGCGAGGCGATGGTCAGGCCTTGATCGGACAGCACTGCGGCACGCAAGCCTTCAGCGGCGCTGACGCGTAGGCGCCCGCTGAGGGTCTGGGTCTGTTGTTGTGAACCTTGAGTGAAGGTCCAGGTGGCTCCGCCGCTGAGGTTGTAGACGATGCCTTGGTGTCGATCCAGATCAGCAGGGCTGGTCGGTTCGCCGTGTCGGGCGAAATAGGCGGGTGTGCCCAACACCACGCGGCGACAGTCGGCGATCTTGCGAGCGGTCAGGCTGGAATCGCTGAGCGGACCCATGCGCAGGGCCACAGCAATGCCTTCTTCAACCAGATTGATGTTGCGATCGTCGAGCATCAAGTCAATGTTCAGCTGTGGGTGCTGATCGAGGAACGGCCCCAGGTGCGGCACGATATGCAGGCGACCGAAGGTTACGGCGGCGCTGATGCGCAGGTTGCCGCTCAGGCCGCTGGCGATGCCGCGCGCAGCGTTGTCGGCCTCGTCGGCTTCTTCGAGGGCGCGTTTGGCCCGCTCGAAAAAGGCCAGCCCGGCCTCGGTCGGAGTCAGGCCTCGGGTCGAGCGCAGGAGCAGGCTGACAGCCAGGCGCTTTTCCAGATGAGCGATGGTTTTCGATACGGCGGGCTGACCGATGTTCAGGCGTCGGGCGGCGGCGGAAAACGAGCCGGTTTCGACGACGCAGACGAAGGTTTCCATGGCGGCGAGGCGGTCCATCTCATGTCCTTGCACAATCTTGAGGTTGTTGAGTAACCCCTGTAGGCCTTCGCCTGCTCGCGATAGCGGTGTGTCAGTCAAATCAATGTCGGCTGGACGAACGCTATCGCGAGCAGGCGAAGGCCTACAGGGGATTTTTGTTGTTGATTAGATTGCGGCCTTACCGACTGATGCGCCGCCATCGACAAACAAGGTTTGCCCGGTGATGAAGCCGCTCTGCTCGGAAAGCAGAAACGCAATCGCCGAGGCAATCTCTTCCGGCTGCCCCAGCCGCCCCATCGGCACCCCGGCCAGATAGCGCGCCTCACCCTTGCTGCCCGGCGGATTGTTGGCGCGGAACAGCTCGGTCTCGGTCGGTCCCGGTGCCACCGCGTTCACGGTGATCCCGGTCTGCGCCAGTTCCAGCGCCCATGAGCGGGTGAAGCTGACCAGCGCCGCTTTCGCCGCTGCGTACGCCGTGCGCTGAGTAATGCCCAACACCGTCAGGCTGGAGATATTCACCACCCGACCCCAACCCCGCGTGCGCATTCCCGGCAACAACGCCTGCGTCGCCTGCAACGCCGAATGCAGATTCAGCCGCATCACGTCATCGAAGGCGTCCAGATCGATATCACCCAACGCCTGCGGGCGCACCAGCCCGACATTGTTCACCAGCCCGTCGAACTCATACGTGCGCGCCAGTTCCGCGAGCACTTCGCCGGTCAGCTTGCGATCGCTCAGGTCCAGCGGAAACAGAATCCCCGGAAAGCTCAAATCCGGCTGGCGAGCGATCCCCACCACGCGATGCCCGGCGCGGTCGAGATGTTCGGCCAGCGCCCGGCCAATGCCTTTGCTGGCGCCGGTGATGAGGAAGGTACGGCGGGTCATGGCAACTCCAGGGCAGGTCAGTGATTCAGCCACGCAATGCATCCAGCATCGCTTCAGGCTCGGGACGCTGAGTGTAATCCGGGTTGACCTCGGCGTAACGAATCACGCCGTCCTGACCGATCACATAACGCGCCGGCATCGGCAAGGTCCAGGCTGGATCGTCGTTGAAGGTCGGCAGGTCGTTGCGCAGATTTTTGTACAGCTCGATCAAATAGTCTGGCAGTTCAAAGCGCAACCCGAAGGCTGCCGCGACGTCATTGCGCGGATCGCTGAGGATCGGGAATTGCAGTTCGTTGATCCGTTGCGACTTGCGGCTGTTGGCGGCGATCTGCGGTGAAATCGCCAGCAGGCTTGCCCCAGCGTCCCGAATCGCCGGCAGAAAAGCCTGTAATGCCTGCAACTCCATGTTGCAGTACGGGCACCAGACGCCACGATAAAACGTCAGTACCAAAGGCCCTTGTGCCAGCCTGTCGGCAGACGAGACGGTATTGCCCTCGGGGTCCTTGAGGGTGAACAGCGGTGCGATGTCGCCGACTTTCAAGGCACGACTGGCGGCACCCGAGGCGATCAATTCAGCGGTGGCGCGCTCCATCACCGGGAGGATGTTGGCCGGGGCGTTGTAAGGCGGTTTGCCGGCTTTGAAGTCGGCTTTGAAGGCATCGAGTTTTGCTTGCAGGGTCATGGTCGAAAGTCCTGAAGAGGCGCCGGTAGTGGCTGGGTTCAAGAGTGACCGTCAGGCGCGCGCGGGGGAACGCAGCTGCGTGGCATAGCATTCATGCTCAGGGGGAATGAATGAAAACTCACACTCGGCAAAACAACCGGACGTCGCTTTGCGGTTTTCTGTGCTTGAGTAAAGATAACTCTAGGGTTACTTTTGAAAGGCCAGGCCAAGGAGGCGAGGTGCAAAGCAGGCAATTGATCAAGGAGCTGGAGGAGGCCGGGTGGGTGCTGGATCGGATCACCGGCAGTCATCACATCTTCACTCACCGATACAACCCGTACACGATTCCCGTCCCTCACCCGAAAAAGGATTTGCCACTGGGGACGGTCAAAAGCATCAGGAGGCGTGCCGGGTTGCACAACCCGCCAGCCAGTTACCAAGGAGATCCATAATGCAATATCCAATCTGCATTGAATGGGGTGACGAAAATACCGCCATCGGTATTCAGATACCCGATATTCCCGGCGCCGTGACGGCGGGGGATTCGTTTGAGGATGCTTACAACGCGGCGGTAGAAATCGCGCACATCCTGCTGCAGGACATTGCCGCGGACGGCGAGTCGATTCCGCTGCCAACCTCTGCGGGTGCGCATCGCAACAATCCGGAATACGCCGACATGGGCTGGGGCATGCTGGAGCTGGATATCTCGCCCTATCTCGGCAAGACCGAAAAGGTCAACGTAACGTTGCCCGGCTATGTGATTCAGCGAATCGACCGTTATGTGCGCGAGCACAACGTCAAAAGCCGCTCCTCCTTTCTGGCGGATGCGGCGATGGAAAAACTGGTTCGGTATTAAGCCTCATCGCTCCCCCAGGCTAAATGAATAACCTGTGGGAGCGAGCCTGCTCGCGAAGCTTTTGACGCCTTACGCCGTCGCCAATGAACCACGCTGGGAAGCACTCAAGAACCGCAACAACGCCAACAGCGGAAACACACTCCCGACAATCACGATCCACAACCAGCCGCCGTGTTCGTACACCGCACTGGCCACCGACGAACCAAACGCGCCGCCGATAAAGATGCTGGTCATGTACAGCGCGTTCAGACGGCCACGGCTTTTTGCGTCCAGCGAGTAGACCGCGCGCTGGCCAAGGACCATGTTCATCTGCACGCAGAAGTCGAGCACTACACCGGTTATGGCCAGACCGATGACGCTGTAGGCCGGATGAATGAAGGCGGGCAAAAAGCTCAGGCTGGCGAAGACCATGGCCAGCAACGAAGCGATGCGAGTGTGGCCGGCGTCGGCCAGGCGGCCGCTGATCGGCGCGGCGATGGCACCGATGGCGCCAACAAGGGCAAAAATCGCGATCTCGCTTTGCGACAGGCCATGGTTACGCGCCAGTTCCAGCGGCACGGCGGTCCAGAACAGGCTGAAGGTTGCGAACATGCAGCCCTGATAAAACGCACGCTGACGCAGTACCGGTTGCTGGCGCAACAGCGTCCACAGCGAGCCGAGCAGTTGGCCATAGGTGGCGCTGTGATCTGGCTGGCGCTTGGGCACAGTCAGCGCCAGCACCACGCTGATCGCCGCCATCAGTGCAGCAGCAATCATGAACATCGCCCGCCAACCTAAATGGTCGGCGACCACGCTCGACACTGGACGTGCCAGCAGAATGCCCAGCAACAAACCGCCCATGATCCCGCCAACGACGCGGCCACGGGATTCTTCCGGCGCCAAATGCGCCGCCAAAGGAATCAGAATCTGCACCGACACCGAGCTGAACCCCACCAGCAAAGAGATCAGCAGAAACACATTGGGCTGATCGGTAAACGCCGCCGCCAACAGGCTGGCAATTGCCACCACGGTGGTGATGATCATTAGCCGGCGGTTCTCCAGTAGATCGCCCAGCGGTACCAGGAAGAACAGGCCCAGCGCATAACCGATCTGCGTCAGCGAGACGATGAAGCTGGCCATGGTGTCGCTCAGGCCGATGTCCGGCGCGATCAGACCGATGATCGGCTGTGCGTAGTAAATGTTGGCAACAATGGCGCCGCAGCAGAAGGCGAACAGCAGCACCATGCCTCGGGTCATTGCGTGAGTGGCAGTGGTCATAAGGTTTCTCGATCCAGCGAAAGGGAATGCAGTGAGGCTATGGGACAAACCGCGCGGGCAGAAGACGCCGGCGGTTGATATCAGTTATTCCGTTGCGGAATGACCGTGTGCAATCTGCTGTCATCCATCGGCGGACCTTGCGTCCGACCGTTGAGGGTCGATGATACATTCACTTACATCCTGTTCGATAGCGTGCTTATGTTTGCATTGGTTTGTTCAACATTTATGACCGGAGGATTGCAATGTTTCGTCAGCAGCTTCGCCACACCGCAACGATTGTCCTGATCAGCCTGCTGGGCGCGACGAGCGTGCAGGCCGCCGATGCACCGGGCATGCGCCTCGGTGTGCGCGGCGAGATCACCGGGGTCAGTGCCGACAGCTTGAAAGTCCACGTCAACAGCGGCGAGAACGTGGTGATCCAGTTGACCGGCGACACCAAGGTTCGCGCCGTCACTCTGGGCAATATCGAAGACATCAAACCCGGCAGTTACATTGGTTCGGCGGCAATGCCCCAGGAAGATGGCACGCTCAAGGCGCTGGAAGTGCATGTGTTTCCGCCGGAATTGGCCGGAAGTGGCGATGGTCATCGGCCGTTCGATCTGGCCAAGGGCAGCAGCATGACCAATGGCAGCGTCGGCGATCTGGTGGTGAGCAACGGGCGGGTGCTGACGGTGAACTACAAGGGCGGGCAACAGAAGATCCTGGTGCCGGAGGATGTGCCGATCGTCAATCTGACGCCGGGCGACAGAAGCTTGCTGAAGGTAGGGGTGAAGATCGTCACCTTCGTCACACAAAGCGCGGAAGGCACGCTGACAGCGCAATCGATCTCCGCCGGCAAGGACGGCGTCACCCCACCGATGTAACAGCCTAAACAAAATCCCCCTGTAGGAGCTGCCGAAGGCTGCGATCTGTTGATCTTGAGCTGTTAACAACAAAGATCAAAAGATCGCAGCCTGCGGCAGCTCCTACAGGGGATCAGGTGTTACTGGCCGGTGTAGATCTGATCGAAGACACCGCCGTCATTGAAGTGAGTCTTTTGCACGGTGCGCCAGTCGCCGAAGGTCTTTTCTACGGACAGAAAATCAACTTTCGGGAAACGATCGGTGTACTTCGCCAACACTGCCGGATCACGCGGACGCAGGTAGTTTGCCGCCGCAATCTCCTGACCTTTCGGCGACCACAGGTACTTCAGATATTCATCCGCCGCCGCGCGCGAACCTTTCTTGTCGACGACTTTATCGACCACCGACACCGGCGGCTCAGCCTCGGCCGAGACGCTCGGGTAGATCACTTCAAACTGATCACGACCGAACTCGCGGGCAATCATTTCCGCTTCGTTTTCGAAGGTCACCAGCACGTCGCCGATCTGGTTGGTCATGAACGTGGTGGTCGCGGCGCGGCCACCGGTGTCCAGTACCGGCGCTTGCTTGAACAGTTTGCCGACGAAATCCTTGGCCTTGTTCTCGTCACCACCATTTTTCAGTACATAACCCCAGGCCGACAGGTAGGTGTAGCGGCCGTTACCCGAGGTTTTCGGGTTGGGCACGATCACTTGCACGCCATCCTTGAGCAGATCCGGCCAGTCTTTCAGGGCTTTCGGGTTGCCTTTGCGGACGATGAACACGGTGGCGGAGGTGAATGGCGCGCTGTTGTTCGGCAGACGCGTGACCCAGTTCTCCGGCACCAGTTTGCCGTTGTCGGCGAGGGCGTTGATGTCGGTGGCCATGTTCATGGTGATGACGTCAGCCGGCAGGCCATCGATCACCGAACGCGCTTGCTTGCTCGAACCGCCGAAAGACATCTGCACGGTGATGTTTTCGTTGTGCTCGGCTTGCCAGTGTTTCTGGAACGCAGTGTTGTAGTCCTTGTAGAAATCGCGCATCACGTCGTAGGAAACGTTGAGCAGCGTCGGGGCTGCCTGAGCGAGGTTGGCCAAGGCCAGGCCGGCGGCGAGAAGTGAGGCGCCAAAGAGTTTTTTCACTGCGCATTCCTTGTTATCTATTTATGTAGGAGCTGCCGAAGGCTGCGATCTTTTGATCTTGATCTCATAAAACCAGATCAAAAGATCGCAGCCTTCGGCAGCTCCTACAGGGGGGGTGATGTTCAATTGCCACTGACTATAACGGGGCACGTATAGTCGTTTAAAGATTAAAAAGCTCTTTGCTTATTCCACTTTCTTGAACAGCGCATTACCGCAGCGCGAGCAGAACGCCGCGCCATGTTCGTGGCTGTTTTTCTTGCACACCGGGCAGTCGTGTTGCAGCTGTTCGCCGCGCATGGCGTTGGCCAGTTCGGCGGTGAAAATCCCCGTCGGCACGGCGATGATCGAGTAACCGGTGATCATCACCAGCGACGAAATGACCTGGCCCAGCGGAGTCTTCGGCACGATGTCGCCGAAGCCCACGGTGGTCAACGTGACGATAGCCCAATAGATGCCTTTGGGGATGCTGGTGAAGCCATGCTCCGGGCCTTCGATCACGTACATCAACGTGCCAAACACCGTCACCAGCGTGCAGACGCTGACCAGAAACACGACGATCTTCTGCTTGCTGCCGCGCAGCGCCGACATCAAATAGTTGGCTTGCTTGAGGTACGGGCTGAGTTTGAGTACGCGGAAGATCCGCAGCATGCGGATGATCCGGATGATCAGCAGGTACTGCGCATCGCTGTAATACAGGGCAAGGATGCCGGGCACGATCGCCAGCAAATCCACCAGCCCGTAAAAGCTGAAGGCATAGCGTAGCGGCTTCGGTGAGCAGTACAGACGCAGGATGTACTCGCCGAGAAAGATGATCGTGAAGCCCCACTCGATGTAGGCCAGCACGTTCGCGTAGTTGCGGTGAATGCTGTCGATGCTGTCGAGCATCACGATCACCAGACTGGCGAGGATGATCAACAGCAAGATGCCGTCGAAGCGACGCCCTGCGCGGGTGTCGCTCTGGAAAATCATCACGTAAAGCCGTTCGCGCCAACTGTTGCTGCTGTCCATGGAAAATGCCTGAATCGAAGATCAGCGCAGCCTAGGTTGATTCTCCCCATGAGCGCAAGGCGCATGCTCGACCGGGGTTTTACCGAGCATCTGGATGCCGGCGCGGATCAGCCAGCCGGCGAGGATGAAGGGCGCGGTCAAAGTGGCCAGGCCGATGGCGGCAAACAGCGGCGTCACCAGCAACGCGAGAACGGTGCCGAGTAGCGGCAGCCACGGTTGTTGGCGTTGGCTGCTGAAGGCGAGGGCGGCCAGTACGGCGTTGTAGCTGCCCAGGCCTGAAAGCGCAGCGCTGGTTTCGTGGTGCAGCAGGCTGGAACCGAGGCCAATCGCCGAGGCCAGCAGTGCCCAGCCAAAGGCGCGGCGATCAGCGATCAGCAAACCGATCGCGATCAATGCGCCGGCCAGTGGATGACCGAGGAACATTACCTGGCCCAAACCACGCAGTTCGGCGGCGAGCAGGTTCCACGTGTTCATCTCGATAGGCGCCATCGGCGCCGACGGTTCGGCGAACAGCAGCAATACCCAACTCATGGCCACGAACGGCGAGGTGTAGGCCGGAATCGATCGGCTGCTGTAAACATGTTTGAGCCATTGCTGTGTGACCATCGCACTCAAACCGCCAGCGGCGAGAATCAGTGGTGGCAGCATTGGCGACCACGGGAAATACAGGCTCAGCAGCAAGCCGAGCAAGATGCCGTTGTAGCTGAACAGTCCGGCCTGACGATCAGCCTTGGCGTAGTTGCGCCGTTGCGCGGTGAGCAAACCGGCGACGGCGCCGAGCAGCGCACCGGCGAACAGCACCGGCGCGGTCAGCAGGATCGCCAACAGGCACAGCAGGCCGCACAGCGGATGGCGCTGGAGGAATATTTGACTGAAACCGTTGAGTAAAGCCTCGGCCCAGTCGGGGCAGTGGGTGTTGAAATGATTGGCAGGCATGTTGAGAAAATCTGGGCAGTTGATCGTTCCCACGCTCTGCGTGGGAATGCCTCAAAGGACGCTCTGCGTCTGCTCTTGGGACGCAGAGCGTCCCGGGCCGCATTCCCACGCAGAGCGTGGGAACGATCATGGTGGGCGGTTAAATCAATGTTTCGATACGCAGCGAGTTAGTCGATCCAGGCTGACCAAACGGCACGCCGGCGGTGATCAGCAGCGTGTCACCACGTTCGGCCATGCCTTGGGCCTGGGCGATTTCCAGCGCGGTCGAGCAGACTTCGTCAACCTGACGCAGGCGATCGTTGACCACCGAATGAATGCCCCACGCCACGCTCAAACGACGCGCGGTTTGCAGGTTCGGCGTGAGGTTGAGGATCGGCGCTTTTGGCCGTTCCCGCGCGGCACGCAAACTTGAGGTGCCCGACTCGCTGTAGTTGACCAGCACCGCCACCGGCAGCACGTTGCTGATGCGACGAATCGCGCAGCTGATCGCATCGGAAACAGTCGCTTCCGCCTTCGGCCGGCTGACGTCGAGCTGAGTCTGATAGTCCGGGCCGTTCTCCACTTGGCGGATGATCTTGCTCATCATCTGCACGGCTTCCAGCGGGTACTCGCCGGACGCCGTTTCTGCCGACAGCATCACCGCGTCAGCGCCTTCGGCCACGGCGTTGGCGACGTCAGTCACCTCGGCGCGGGTCGGGGCAGGGGAGAAGCGCATCGACTCGAGCATCTGCGTCGCCACCACCACCGGTTTGCCGAGTTCGCGGCAGGTGGTGATGATGTTTTTCTGGATCTGCGGCACGCTCTCGGCCGGCACTTCGACGCCGAGGTCACCGCGAGCCACCATGATCGCGTCACTCAATTCAGCGATTTCGCGCAGTTGTTCAACGGCGGAAGGCTTTTCGATTTTCGCCATCAGAAAGGCTTTGTCGCCGATCAGTGCGCGGGCTTCGATGATGTCCTGCGGACGCTGCACAAACGACAGCGCGACCCAGTCCACACCCAATTCCAGACCGAAGCTCAAATCACGGCGATCCTTGGCGGTCAGCGGGCTGAGGTCGAGCACGGCTTGCGGCACGTTGACGCCTTTGCGGTCCGACAATTCGCCGCCATTGAGCACGGTGGTGTCGATCGCATCGTCGTACTTGGTCACCACACGCAGACGCAGTTTGCCGTCGTCGAGCAGCAGATCCATGCCCGCTTCCAGCGCGGCAATGATTTCCGGATGCGGCAGATTCACCCGGCGCTCATCGCCCGGCGTTGCGTCCAGATCGAGACGGAAGGCCTGACCACGATGCAGTTGCACCTTGCCTTCAGCAAACTTGCCGACGCGCAGTTTCGGCCCCTGCAAGTCCATCAGAATGCCCAGCGGGTAGTTGAGCTGACGCTCGACTTCGCGGATCCACTGATAGCGCTTGGCGTGGTCGGCGTGATCGCCGTGGCTGAAGTTCAGGCGGAAGATATTCACCCCGGCCTCGACCAGTTCGCGGATGTCTTCGATGCCATCGACAGCAGGTCCGAGGGTGGCGAGGATTTTGACCTTTTTATCAGGCGTCATGATTTGCAGCTCTCAAGGATCAGAATGGCGCGGAAGTCGTTGACGTTGGTGCGGGTCGGCTCGGTGACGATCAGCGCATCGAGCGCCGAGAAATAGCCGTAGCCGTTGTTGTTATCCAGCTCGTCGCTGGCGCTCAAACCGAGGGCGGCGGCGCGGGCGTAGCTGTCCGGGGTCATGATCGCGCCGGCGTTGTCTTCCGAGCCGTCGATGCCGTCGGTGTCACCGGCCAGGGCATAGACGCCCGGCTGGCCTTTGAGATTTTCGGTCAGGCTCAGAAGGAATTCGGCGTTGCGTCCGCCACGGCCATTGCCGCGCACGGTCACGGTGGTTTCGCCACCGGACAAAATCACGCACGGCGCTGCCAATGGCTGACCGTGGTTGATGATCTGGCGGGCGATGCCGGCGTGGACTTTCGCCACTTCGCGCGACTCGCCTTCGAGGTCGCCAAGGATCAGCGTGCTGAAACCGGCCTGACGACATTTCACCGCAGCGGCATCCAGCGATTGCTGAGGACGGGCGATCAACTGGAAGTGGCTGCGCGCGAGGCTTGGGTCGCCGGGTTTGACGGTTTCCGACTCAGGGCTTTGCAGCCAGGTGCGCACGGAAGCCGGGATCTCGATGCCGTAGCGTTTGATGATCGCCAGCGCTTCGGCGGAAGTGCTTGGGTCGGCCACGGTCGGGCCGGAAGCGATGACCGTGGCGAGGTCGCCCGGTACATCGGAAATCGCGTAGGTGTAGACAGTGGCAGGCCAGCAGGCCTTGCCGAGACGGCCACCCTTGATCGCCGAGAGGTGCTTGCGCACGCAGTTCATCTCGCCGATGGTCGCGCCGGATTTGAGCAAGGCTTTGTTGATCGATTGCTTGTCGGCGAGGGTGATGCCTGCGGCCGGCAACGCCAGCAGGGCCGAGCCGCCACCGGAGAGCAGGAAGATTACGCGGTCGTCTTCGGTCAGGTTGCTGACCAGTTCGAGTACTCGTTTGGCCACGGCCAGACCGGCAGCGTCCGGCACCGGATGCGCGGCTTCGACCACTTCGATTTTTTCGCAGGGGGCGCCGTGACCGTAACGGGTCACCACCAGACCAGACACTTCACCTTGCCAGCAGCGCTCGACCACTTGCGCCATGGCAGCGGCGGCTTTGCCGGCGCCGATGACGATCACCCGGCCGGTACGATCGGCAGGCAGATGGGCTTCGAGAACCTGGTTCGGATGGGCCGCGTCGATGGCTGTGGCAAACAGCTCGCGCAGCAGTTGTTGCGGATCGACCGACATGGCGGGCTCCCAATCTTATTGTTCTTGGTTAATGCTGATGATCGTTCCCACGCTCTGCGTGGGAATGCCTCAATGGACGCTCTGCGTCCGCTTCGGCAGGGACGCGGAGCGTCCCGGGCTGCATTCCCACGCAGAGCGTGGGAACGAGCGACGGGGCAGTGGCTTATTTGTTGTCGCGGATCGAGAAGTTGGCCATGTGTTCCAGACCTTTGATCAACGCCGAGTGATCCCAGTTGCTGCCACCGATCGCTGCGCAGGTGCTGAACACTTGCTGGGCGTTGGCGGTGTTCGGCAGGTTGATGTTCAGCTCCTTGGCGCCTTGCAGGGCCAGGTTCAGGTCTTTCTGGTGCAGGCTGATGCGGAAGCCTGGATCGAAAGTGCCTTTGATCATGCGCTCGCCGTGCACTTCAAGGATCTTCGAGGACGCGAAACCACCCATCAGTGCTTCACGCACCTTGGCCGGATCAGCACCGTTTTTCGAAGCGAACAGCAGGGCTTCAGCGACGGCCTGAATGTTCAGGGCGACGATGATCTGATTCGCGACTTTGGCGGTTTGACCGTCGCCATTGCCACCGACCAGGGTGATGTTCTTGCCCATGGCCTGGAACAGCGGCAGCGCGCGTTCGAAGGCATCGGCGTCGCCACCGATCATGATGCTCAGCGTCGCGGCCTTGGCGCCGACTTCACCACCGGAAACCGGGGCGTCGAGGTACTGCGCGCCTTTCTCGTTGATCTTCGCGGCGAAAGCTTTGGTGGCGGTCGGCGAGATCGAGCTCATGTCGATGACGATTTTGCCTTTGCTCAGGCCAGCGGCAACGCCGTCGGCGCGGAACAGTACGTCGTCAACCTGTGGGGTATCCGGCACCATGACGATGATGAATTCAGCTTCCTGCGCGACTTCGCGCGGGTTGGCCAGGGCGACGGCGCCAGCGGCAACCAGGTCGGCCGGGGCGGCGTCGTGGTGCGCCGACAGGAACAGGCTGTGACCGGCTTTCTGCAGGTTCGAAGCCATTGGGTGGCCCATGATGCCGGTGCCGATAAATCCGATTTTAGCCATGAGAAAATCCTCTTGTTTTTGTATGTCTCCCTGTAGGAGCTGCCGCAGGCTGCGATCTTTTGATCTTGATCTTCAAAATAACAAGATCAAAAGATCGCAGCCTGCGGCAGCTCCTACAGGGTCATGTGTTTGTCAGATTGCGTTGTGCGACTTCAACCAGCCGAGGCCTGCTTCGGTGGTGGTCAGCGGCTTGTACTCGCAACCGACCCAACCCTGATAACCGATGCGATCCAGGTGTTCGAACAGGAAGCGGTAGTTGATCTCACCGGTGCCTGGTTCGTTGCGTCCCGGGTTGTCCGCGAGCTGCACATGGTTGATCTCGCCCAGGTGCGATTGCAGGGTGCGGGCCAGATCGCCTTCCATGATTTGCATGTGATAGATGTCGTATTGCAGATACAGGTTGGCGCTGCCGACCTGTTCGCGAATCGACAGGGCTTGCGCCGTGTTGTTCAGGTAGAAACCCGGGATGTCGCGGGTGTTGATCGCTTCCATCACCAGTTTGATGCCCGCCGCTTGCAGCTTGTCGGCCGCGTATTTCAGGTTGGCAACGAAGGTTTTTTCCACGGTGACATCGTCAACGCCTTGTGGACGGATACCGGCCAGGCAGTTGATCTGGGTGTTGCCCAGCACTTGTGCGTAAGCAATCGCCAGATCGACACCGGCGCGGAACTCTTCGACCCGATCCGGCAGGCAGGCGATACCGCGCTCGCCCTTGGCCCAGTCACCGGCCGGCAGGTTGAACAGCACTTGGGTCAGACCGTTGGCGTCGAGCTTGGCCTTGATTTCGGCAGAGCTGAAATCGTACGGGAACAGGTACTCGACACCGCTGAAACCAGCCTTGGCGGCGGCGTCGAAACGGGCAAGGAAATCCTGTTCGGTGAACAGCATGGACAGGTTGGCTGCGAAACGCGGCATGGTGGTCTCCCGTTCTAGATTCTCGTTCCCACGCTCTGCGTGGGAATGCCTCAATGGACGCTCTGCGTCCGCTTTGGGACGCAGAGCGTCCCGGGCTGCGTTCCCACGCAGAGCGTGGGAACGATCAGCGGTCAGCAGTTAATCAAGCAGCGAAATCGCCGTTGGCGCATCGTTGCCGACCAGCGCCAGGTCTTCGAATTCGTTGACGGCGTTGATCTCGGTACCCATGGAGATGTTGGTCACACGCTCCAGAATGATCTCGACGATGACCGGCACCTTGAACTCTTCGATCATCTGTTCGGCCTTGCGCAGGGCAGGGGCGATTTCCGATGGCTCGAACACACGCAGCGCTTTACAGCCAAGGCCTTCAGCCACTGCGACGTGGTCAACACCGTAACCGTTGAGTTCCGGCGCGTTCAGGTTATCGAAGGACAGCTGCACGCAGTAGTCCATTTCGAACCCGCGCTGTGCCTGACGGATCAGACCCAGGTACGAGTTGTTCACCACGACGTGGATGTACGGCAGTTTGAACTGAGCGCCGACCGCCAGTTCTTCGATCATGAACTGGAAGTCATAGTCCCCCGACAGGGCCACGACTTTGCGGTTCGGATCGGCCTTCACCACGCCCAGCGCTGCCGGAATGGTCCAGCCCAAAGGGCCTGCCTGGCCGCAGTTGATCCAGTGACGCGGCTTGTAGACGTGCAGGAACTGCGCGCCGGCAATCTGCGACAGACCAATGGTGCTGACGTAGCAGGTGTCCTTGCCGAACACCTGGTTCATTTCTTCGTAAACGCGCTGTGGTTTCACCGGCACGTTGTCGAAGTGGGTTTTGCGATGCAGGCTGGCTTTACGCTGCTGGCAGTCTTGCAGCCAGGCGCTGCGATTTTTCAGTTTGCCGGCGGCTTGCCATTCACGAGCGACTTCGATGAACACGGTCAGCGCGGCAGCAGCGTCGGAAACGATGCCCAGATCCGGCGTGAACACACGACCGATCTGCGTGCCTTCGATGTCGACGTGAATGAACTTGCGGCCTTCGGTGTAAACGTCAACCGAACCGGTGTGGCGGTTGGCCCAACGGTTGCCGATCCCCAACACCACGTCGGATTTCAGCATGGTGGCGTTGCCGTAACGGTGCGAAGTCTGCAGACCGACCATGCCGACCATCAACGGGTGATCGTCCGGGATGGTGCCCCAGCCCATCAGGGTCGGGATCACCGGGATGCCGGTCAGCTCAGCGAATTCAACCAGCAGATCGCTGGCGTCGGCGTTGATGATGCCGCCGCCGGCAACCAGCAATGGACGCTCGGCCTGATCGAGCAAAGCCAACGCTTTCTCGACCTGAACGCGAGTTGCGGTCGGCTTGGCCAATGGCAGCGGCTGGTAAGCGTCGATGTCGAATTCGATTTCGGCCATCTGCACGTCGAACGGCAGGTCGATCAGCACCGGGCCTGGACGGCCGGAGCGCATTTCAAAGAAGGCTTTCTGGAACGCGTAAGGCACTTGGCCCGGCTCCAGAACAGTGGTTGCCCACTTGGTGACTGGCTTGACGATGCTGGTGATGTCGACAGCCTGGAAGTCTTCCTTGTGCATACGGGCGCGGGGTGCCTGGCCGGTAATGCAGAGGATTGGAATCGAGTCGGCCGAGGCGCTGTAGAGCCCGGTGACCATGTCAGTACCGGCAGGGCCGGAAGTACCGATGCACACGCCGATGTTGCCGGCCTTGGTGCGGGTGTAGCCCTCGGCCATGTGCGAGGCGCCTTCAACGTGGCGAGCAAGGACGTGATCGATGCCACCGACTTTTTGCAAGGCGGAGTACAGCGGGTTGATGGCAGCGCCCGGGATGCCAAAAGCGGTATCAACCCCTTCACGGCGCATCACCAGAACGGCGGCTTCGATTGCTCTCATTTTGCTCATGGTTTTGTGCCTCTTTACGTTTTGTAATTGTATACAAGTGGCTTTGCGCAGAGTGTATTCACGGCGGACGGCGCAGGTCAATCCATTTTCTCAAGCGCCTGTTTCATTCGTCGTAAGCCTGTCTGAGTGTGGCTTTTCGTCGCATGTGGCGCTTTTCGAGAATTATTGTATACAAAAGAATAACTCATTGTGTTCTATTTGTTGCATCGGGCTGCGGCAGAAAAACGCAGCCCCACGACTTTCCCAATAACAAAATGAGGACGGCACCATGAGCGCTTTAACCTTGAAAGTCGCAGTCAAGCTGGTCAACGAAGCCATCAACGCCGGGCGCGGTATCAACGCCGCGCCGCTGACCATCGCGGTACTCGATACCGGCGGCCACCTGATCACCCTGCAACGTGAAGACGGCGCGAGCCTGCTGCGCCCGGATATCGCCATCGGCAAAGCCTGGGGCGCGATTGCCCTGGGTAAAGGCTCGCGCCTGCTCGCACTCGACGCGCAACAACGCCCGGCCTTTATTGCTGCACTGAACAGCATGGGTCAGGGCAGCGTCGTGCCGGCACCGGGCGGTGTGTTGATTCGCGATCAGGCCGGCAATGTGCTGGGAGCGATCGGCATCAGCGGCGATCTGTCGGACATCGATGAGCAAGTCGCCATTAAAGCGGTGGAGGCGCTGGAGCTGCGCGCGGATGCGGGGGTGGCGGCCTGACCGGAAAATAAATCAGCACGTCTGATGGCGTGATGATGACGAAGCGGGGCGGGGTCTATAGACTGCCGCCCCTCTCGTTTATGTATCAAGGAAGATCTGCGTGAAGACGCTATTTGCCATGACGATGGCCGCCGCCATCACCCTCTGCACGCCCGTCCTGCATGCGACGGAAGCCCCCGACGCCGACGAAATCGCCTTTAACGCGCTGAGCCCGGTGGTTTCTGCACTGCTCAACGCCGACGATGTACCGGAGTTGATGGAGCGGGCCGAGAAGCTCGAAGAAACCGACACGTTGCAGGCAATTGCGGTTTACCTGGCAGCCTCCCGTGAAGATCCCAAGCAACTGCTGGCGCCTTATCAGGTGGCGGCGCTGTTTGCCCGTCGTGGCGATGACCGACTGGCGCTGCGCTATCTGCAGGAGGCCGATGACCGTGGCCTGTGGTTCGGCCCGCTGCTGGCAGGGGACGAAGACTTCTCAGAGCTCCGCGACACCGCCACCTACAAATCCGTACTGGCCAGCGCGCAGCAGCGTTACAAGAAAATCGCCGAGGGCAAGGTTGGCGCGATTTCCGTGCTCAATCCGTCGGCGAAGATCCCGGTGCCCAAAGCCTGCCGCCCGGTGGTGGTGTGGCTGCACGGTTACGGCGTCAATGGCGAGCTGGATGCAGACTACCAGCCGCTGGCCGACACCGGCGCAATCATTCTGGGGATCAACGGCACGCAAATGATCAACGCGGTCGACAGCTTCCGCTGGATCGGCCCCGGTTTCGAAGGCACCCATCAAACCGTGCAGAAAGGCCTCAAAGCCCTCGAAGCCCAGCAATGCATCGACCGCAAACGCGTGTTTTTGATGGGCTTCTCGCAAGGTTCGCAACACGCTGGCGCGCTGTTGGCGCAACACCCGGACGATTACGCCGGCGCACTGCTGCTATCACCCGGCGGCAATCAACCGACGCCCACCGAAAGCAAGGCGCGCGGCAAGCGTGTGTTTGTCATCAATGGCAAAAAAGAAGGGCCGGGCAATCTACAGATGAGCGCCGATTTCCGCCAATTGTTCAGCGACGGCAACGAGGTCAAATCCCGCACCCACGAGGCCGGACACACCTTCCCGGACGACTGGAACACCTCGCTGCCGCAGGCGCTGCGCTGGTTGATGGGGGAGGAGGTTTGAGATGCGGGTGTATCGGTTTGATCGCTAGCGTCTGATCGATTGTCATCGCTGGCAAGCCAGCTCCCACAAGGTTTTTTGTCTTGTTCAGATTTTGTAACCAATACAAAAACCTGTGGGAGCTGGCTTGCCAGCGATGGCGGCCTGACTGACACATCAAGAAAAAAGACCAGCCCGCCAAATAGACCACTGAGGTCTAGCCTTCTGATGAACCCATCATGAAGGGGCAATGGATTGCCTGATCTTCCTGCTTCACATCGTCTGCGAGCCGGTCGCTATGCCGAGCCCAACCGCATCTATCTACTGACCACGAACACACTTGATCGAAAACCCATCTTCGCCGATTTCACTCTGGGCAGATTGGTCGTTCATCAATTTCGTCGCGCGCAAAATGTTGGACTGGCAAAGTCGTTGGCATGGGTAGTCATGCCGGATCATTTTCATTGGTTGATTGAGCTGGAAAACTGTTCGCTCAGAAGGCTGATGAGGGAAACCAAATCTTTGATTGCTCGGGACGTGAACGAGTGCAGCGGTCGAAGCGGGCCGCTTTGGCAGTAAGGCTTTCATGATCGTGCACTGCGGCGGGAGGAGGATTTGGTGAAGATGGCGCGGTATGTAGTGGCCAACCCGTTGCGGGCAGGCTTGGTGGAAAAGCTGGGTGATTATCCGCTGTGGGATGCCATTTGGATTTGATCTGAAACCGAGTTGCCTTCATCGCTGGCAAGCCAGCTCCCACAGGTTTTTGTGCTGGACAAAGATTTTGCATTTCTGCATGAGTGATTGTGAGAGTTGGCAAGTCAGTCCTGTGTTGGATGCAAATTTTGCAAACAACACAAATCCCTGTGGGAGCTGGCAAGTCAGTCCTGTGTTGGATTTAAGTTTTGCAAACAACACATATCCTGTGGGAGCTGGCTTGCCAGCGATAGCATCACCGCGGTCTTACTGATCCGGCTCACACCCCTTCAGCACCAACCGGATAATCGTCTGTGCCGCCGCCTCGTAATCCGCCTCGTCCAGCTTGTCCTTCCCTGTGACCGCAGAAATCTGCCAGTCAAAGTCGGCGTAGGTCTGGGTCGCCGCCCAGATGCTGAACATCAGGTGATTAGGGTCGATCGGGGCGATTTGCCCGCGGTCGATCCAGCTCTGGATGCAGTCGATGTTGTGCTTGGCCTGGCCGTTGAGCTGCTCGACCAGGTCGGCGCTCAAATGCGGGGCGCCGTGCATGATTTCGCTGGCGAACACCTTGGAGGCGAAGGGCAGGTCGCGGGAGATGCGGATCTTCGAGCGGATGTAGCCGCTCAGCACTTCGCTCGGTACACCGTCCGGGTTGAACGGCGTCGAGGCCTGCAGAATCGGCACGATGATGCTTTCCAATACCTCGCGGTAAAGGTTTTCCTTGGACTTGAAGTAATAGTAGACGTTGGGCTTGGGCAATCCCGCCTTGGCGGCGATGTCGCTGGTTTTGGTCGCAGCGAAGCCCTTGTCGGCAAACTCCTCACTGGCGGCACGCAGGATCAGTTCTTTGTTGCGCTCGCGGATTGTGCTCATAAACCCGGTGGTTCCTTGCCTGTTCTGGCGGTTGCGCATGGTAGCACCGGCCTCGCGCAGCGCTCAAGAATGCCCCGTGTGGTCTGTGGTCGCGTTATGCTTCGCAACATTCATACATAGAAGGAAACAGGATTCATGGCAGGAAGCAGTTTGCTGGTGCTGATCGACGATATCGCCACCGTTCTGGACGACGTTGCCTTGATGACCAAGATGGCCGCCAAGAAGACCGCCGGTGTGCTCGGTGACGATCTGGCGCTCAATGCCCAGCAAGTCTCCGGCGTGCGTGCCGAGCGGGAAATTCCCGTGGTCTGGGCGGTGGCCAAGGGTTCGTTCGTCAACAAACTGATCCTCGTGCCGTTGGCACTGGCAATCAGTGCGTTCGTGCCGTGGCTGGTGACACCGCTGTTGATGGTCGGCGGTGCGTACCTGTGTTTCGAAGGGTTCGAGAAGCTCGCGCACAAGTTTCTGCACAGCGAAGCTGAAGACGAGGCCGGGCACGCGCAGCTGACTGAGGCCGTGGCCGATCCGGCGACCGATCTGGTGGCGTATGAAAAGGACAAGATCAAAGGCGCAATCCGCACCGACTTCATTCTTTCAGCGGAAATCATCGCGATTACGCTCGGCACTGTGGCGGACGCTTCGCTGACTCAGCAAGTGATCGTGATGTCTGGCATCGCCATTGTCATGACGGTCGGTGTTTACGGTCTGGTGGCGGGCATCGTCAAACTCGACGACCTCGGCCTGTGGTTGACGCAGAAGCCTGGGCAGATGGCCAAAAAGATTGGCAGCGGCATTCTCAGCGCTGCGCCGTACATGATGAAAACCTTGTCGGTGGTCGGTACAGCGGCGATGTTCCTGGTCGGCGGCGGCATCCTGACTCACGGCGTGCCGGTGCTGCATCACTGGATTGAAGGCGTTGGTGCGGCGGCCGGCAGTGTCGGGTTTGCGGTGCCGATGTTGCTCAACGGTGTCGCGGGGATCATCGCTGGTGCGGTGGTGTTGGCGGTGGTTTCCGTTGTCGGCAAAATCTGGAAATCTGTTAAAGGCTAAAAGATCGCAGCCTTCGGCAGCTCCTACATGGGCATCGCGCACCCCCTGTAGGAGCTGCCGCAGGCTGCGATCCCTTGATCTAAAAAAAAGGGGCCATTCGACTCGCATCGAATGGCCCCTTTGTGTGTCTGCTGTCCCGTCCTGAATAAGGT
>NZ_AKJD01000111.1 GCF_000282515.1 Pseudomonas sp. GM80
CGGCGGGCTCGAGCCACTGGCCAAGCATTTCGGCGTTGATGTCGCGGCTCCGGCTCCGGCTCCGGCTCCGGCAGCCGCGCCGACTCCGGCGCCAGTACCCGTGCCACCACCAGCACCGGCCGCGCCGAAGTCGACGATCAGCCTGAGCAAGGTCACCCTCGATAAAACACGCAGCTCCATCAGCCTGGAGAAGACTGCTGCCGGTTTCGGCGAGATCAAGGTCAACCTGAACTGGAACAAGCGCAGCTCCGGCGGCTTCTTCAAGAGCAGCACCTCGATCGACCTGGACGTCGGTTGCCTGTACGAGTTGCAGGACGGTGAAAAGGGCGTGGTTCAAGCCCTCGGCAACTGCTTCGGCAGCCTGAATCACGCACCGTACATCCAGTTGATGGGCGACGATCGTACCGGCTCTGTTGCCGGTGGCGAGTGGCTGCACATCAATGGCACCAAGTGGGCGGAAGTGCGACGGATCCTGATCTTCGCCTTCATCTACGAAGGCGCGCCGAACTGGCGGGAGACAGATGGTGTCGTGACCATCCACATCCCGAACCAGCCGGACATCGAGGTACGTCTCAACGAAGAGGGCGGACGTGATGGCATGTGCGCCATTGCCATGCTCGAAAACGTCAACGGTGCCGTAAAGGTGTCCCGGCGTGTGGACTTCCACCGTGGTCATTCGGCGGTGGACAAAGCCTATGGATGGGGCATGAGCTGGCGTGCCGGCTCGAAATAGTGACTTCGGCGGGGCTTGGGGCCCCGCCTTTCAGAGGACCTCAAAATGTTTGCATGGCTTAAAGAAAACGCGGCAATAGCCCGGGACAAACTGACCAGCGAGGTCAGCAAGTTCAAAAACCAGAAGTTCATGGATGCCGTGACAGCCGCCTGTGCACTGGTCGCCTCGGCCGACGGTGAGATCTCCTCTGCCGAGAAAACCAAGATGGCCGGGTTCATCAGCAACTCGCCGGAACTGAAAGTGTTCAACATGGCCGACGTCATCAAGTCGTTCAATGGTCACTGCGAAAAGTTCGAGTTCGACTATCAGATCGGTCAGGCGGAAGCGCTGAAGACCATCGGCAAGATCAAGAACGATGCCGGTGCCGGTCGTCTGCTGGTGCGCGTCGCCTGCGCCATCGGTGCGTCGGATGGCAACTTCGACGACAAAGAAAAAGCGGCTTGCCGTCAGATTTGCCTTGAGCTGGGTTTGAGCCCGGCTGATTTCGAACTTTAAGGAGCTGGACCTTGGACAGTCACATTGGATTTCCCCCGCTGACGATGGCGGTGTTCGTCGGGATCGCGGTGGGCGCGCTGCTGCTCGACATGGTCACCCACCGTGGCGACAAACCCATTTCGCTGGCTAAAGCCTCGATCTGGTCGATTTTCTGGATTGCGATCTCGCTGGCGTTTGCAGGCTTCCTGTACTACGAGCACGGGCCTGAGGTCGCGAGCCTGTTCGTCACCGGTTATGCGCTTGAGAAAGTTCTCAGCGTCGACAACCTCTTTGTGTTCATGGCGATTTTCGCCTGGTTCAAAGTGCCGGATGGCATGCGCCACCGCGTTCTGTACTGGGGCATCATCGGTGCGATCGTGTTCCGCGGGATTTTCGTGGCGATCGGTACCGGCCTGCTGGCTTTCGGCCCATGGGTCGAAATCGTCTTCGCGGTGATCGTCGCCTGGACGGCCGTCATGATGTTGCGCAGCGGCGGTGATGACGAGGAAGAGGAAGACTATTCCAAGCACATGGCCTACCGCTTCGCACAAAAGCTTTTCCCGGTTTGGCCGAAGCTGTATGGCCACAACTTCTTCGTGTCGCGCAAGCAGCTCGAAGTGGAACTGAAAAAGCCTGAAAACCAGGGCATGTCGCTGGCAGCCAAGGGCACCATTTTTGCCACGCCGCTGTTCCTGTGCCTGGTGGTCGCGGAAGTTTCCGACGTGCTGTTCGCGTTCGACTCCGTACCGGCGGTGATCGCCGTGAGCCGTGAGCCGCTGATCGTTTACTCGGCCATGCTCTTCGCGATTCTGGGCCTGCGGACCATGTACTTCGTACTCGAAGCGCTGAAACGCTACCTCGTTCACCTGGAAAAATCGGTGATCGCGCTGTTGTTCTTCATTGCCGTCAAGCTGGGCTTGAATGCAACGGATCACATGTTCCACCACGGCTACACCATTGATGCGAACACCAGTTTGCTGATCGTAATGGTTGTATTGGCGATCGGTGTCGTTGCCAGTCTGATCTTCCCCGGAAAGGAAGAAGACGCACCGGTCGAAAACCAATAAGTAATCGTCTTTACCACAAGGAGTAATACCCATGGCACTGACTCTTCAAAAGGGTGCAAACCTGTCTCTGACCAAAACCGACCCGAGCCTGAGCAAGATTCTGGTAGGCCTGGGCTGGGACCCGCGTGCAACTGACGGCGCCGAGTTTGACCTGGACGCGAGCGCTCTTCTGCTGGGTGCTAACGGCAAGGTTCGCAGCGAAGCCGACTTCATTTTCTACAACCAGCTCAAGAGCCTGGACGGTTCGGTCGAGCACACTGGCGACAACCGCACAGGTGCAGGCGACGGCGACGACGAAGTGATCAAGGTCGACCTGAGCCGTATCCCGGCTGACGTGGACAAGGTTGTGTTCATCGTCACCATCCACGACGCCGAGTCGCGCAAACAGAGCTTTGGCCAGGTCGGTGGTTCTTTCATTCGCGTCGTCAACGACGTGACCAGCGCCGAAGTGGTTCGCTACGACCTGGCTGAAGACGCTTCGACCGAAACGGCGATGGTCTTCGCTGAACTGTACCGCAACAACGGCGAGTGGAAATTCCGCGCCGTGGGTCAGGGTTACGCCGGTGGCCTGCGCGCCCTGGCCAACAACTACGGCATGAACTTCTAAACAACCCCCAGCAAAAGGAATCTGAACATGGCTGTAAGTCTGTCCAAAGGTGGCAACGTCTCGCTGTCCAAAGAAGCTCCTGGCTTGACCGAAGTGATCGTCGGCCTGGGTTGGGATCCGCGTGTTACTGACGGCACCGAGTTCGATCTCGATGCGTCGATTTTCATCGTCGGTGAAAACGGCAAAGTGCTCGACGACAATAGCTTCATTTTCTACAACAACAAAACCTCCGCCGACGGTTCCGTCGAGCACATGGGCGACAACCGCTCGGGCGCTGGCGAAGGTGATGACGAGCAAGCTACCGTCAAACTCAACGGTCTGGCTGCTGCTGTGAAGAAGCTGGTGTTTGCGGTAACCATCCACGACGCCGACGCTCGCAAGCAAAGCTTCGGTCAGGTGTCGAACGCCTACATCCGTGTGGTCAACAAGGCTGACGGCAAGGAACTGGCTCGCTATGACCTGAGCGAAGACGCTTCCACCGAAACCGCGATGATCTTCGGTGAGCTGTATCGCAACGGTGAAGAGTTCAAGTTCAAGGCCATCGGCCAAGGTTTCGCCGGCGGCCTGAAGCCTCTGGCGGAAGCTCACGGTGTGAGCATCGGCTAACCCGAAAGGGTTGAGAAGGCCCCCTCGCGAGGGGGCTTTTTCTTGCCTGTCGTTCGTGCGGCGACAGGAAAAAAGGAAGTGCTCGGCCGGCGCCTGAACGGGTGCGGGCTTGAGCGAACACATTAAAAGGGATTTCGACTATGTCACGTTTGTCTCTCGGCTCAAGCCTCATGGGTTTGTGGCTGGCGCTGTGTGCTGCCCAGGTATCGGCAGCGAGTTTTGATTGTGCCAAAGCCGTCAGTTTCGCTGAGAAAGCGATCTGCGCGCAGGGTGCCCTGGGTGTGCTCGATGAGCAATTGAACGCCGAATATGTTCGTGCGCTGCAAAACGCCGCTAACCCCAATCAAGTACGTGAGGCGCAGCGACAGTGGTTGCGTCTGCGCGACAACTGCACCACCGGTCAGTGCCTGTCCGCTTCGATGTCGCAGCGGCTGAGTGAGCTGACTCAGCCTGTATCACCACCGGCAAAACCGGTTGCCGTTGCGACGAGCAAACCGCTCGAGCCTTCGACTGCGGTCAGTTCTCAAGCCAGTGCAATGCCTGCGCAACCTTCGGCCGTGGCCAGGCCGGCAGCGCCGGTGCGCAGTGCCGCCGATGATCACCAAGCGGTTCTGAACCTGAAAATCGCGCTGTTTGTCATGGCTGTTTTGCTGTTGATCTGCGTCTGGCTGCACCATCGCGGTTCGATGACGATCTACCAGGATTACACCGATGCGCTGTGGACCAGCCTCATGCCGATCCTCGGCATCGGCACCTATTTTGTTTGCAGTGCCTGGCTGGAAATCCCCAAGGGTTATTCAGCAATTGCCGCCGGGGTACTGGCGTCGATCATGGCCGTGCAGGTAATTGTGCAGACCTACCGCAGCAATGGTTTGTCGCTGTATTTCCTGCTCGCACTGTTCGCAAAAATTGCCTTGCTGACCTTCTACTGCCTGATGATGCTGCTGTTGTTTGCCAGCAACGCCAGCAACAAACGCGATGCCCGGCGCAAGCGTGGTTGGGCGGTGGCGGTGACCACGGCGTTCGTCTTCCTCTCGGGCTGGATGTGCAGGCATCGACAGTTCTCCTCGATCGACGACTACATCGCCGGCAGGACCTGAACGGGTTGCGTTACTGACTTCAGCCAACATTCATGCAAGGAGCGGTCATGGGATTTCGGTTCAGCAAGCGGATCACGTTGGTGCCGGGTGTGCGCCTGAATATCAGCGGCTCAGGTGTAAGCACGTCGATCGGTCCGCGCGGATTGAGCATGACCCTGGGGCGCAACGGCACCTTCCTCAATGCGGGGATTCCCGGAACGGGCCTGTCTTATCGTGAGCGCATCGACCGTCCTTCGCGAAAGCGTCCCGTTGCGACGGGGCATACCGGCCCGGTGAAGATCAAAGTCAGCGACGAGGGCACGCTGCTGATCACTGATATCGATGATCAGCCGCTGTCGGCCGCCATCGTCAAACGGGTGAAAAGCGAAATGGTGGACGACATTCAGCAGTTGCTGGAGAAAGCCGCGCAGACCATCAATCGTGATCTTGACGATTGCCTTGGGGTGCATTTGCTGACCCCGCGCCCAGGATCGCTGCCGGCGATTCCCGCGCCTTTTGCGATTGAGCCTCCGACGATGCCTGTGCAACTGACGCCAGGCCTTGTCGATCGGATGCTGCTGCGCGCGGCAAAGATCGTTCGGCAGGCCGAAGCGCAATTGGCCGCCTACGGCCAGCAGCTCGCCGAATGGCAGGCGACTCGCGACGCTCATGAGTTCGAGCGGGCCGAGATCGAGAAGGCGTTCCGTCTATCGGCCAAAGGTTTCAGTGCGCAGATGGAGAGAGCGCTCAACTACGTGCTGAGCGGTATTGCCTGGCCCAAGGAAACCCGGGTGACCTACGAGTTTTCCCAGGATGTGTGTGGGATTGCCCTGGATGTCGATTTACCCGATGAAGACGATGTACCCCGGCGCACCGCGCAAGCCACGGGCAACGGCAAACTTACCTTCAAAAAACGCACGGATGCTCAGGTACGTCGCGACTTTGTCGCACTGTGCTACGGCTCGTTGTTTCGCGTGGCGGGTGAGGTATTTGCGTTGTTGCCGGGTATCGGCAAGGTGTTGGTGTCGGGCTACATCCAGCGGGATGATGCAGCCAGCGGCAGGATCGCTGAGCACTACGTCATCTCGGCGCTGATTTCGCGAGATCAATGGAACGCGCTGAACTTCGATCGCTTGAGCGAGATTGATCCGATCGCGGCACTCGACGCGTGCGGGGCGCGGGTCAAACTGGATCGCTCGGCGCGGTTTGCGGAGATCACGCCGCTGCAAATGTCCGATCTGGACTGAAGAGACTCCCGCGCAAGCCTCAAGGCCTGCGCGGGCTGGCCATCAGCGAATAATGCCCTTGGCTTTGGCGTCCTTCAGCCAGATCGGAAACTCGGCCATCAACAGGTCGTAGAGCTGTTCTTCCGAGATGTCGTGCAAGTCATCCAGCGCGAAGAAACCGCAGTTGTCGACCACGCGCCCGGGCAGGGTGTCGAGCTTTTCCAGAATCCCGTAACCCTTGCCGCCGAGCCCGACAAATTGCCAGAAGATCGGCAGATTGGCGGCGTCGACCATCAGGCGGGTGATCTTGCGGCTTTCCGACACGCCACCGTCACTGATGAACAGGACATACATGGGCGTGCCGTCATCGCTCAGATGAAACTGCTCCAGCACTTTTTCGATGACCTTGGGTTCATCGTTGATCCGGCTGCCCAGTTCCCAGTTTCTCCAGCCACGGCTGTCGCTGTCGATGAAGCCCTTGTGGTTGCTCAGCGTCACGGGTGAGAGGCGCAAAGGCTTGGCGCCGAACGCCCAGCAATCGAGCTCGCCGTCCTCATCGAACGACACTGCCAGCGGCAGCAGCCTGTCGACGACTTCCTGTACCCGGCCTTTGGCGTATTGATGGTTCATCGAGCCTGATGCATCGAGCACCAGCACCACGCGCGCCTTGGTCTGCGTGAGGTTGGCTTTTTCCAGACTGATCTGGGCTTTTTTGGCCAGGCTGACCAAGTGCGGTGCGGCAGCGGCAATCTTTTTCTCGAGGGAAACCTTTGCCGGCGCTGGGGCCGGGGCCGGTGCCGGCGCAGGGCTTTCAGCCACTTCTCCGCCGAAGTGATTGACCAGTGCATCGAGGCCCTGTGCGTAACCTTGCAGGTTCGAGAGCAGGCGCCATTCGCCGTTCTTGCGATAGAGTTCGGCGACCATGATCGCTTTTTCGGCGCTGAAGGTCGCGCCGGAAAACGCGCACTGGGCAACCGTCTGACCGGCCGGGTTGGACACGCTGAACTGACTGGCACCGATGGCGCTCATCGCACCGGCGCCATCAATGGAGGCGGTGAACACCAGGCGATCAATGGTGGCCGGCAACTGCGCGAGATTGATCTGAAACCGCCCCTGATCTTCAATCTTGACGCCGGCGCACGGCGTGCTCGGTTGATTGAAAAACACCATGTAGCGATCGTCGGACAGCTTGCCCTGCGCGTCGACGCCGAAGCAGACAAAATCAATGACGTCGCTGGACTGAATCTGCACCGCGAGGGTGAGCGACTGACCCTGGAGAATGTTGGACAGTGGCAGGCGTTGTCCCTGAGTAATCTGCATCTTGCTTCCTTGTTTGATGATGGGTTGCCTCGGCACTTGCCGGGGAGGGCGCCGATCGCCGGCGTATTATCACCCCAAATCCGGTTGAAAGCTTTGCCCTCAGCGCTGCACTGACACCAGCAGTATCATCGGCCGTTCGCGCTCTTCTGCCAGCGCCGGTTGCGCAGCCACTTCGGCGTCGCTTGGGCCCCATTCGTTGACGTGACGAATGTTGAACCCCGCAGCAATCAGCCCATTGAGCAGCGTGCCCATCGTGCGATGCTGCTTGATCACACCTTCGGCCAGCCAGTTCGTCACGCGCTCGCCTTCCTTCTGATAACCGTCCAGCGGCCAGCGCTTGTTACCCTCGCTGTCCATCAACCAACCCGGATTGCGCGGCGCCATGAAGATCGGGTGTTCGATGGAAAAGACAAGGTGCGCGCCCGGTTTCAGCGCCGCGTACAGCTGTGCAAACAGCCCTGGCAGATCCTTGATGTAATGCAGCGCCAACGAGCTGTAGGCCAGGTCGAAATGGCAAGCGGGCAGGTCGAGCTGTTCAAGGTCGGCACGCTCGTAGCGGATGTTCGCTGCAGTAGTGGTATTGCGTGCCCGTTCCAGCATCTTCTCCGAGACATCCAGGCCCAAGACGTCGGTGGCGCCATTCTCGCTGGCCCAGCGGCTGAACCAGCCATAACCGCAACCCAGATCGACCACGTGCAAACCGTGCATGGACGGTAACAGCGCCTTTAGCGCCGGCCACTCCGGCGCCGCGTCAAGGCCTCCGATCGAGCGGTTCATTTGGCTGTAGCCCTGGAAGAATGCTGGATCGTCGTAAATGTTTTGCGTCATGGTGAAATGCTCTTTTGATTTCGGTCGTCAGCGGCGCAGTGGCCGCGATTGGAATCCCTCGAAAGTGAAGGCGCGTATTCGTCGATGGCCGCGCAGGGGGAGGGTAGTGGTTGATGGGGAAATGCTAGTTGGTTGGGCGGGAGGTGAAAACCGGTGGAGTGTTATGGATCTGTAATGTCGGGAAAATCGCTATGGTTTATCGCCGTGTAAACGTATTCCTGGCGAAGTGTTTAAAGGCGTGCAGTGTTACGTCCTGCCGTGTGCTCCGGATTTTCTGTACCGAGCGCCACATGTAGATCATTCCCTTGAACAGACTCCACTTGTTGTCATTAGAGAACCCGAAGCGTAGAGGGGACTGGCGAATCTGCAATCAACGGAGTGTTTCTGAAAGGTTCCGTACTGCCCAAATGGCAAACATCAAATCCCAGACACAAAAAAACCGGCCATCAAGGCCGGTTTTTTCTGTTCCTGCATCCCCCGTCAAAAAACACAACGTGAGACAAAATCTGAGTGGAGCGGGTAGAGGGAATCGAACCCTCGTCGGAAGCTTGGGAAGCTACTGTTCTACCATTAAACTATACCCGCTCAGAGCGGCTGACTTTGTACCAGACTCGGCCAAGGATTTGAAGTTTTCTTTTGCAAAAGAGTGCTTTGAATCGTTGAAAACGGTCAGTCGCGGGCGAGTGCTGCGGGTAATGATCGAAAAGCTCAACCCCACAGACTCGCTCGCGAAGACACTCTTTCAAATGGCCAATGCATGTTGATCCTGAACAAACGAGTAACGCGTTCGGCTGGTCTGCTGCGCCGGTTTCAGGAACCCGAGCAAGGCATTCTGGCTATCGCGGCACGCGGCCTTGTGCTCCATGTCGAGAAAGTGCCCCGTCGCTTGCAGGGTGGTGAACGTGCTCTGCGCCACATGGTTGCCGAACAGCCGTGCATCGTCGGCGGCGGTGTACTCGTCCCATTCGCCGTTTAGAAAAAGCACCGGCACGTTGATCTTCTTCGCCGCATTCAAATAGCACTGACGATCGCTGTGCAGTACGTCGCTGATGTGGAAATGCATCTGCCCGTATTCGTGCTCGGCCAGGCTGCTGACGTGACGATAGTTGAAGCGCTTGAACAGTGACGGCAGGTGTTTGCCGATGGTGTTGTTGACCAAGTGGCCGACGCGGTCGCCGTCGCGCTGGCCGAGGTAGTCGACGCCGCGTTCGAGGTAATCGAGCATGTGGGCGTTGATCACCGGCGAGAACGAGCTGATCACGGCCCGTTCGATGCGCCGTGGCTGGTGGGCGAGGGCGACCAGCGTCGCGGCACCGCCCCAGGAAAACGACAGCACGTGCTCGGCAGCGAAGTGGTCGATCAGCTCCAGCAGAATCTGCCCTTCGACGTCCTTGGTCAGGTGTTTCTCGTGGCGGTTGTGCGCTTTTGATCGGCCCGCGTAAGGCTGGTCATAGCAAACCACGTTGAATTGCGGGTGCAGGTTTTTCACAGTCTGTGCAAACGACGCAGTCGTGGCCATCGAGCCGTTGACCAGGATGATGGTCTTTTCTGCGGCGTCTGCGCGATAGAACTCCGTGTAAACCCGATACTGACCCTGTATATCCAGCACAGCGATTTCTGGCCTCATGTCATAAGACTCCTGGCAAGCAAGCGGGTATGCGCGCAAATAGAGATTGCACGAGCTTTGTGACAGGTAGGCATACGCCTGGAATTTGCTTGGCCCATGTCGATCCGTTACGGCAGGTCGACGGGTATTGTTATTGGCGGGCAGTCTGCCGGCTGAGGCGGAGCCTTGAAGGCTCTCTACCGGCAAAAAGTTTCTTAGAGGTATGTTGTGACTCATCGGTCACAATCTGGCCGACGTCCTGATTCAAGCAGGGGAGTCGGGATCGCGCAAGTGCCGCTGGTAAATTGTTCGACAACTTCTGCTGAGCGGTCGCCGGCTTAGAACAAATGGATCTCTTCGGTGCGCAAAGCGCGGTACTCGCCCGGTTTTAGCGCGTTATCGAGCAACAGCGGGCCCATCGATTCGCGGTGCAGGCGCAGCACTTTGTTGTTGAAGTAACCAAACATGCGCTTCACCTGATGGTAACGACCTTCGACGATGCTCAACCGCGCCGAGCGGGGGCCTATCAGCTCCAGCTGCGCCGGTTGCGTGGTCAAATCCTCGAACGCGAAGTAGATCCCTTCCGCAAAGGTAATCGCATATTGCGCGCCAATTTCCTGCTCGGTCTCGACGTAATAGACCTTCGGCAATTTGGTCTGCGGCTGGGTCAGGCGTCGCGACCACGCGCCATCGTTGGTGATCAGCATCAGGCCCGTCGTGTTGAAGTCCAGGCGCCCGGCGATGTGCAAGTCGTCCTTGTCCGGTTCATCGATCAGGTCGAGCACGGTTGGATGCTGCGGATCGCGGGTGGCGCTGACGCAGCCCGGTGGCTTGTGCAGCATGAAGTAGCGCGCGGGTTTGCCGGCTTGCAGGACTTCGTTATCGACTTCGACGCGGCTGAATTCCAGCACTTCGCCGTGCGGATCGCTGACGACTTTTCCGTCAATCCGCACGCGCTTTTCCACCAGCAACAAGCGAACCTGCTGACGGTTGTAGCGGGGCAGGTTGCTGAGGAAACGGTCGACGCGCATGTTCAGGGTTCAGTGATAGAAGGGGCGCGCATCTTACGGGATCAAGCGCTTCGCCGCTTGCAGTTGCGCCTCGACCTGCGCGCAACGCGGGCACAGGCAGGATTGGTTGCGTAATTCTGGCGGCAGGGCTTCGAGTACGGCGGGGTCGATAGTCACACCATAGCACCAGCATTCGCGGTCAGCGGTGCGCGGATCGGCCAGGCTGCAGTCGTTACGGGCGCCGCAGGCCGGGCAATGGTCAGGTTTAATGTCGGAATCAGGCATAAGTCGAGTAAGGCATTTCCACGCAGTTGCGGTTGCGGCCGGTTTGGCTGGCTCGGTACATCGCATGATCGGCCCGCGACAGCAGCCTGCGCAAGGTGTCATCGAACGAGGCGGCAGCCCGATGGCCAGTAATGACTGCCATATCTGCAGCGCGGAGCGCCGCTGATCTGATGCCTGTCGGGACTGGGCACTTGATCAATCCGCCTCAGTCAAATGTGTGTCGGCTGCTCTGTTCCGTTGCGGCCGTGGGTCTTTCAGGAGGCCGCCATGCGTATTCAGAAGATGTTGCTCGGTGCCGTTCTGGTGTTCGGCTTATCCGGTTGTTACTACTACGCCGGTCCCTACGATGCTTACCCTGCTACCTACTATTCTCCCGGCTATTACTCGCCTTATTACTACGGTGGTTATTACGGCCCGCGCTACTACGGCGGCGCCCGCTATTACTACGGCGGTTACGGTTATCGCGGCGGTTACGGACGGGGTTATCACGGCGGCGGATATCATGGAGGGCACCATTAATCAGTGCCTGAATGACGGCGTTTGACGTATGAACAAGGCTTCATAAATCACTTGTTTCAACTTGTTGCAGGAACGCACCAGATTCGGAAAACGCTGTCAGATCTTTCGTCAGTCCCAGAATAAATGACTGACGCCTGCCAGCGTCGCTGGTGTGGCTGACTCGCGGTCCAAGGAGGCCGCCATGTATAGACGAATCCTACTGCTTGCTGCGTTGATGTTTTCCGTTGCCGGTTGCGTCCCTTACTCTTACGCGGACTCGTATTACAGTTCCGAGGTCTACACCTCACCCGCACCGGCTTACTACAACACGGGCGGCAATTATTACGGCGGTGGCGGCACGTATTACGCGCAACCACGCTACTACCAGCCAGCACCGCGGTACTACCAGCAACCGCGTTATTACCAATCGGCGCCGCGTTACTATCAACCGGCCCCGCGTCATTACGAAAGCCGTCGCTGGCACGGCAATGACCGCGGGCGTTGGGATGGCCACCGTCGCGGTGGTTGGGATAACGATCATCGCGGTCGCGGCAATTACGACCGTCACAGTGGACGTGGTGATCACAACGGACGTGGCAACCGCTGGTAACAAACCGCAAATGAAAAGCGGCGCATTGAGCGCCGCTTTTTTTGTGCCCGGATTTTAATACTGCGTCAGATCCGCCAACGGATGCCGCCCCTCCCAGGCCTTGTGAAAGTGCGCCTCAACCACCGCATCCGGCACATTGCTGATATCCGGCCAATGCCAGTGCGGCTTCTGATCCTTGTCGATCAAACGCGCGCGAACCCCTTCGCTGAACTCCGGATGCCGGCAACAATTGAGGCTCAGGGTGTATTCCATCTGAAAGACTTCGGCCAGCGACATGTGTCGAGCACGAATAATTTGCTCCCAGACCAGATGCGCCGTCAGCGGCGAGCCTTCGCTCATGGTCTTCGCTGCCCGAGCGATCAGCGGGTCGCTGCTGTCGCGTTGCAGGCTGATGGCTTTCCAGGCGCAGGCCACGTCGCTGACGTCGAGCAGTTCGTCGATCTGCTGACGACGCGGCAGCCACTGCGCTTCGGGCATGTGCGCCACGGCTTCCTGTTGCAGCGCTTTGAGCAGACTGTTGAGCTGCCGATCGATCTGTTCCTGCCAATTCAGCTGCAACAGACCTTCGATCAGCTCCGGCTGCTGTTCGTCGAGCAGGAAGCGGTCGGCCAGATCCAGATCGATCGCATCACGGCCATTCATGTGCGCGCCGGTCAGTCCCAGAAACAAGCCGAGCTTGCCCGGCAGTCGCGCAAGAAACCAACTGGCGCCGACGTCGGGATACAGACCAATAGTGATTTCCGGCATCGCTAAACGACTGCTCGGCGTGACGATCCGCGTGCTCGCGCCTTGCAACAGGCCCATGCCGCCGCCGAGCACATAGCCATGACCCCAGCAGATCAGCGGTTTTGGATACGTGTGCAGGCTGTAATCCAGACGATATTCGGCGCTGAAAAACTGCGCGGCCAGCGGCGGGACTTCGCCGGGATGAGCGCGGCAGGCTTCGACCAGGCTGCGCACTTCGCCACCGGCGCAGAACGCCTTGGCACCATTGCCGCGTAACAGTACGCAGACGATTTGGTCATCCTTGGCCCAGGCGTCCAGTTTGTCACTGAGGGCGTTGATCATTGGCAGGGACAGCGCGTTCAGCGATTTTTCAGCATCCAGGCTGGCGATACCGATGCGGGCGCCGTCGGTGCCGGTGAGTTCTTCGAAGTGCAGATTCATCGTGACCTCGATCGGGAATTTGAACGATCAGTATGATCGCTGTGGGGGAAAGTGCCGGATCTGCGTCAGATCAATTGACAAGCGTGGCCGGCTTTCCTAGGGTTCGCCCCATTGTTTTTGCCGGGTATGACCATGACTGCTGACGACCGTATCAAACTCGAACCGAGCTGGAAGGAGGCACTGCGTGCTGAATTCGACCAGCCTTACATGGCAGAGTTGCGCAATTTTCTGCAGCAGGAGCGGGCGGCCGGCAAGGAAATCTATCCGCCGGGGCCAATGATTTTCAATGCGCTGAATTCGACGCCACTGGATAAAGTGAAAGTGGTGATCCTCGGCCAGGACCCGTATCACGGCCCGGGTCAGGCCCATGGCTTGTGCTTCTCGGTGCAACCGGGCGTGCCGGCACCGCCATCGCTGGTCAACATCTATAAAGAGTTGAAACGCGACCTGAACATCGACATTCCTAATCACGGCTACCTGCAGAGCTGGGCCGATCAGGGGGTGTTGATGATCAACACGACGATGACCGTCGAGCGCGCCAACGCCAATGCGCACAAGGACAAGGGCTGGCAGTTTTTCACTGATCGGATCATTGAGTTGGTCAGCGAGCGTCAGCCGCATCTGGTGTTCATGCTCTGGGGCGCGCATGCGCAGAGCAAGCAGAAGCTGATCGATGCGACCAAGCATCTGGTGCTGACGTCGGTGCATCCGTCGCCGTTATCGGCGTATCGCGGGTTTTTGGGTTGCGGGCACTTTAGCCGCACCAACAAGTTTCTCGAGCAGAATGGAGAGACGCCGATCGAGTGGCGCCTTCCGCCCATCTGATGGGGATCTGAAGGGCCCCATCGCTGGCAAGCCAGCTCCCACAGGTACTTGTGGGTGCCACAGTTTTTGTGCACAACCCAAAACCCTGTGGGAGCTGGCTTGCCAGCGATGGGGCAACTCGGTCTTACTCCGGACTACGATTCCAGTACTTGAACAACGGCTCCGCCAAAAACAGCACAAACAACAACCGCATCACCTGCATCGCCGTCACCAGCGGCACCGACAATTGCAATGTTTCCGCCGTCAGACTCATCTCGGCAATCCCGCCCGGCATCATGCCCAGCGTCAGCGAACGCAGATCCAGATGGGTCAACGCACTCAACCCCAACGCCGCCAGTGTGGCGATCAACATGGTCAGCGCCGTGCCAATCAACGTCCGCCCCATGAATGAAGGCGCACGCCGAAAGAACTGCCGGTTGAAGTGACAACCCAAGCCGCTGCCAATCAACCACTGGCCAATCTGGCTGCCACCATCCGGCAAACCAATGTGCAAATCCCAGGCAATGCTCACCGTCGCACTCACCAGCAACGGCCCGAACAACCACGGATTGGGTTGACGCAAACGCTGCCAAAGCCAAGCGAGCAAAGCGCCCGCCGGAAACAGAATCGCCAGCCAGCGCCAATCGACACTGCCCGCGTGGGAAATCGGATTGCCGTCGCCGAGCAGATACTTGAACGCCGCCGGCACGCACAGCACCACCACCAGAACACGCAAACTCTGCCCCGCCGCAACGTGGCTGAGCATCGCGCCATTACGCGCGCCAAGGTTGACCATCTCGCCAGAGCCGCCGGGCATGCTCGAAAAGAACGCCGTGGCGCGATCTTCACCGGTACGGCGCATCAACCACACGCCGACCACCGCCGAGACACTGGTGACCAGCGCGCCGAAGAAGATCAAACCGAAATGACTGAGCACCTGCTCCATCACCACCGGGGTGAAGTGCAGGCCGATGCCGATGCCTACGATCCACTGGCCGCACTTGCGGCCGCCAGGGATTTCCGTGAGTTGCCATGGGGTCAGGCAGCGCACGAGGATGATCGCCAGCAACGAGCCGACCATCCACGGCAGTGGCCAGCCGATCTGGCTGGCGAGGAAACCGCCGAGCAGACCGACCAGCGGGGTTCCCCACCAGGATTTCAGTGAAGCGCGATCAAACATCGGCGATGGCGCGACGCGCGACCGAACGTTTGCGCCAGATGCGGATCAGCGGGAAGGCCAGCATCAGCGCGGTCAGCACCCAGACACCGAAGGTGATCGGGCTCGACCAGAGGATTTCCAGCGCACCGTTGGAAATCGACAGCGCACGACGCAGGTTCTGCTCCATCAGACCGCCGAGGATGAAGCCCAGCAGTACCGGCGACAACGGGAAGTCGAGCTTGCGCAGGATGTAACCGAAGATGCCGATGCCGACCATCAGGAACAGGTCGAACGTAGTGGCGTGCACCGCATAAACGCCGATCCCGGTGATGATCGCGATCACCGGCACCAGTGCCCAGTTCGGCACGGCAAGGATGCGGGTGAAGATGCGGATCATCGGGATGTTGAGGATCACCAGCATGATGTTGGCGATGAACAACGAGGCGATCAGGCCCCAGACGATGTCCGGTTGTTGCTGGAACAGCAGCGGGCCCGGGGTGATGTTGTACAACGACAGGGCGCCGATCATTACCGCGGTGGTGCCCGAACCTGGCACACCTAGCGTCAGCATCGGCACCAGTGCGCCACAGGCCGAAGCACCGATGGCGGTTTCCGGCGCAGCGAGGCCACGGGCATCACCCTGACCGAATTTGCCGCTGGCACCGGCGATGCGTTTTTCGGTCATGTACGCCACGGCGCTGGCCAGCGTCGCGCCAGCACCCGGCAACACGCCCATGATGAAACCAAGCAGGCCGCAGCGAATGTTCACCACGAACACCGAAGACGCTTCCTTGAAGTTGAACATCATCCGCCCGGTCGCCTTCACTGCTTCCTGGCCGCGATGGGTTTTCTCCAGCAGCAACAGAATCTCGCTGATCGAAAACAGGCCCAGCACCAGCACGACGAATTGAATGCCGTCAGTCAGGTGAATGTTGTCGCCGGTAAAGCGATACACGCCGCTGTTGGCGTCGATGCCGACGCTCGACAGGAACAGGCCGATCAACGCCGCGATAAACGTCTTCAACGGTCGATCCCCGGCCATGCCGCCGAGACAGACAATCGCAAACACCATCAGCACGAAGTATTCCGCCGGGCCAAAGGCAATCGCCCATTTCGCCAGCAGCGGGGCGAACAGGACCATGCCGCAAGTGGCGATAAATGCGCCGATAAACGAACTCCACGCCGACAGCGACAGCGCTACACCGGCCAGGCCTTTGCGGGCCATCGGGTAGCCGTCGAGGGTGGTCATTACGGTGGACGCTTCGCCGGGAATGTTCAGCAGGATCGAGCTGATCCGGCCACCGTATTCGCAGCCCAGATACACCGCTGCCAACAGAATCAACGCCGACTCCGGTGGCAGGCCGAGCGCAAATGCGATCGGGATCAGCAGTGCCACGCCATTGATCGGGCCAAGGCCGGGAAGCAGGCCGACGACGGTGCCGATCAGCGTGCCGCACAGCGCGGTGACCAGGTTGTACGGGCTCAGCGCGACGCCGAAGCCTTGGCCCAAATAACCGAGGGTATCCATATCAGTTCTCCAGCACGTCGAGCAGGCCAAGGGGCAGCGGAACGTCCATCACACGGTCGAACAGCAGGTACAGACCGATGGCCATCAGCGTGGTGACTACGATGCTCGGCATCCAGCGACCGCCATACAGGCGCGCCATCGGGATGCCGATGAGGATGCTGCTGAGGATGAAACCCAGCGGTTCGAACAGACCGGCGAACACCAGCAGCAGCGCGACGCAGATAGCAATCTTGGTCAGGGTTTCGCGATCCAGTGGTGGCTCGTCATCGCTGTGTTTTATCGGCGCCGGGCGAAACACCATGTACAGCAGCGCCGCGCCCATCAGGCCGAGCATCAGCAGCGGGAAGGCGCGCGGGCCGACCGGTTCGTAGGAAAAAGCCGCTTGGTACGGCCACGCCATCAGTGCCAGGCCGACACAGACCAGCAACAGCACCGAGGCGAAAATGCGTTGAATAAGCATGGGAGCTCCTGGGCCGCGCTCCCGCAACCGGGAGCGCAGCCGCTAGACAGAGGCGATCACTGGATCAGGCCGAACTCTTTGGCCAGCACTTTGTAGTCAGCAACTTGCTTCTTCACGTAGGTGTCCAGTTCCGGGCCGGTCATGGCGAACGGGAACAGTTCACGCTGATCGCGCAGCTTGGCGAACTCGTCGGAGGCCAGCAGCTTGTCGAACGAGTCTTTCCACCAGGCGTAGTCTTCGTCGCTGACTTTTGGCCCCAGGTAGAAACCGCGAACCACCGGCCAGACGATGTCGTAGCCTTGCTCGCGAGCGGTCGGGATGTCTTTCATTTCCGGCTCGTCGAGACGCTTGTCGGCGAACACCGCGAGCAGGCGCATGTCGCCGCTCTGGATGTGCGGCATGGAGTCGGAGATGTCGGTACTGCCGACCTGGATGTGACCACCGAGCAGGGCGGTGGCGATTTCGCCGCCGCCTTCGAGGGCGACATACCGCAGGTCGCGCGGGTTGATCCCGGCAGCCTTGGCGATCAGCGCGGTTTGCATCCAGTCCTGGCTGCCAACGGTGCCGCCGGAACCAATGACCACCGAGCTTGGATCTTTCTTCAATGCCTGAACGAGATCGTCGAGAGTCTTGTAGGGCGAATCGCTTTTCACCGCGATGGCGCCGTAGCTGGTGCCGACAGCCGCCAGCCAGCGCACGTTGGTTTCATCGAAACGCCCGAACTTGCCTTGCGCCAGGTTCAGCAACGATCCGCTCGACCACGCGACCAGCGTGCCGGCATCGGCCGGACGCTGCGCGACCACCGCGTTGTAAGCCACTGCGCCGACACCGCCAGGCATGTAAGTCACGCGCATCGGTTTGCTCAGCAGTTTCTGGTTGACCAGTGCGCTCTGCACCAGTTTGCAGGTCAGGTCGAAACCACCACCCGGCGATGCCGGCGCAATGCATTCCGGACGTTTCGGTTCGGCCATCAACTGCCCCGCCACCAGCATCATGCCGGCCGCCAAAGCAACTTTACGCAGTGAAAAATTCATTGGTCTCTCCACAGTTTTTTGTTGTAAGGACTTTTGTGTAGGAGCTGCCGAAGGCTCGGGCCGCGATCGGACGATCTTTTGATCTTTTGATCTCCCGACCACAACACCAAGGCATTTCAATCAATTACCAAAGAGCAACGCTATAGCTCACCAGCAACCGCACTTCATCCGCATCGCGAGCCGAGTAATTGGAACGGTAAGTGGCATTCCTCAAACGCACGGCGACATCCTTCAAGGCGCCGCTTTGTACTACATATTTGATCTCGGTGTTGCGCTCCCACTCTTTGCCTTCCTCGCCGGTCTTGAGCTTGATGTTGTCACCGCTCAAGTAGCGGCTCATGAAGCTCAGGCCGGGGATGCCGAGTTTGGCGAAGTCGAAGTCGTAGCGTGCCTGCCAGGAGCGTTCTTCAGCGCCGGCGAAGTCGTTGATCTGCACGAAGTTGACCAGGTACGGGTCGCTGCCATCGACATACGGGAAAGCGCTGTCGCCAGACATGTGCTGATAACCGGCGCTGAACTTGTGACCGCTCAACGCGTAGCTGACCAGACCGTTGAGCGAGCGGTTGTCGATTTCGCCGCCACGGGCTGAGCCCTGATCATCACTGACGGCAAAGCGCAGATCAGTGGCGAACGTGCCCGGGCCCATCGGCCGCGAGGCAACCAGTCCAAAGAAGTGCTGGTTGTAGACTTCGTCGAGTTGCGCGAAGTGGTAACTGCCGGTGATCTTGTCGGTGAACTTGTAATCCACGCCGCCAAAATCGAAGTGCTTGCCGGCGGCGGTGCCAGCGAAACGGCTGTTCTTGTTATTGAGAGCGATGTCCTCGAAATCGGTGCTGTCGCGATCCTTGGCTTTCTCCAGTCGGCCACCGGTGAAGGTCAGGTTCTTGATCTCTTTGGAGGTCAGCAAACCGCCTTCAAAGGTTTGCGGCAGGATGCGCCCGTCGTTTGGCTTGAGGATCGGCAGTTCAGGAATCAGGCTGCCGATTTTAAGTTCTGTGGCGGAGATTTTTACTTTGCCGGTCAGACCGAGCTTGGAGTACTCGTCTGCCGCGCGTCCGTCATCGTGGGTCGGCAACAGGCCGGTGCCGGTGCGATCCGGGCTCGAATCGAGTTTGACCCCGAGCATGCCCAGCGCATCGACACCGAAGCCTACGGTGCCATCGGTGTAACCCGATTGCAGATTGAGCATGAAGCCCTGGGCCCATTCGTCACGCTTGGATTGCTGGGCGCTGGTGCCATCGCGAAAGTCGCGGTTGAAATACATGTTGCGGGTTTCGAAGGTGGCGCTGCTGTCTTCAATGAAGTCGGCAAAACTCAGCGGCGAAAAACCGGCAAGGGCGGCGGCACTGGCGAGGGCGGTGTGGCTGAAACGGGAAGGGCGAACAGGCGTGGATGCCTGCGGCTGCATGGACGGCATGCGGGTGTACTCCGTTTATTGTTCTTATTGGTCGAAAACGCTTCGTGGCGTTTTTCGTATCGCTGTGTGGCAGCAGCGACGGCAGCCGGGACTGTCCGTGGGCCGACTCTAACCGGCTAACCTTTCGCTAACCTTTCAGCTGACTTTCAATGTTTTCGGGCTTCACAGCGGCGGTTGCGGCTGTAAACTCCGCGACAAAGAGTGGCGCCGGCCACCCCTGAACGAGGTAAAAATCCATGCGTGTTCTGCTCGTCGAAGACCATCTGCAACTGGCCGAAAGTGTCGCCCAGGCGCTCAAGAGCACCGGTCTGACCGTGGACGTGTTGCACGATGGCGTGGCTGCTGACCTGGCATTGAGCAGCGAGGAATACGCCGTGGCGATCCTCGATGTCGGCCTGCCGCGCATGGACGGATTTGAAGTGCTGGCGCGTCTGCGTGCCCGTGGAAAAAATCTGCCGGTGCTGATGCTGACGGCGCGCAGTGATGTGAAAGACCGCGTGCACGGCCTCAATCTGGGGGCTGACGATTACCTCGCCAAACCGTTTGAACTGACTGAGCTGGAGGCGCGGGTCAAAGCCCTGCTGCGGCGCAGCGTGCTCGGCGGCGAACGTCAGCAGCGCTGTGGCGTGCTGGCCTACGATCTCGACACCCGACGTTTCACTCTTGGCGAAGATTTGCTGACCCTGACGTCCCGCGAGCAAGCGGTGCTCGAAGCGCTGATCGCCCGACCGGGGCGGGTGATGAGCAAGGAGCAACTGGCCGCGCAGGTGTTCGGCCTCGATGAGGAGGCCAGCCCGGACGCCATCGAAATCTATGTGCACCGGTTGCGCAAGAAACTCGACGGCCAGCCCGTCGCCATCGTGACCTTCCGTGGCCTCGGTTACCTGCTGGAAAGCCGCGATGCATAAGCCCAGCAGCCTGCGCTGGCGGTTGCTGTGGAACCTCGCGTTATTGCTGGTGGTGTTGATGCTCGCCAGTGGTTTGAGCGCTTACTGGAACGGGCGCGAAGCCGCCGACACGGCGTACGACCGCACCTTGCTGGCCTCGGCGCGGACCATTGCGGCCGGTTTGTCCCAGCGAGACGGCAGCCTCAGCGCCGATGTGCCTTACGTGGCCCTCGATACCTTCGCCTACGACAGCGCCGGGCGGATTTATTACCAGGTCAACGACATTCATCAAAAGCTGATTTCCGGCTACGAAAACCTCCCGGGCCCGCCGCCCGGCACCAAGCGCACGGACAGTTATCCGGCGCTGGCACGGTTCTACAACGCCACCTACAACGGCCAGAACGTGCGCGTGGTCAGCCTGCTGAAAGCGGTCACCGAGCCCAACATGAATGGCATGGCGGAAATTCGCGTCGCCGAAACCGATGAAGCACGCGTGAGCATGGCGCGCAGTCTGGCAGCCGACACGTTGCTGCGTCTGGGCATGTTGGCGATCGGCGCGTTGCTATTGGTCTGGTTCGCTGTCAGTGCGGCGCTGCGACCGCTTGAGCGTTTGCGCACCGCTGTGGAAGAACGTCAGCCCGACGACTTGCGCCCGCTACCGTTGGTGGAAGTGCAGCATGAATTGTGGCCCTTGGTGCGCGCACTCAACCATTTCACCGAGCGCCTGCGTGGCCAGTTCGAGCGACAGGCGCAGTTCATTGCCGACGCGGCGCATGAATTGCGCACGCCATTGGCGGCATTGAAGGCGCGGCTGGAGTTGGGCCTGCGTTCGAATGAACCGGAAACCTGGCGCACGACGTTGGAATCCTCGGCGCAAAGCACCGATCGCCTGACTCATTTGGCCAATCAATTGCTGTCGCTGGCGCGCGTAGAAAACGGTGCGCGGGCGATAGCGGAGGGCGGGGCGCAGTTGCTTGATCTGAGCCAGTTGGCGCGGGAACTGGGCATGGCCATGGCACCCTTGGCGCACAAGCGCGGGGTGGCACTGGCATTGGAGGCGGATGAGCCGGTGTGGCTGCGCGGTGAACCGACGTTGCTCAATGAACTGCTGAGCAATCTGGTGGATAACGCCTTGGCGCACACGCCACCGGGCGGCAACGTGATTTTGCGCGTGACGGCGCCGGCGGTGCTTGAGGTGGAAGACGACGGGCCGGGGATTCCTCTGGAGGAGCGCGATCGGGTGTTTGAGCGATTCTATCGGCGTAATCAGCAGGTGGCCGGATCAGGGCTTGGGCTGGCGATTGTGGGAGAGATCTGCCGGGCGCATCTGGCGCAGATCAGTCTGCATGATGGCGAGGAGGCGGGGTTGAAGGTGCGGGTCAGCTTTGTTGCCGGGTGATCGGCAAGTTGGCTTTTGTGGCGAGGGGATTTATCCCCGATCGGCTGCGCAGCAG
>NZ_AKJD01000112.1 GCF_000282515.1 Pseudomonas sp. GM80
CAGCCTTCAACGCCCGGCGCAACGCCACCAACAATTTCACAATCTCCTGCGGATCCAGTCGCTGCGGCACTTTTACGTCCATGTTGTCTTCCTTGTAATGGGTTCGGCCGGGGAGTCTGGCCAAAAGCTGTTCGTCCTTGGAGGGCTTTTATGAAAAAAAGATCCTTCCTACAGCGCTAGGGAAAATAGCCTTCTTCTTTCTTCCCGGCAAATCGACAGGATAGTTTTTTGGGTGATATCAATATGCTTTAACGGTATTTAAATTCTTGTTTTTATACCTATAAAGTCGGTGCTTGCCGGACAGCCATCCGCTGTCCACGGACTGCACCACCGTCGCTTACCGAGCGGCGTCCAGGACGTTTCATGACCTTCGATTACGCTTTTATCCTCAGCACCCTGCCGGCGTTTCTCAAAGCCGTGGGCGTGACGCTGCAGGTGGGTTTTATCGCCATTGGCACCTCATTGCTGGTGGCGCTGCTCAACGCGACGATTCTGGTGTTCCGCACGCCTTACCTGCAAAAACTGGTCGGCCTGTACGTAGAGCTGGCGCGTAACACGCCGCTGCTGATCCAGTTGTTCTTCGTCTACTTCGCCTTGCCGGCAGTGGGAATCCAGGTGTCCGGTTTCACCGCTGCGATCATCACCATGACCTTCCTCGGCGGCGCCTACCTCACAGAAGTGCTGCGGGCTGGCGTCGATGCGGTGCCGCAGGCGCAACTGGAGTCCGGGCGTTCGATCGGCCTGTCCCACGGTCAGTTGCTGCGCTACGTGATCCTGCCGCAAGCGGGGATTCTCAGCCTGCCGTCGTTGTTCGCCAATTTCATTTTTCTGCTCAAGGAAACCACCGTGGTCTCGGCGGTGGCGGTGCCGGAAATTCTCTACACCACCAAGAGCTACATCGCGCTCTATTACAAAACCTACGAAATGCTCGCCGTGCTGACACTGATCTGCGTGCTGTTGTTCTTGCCGCTGTCGCTGTTGCTCAGCCGTCTGGAAAGGAGGCTCCAGCATGGCCAGTTCGGGTCTTGAACTGCTCTGGGTGTCGTTGCCGCAACTGGCCAAAGGCGCCGGGCAAACCTTGTCGATCTCGTTTCTGAGCATCGCCATCAGCACCATCGGCGGCGTGCTCTACGGCGTGTTGCGCACGCTCAACGTGACGTGGCTTAACGCGATTTTGCGGGTGTATCTGGAGCTGTTCCGGGCGATTCCGGTGCTGGTCTGGTTGTACCTGTTGTTCTTCGGCTTGCCGATTTTCTTCGGCCTGAGCATTCCGAGTTTTTGGTGCGCAGTGCTGGTGCTGTCGCTGTGGGGCGCCAGCGAGGTCGGCGAAGTGGCGCGCGGCGCGTTGCATTCGTTGCCGCGCGGGCAGCGTGAAGCGGGGCTGTCGATTGGCCTGAACGCCGCGCAACTCTACGGCTACGTATTGCTGCCGCAAGCGCTGAAACGCATGACGCCGCCGACCATCAACGTCTACACGCGGATCATCAAGACCAGTTCGCTGGCGGTGTTGATCGGTGTGGTGGACGTAATCAAGGTCGGCCAGCAGATCATCGAACGCACCTACGAATCGGTGCTGATCTACGGCGCGCTGTTTCTGTTTTTCTTTTTCATCTGCTACCCGCTCTCGGCCGCTTCGCGCGTGCTGGAGCGGCGCTGGACGCAAGCATGAGCGCATTGATCGAGTTTCACGGTTTCAACAAATTCTATGGCGAGCAGCAAGTGCTCAACGGCATTGATCTGCAGGTGCAGAGCGGTGAAGTGATCGTCATCCTCGGCCCCAGCGGTTGCGGCAAAAGCACCTTGCTGCGTTGCCTCAATGGTCTGGAAGAGGCGCACAGCGGCAGCCTGAAATTTGTCGGCCGCGAGCTGCTGGACAAGGCCACCGACTGGCGCGAGATCCGCCAGCAGATCGGCATGGTTTTCCAGAGCTATCACCTGTTCCCGCACATGAGCGTGCTCGACAATTTGCTGCTCGGCCCGCTGAAAGTGCAAAAGCGTCAGCGCCGCGAAGCGCAGCAACAAGCCGAGGCGTTGCTTGAGCGCGTGGGACTTCTGGACAAGCGCGACGCCTTCCCGCGTCAGCTCTCCGGTGGTCAGCAGCAACGTATCGCCATCGTCCGTTCGCTGTGCATGAACCCGCGCGTGATGCTCTTCGATGAAGTCACCGCCGCCCTCGACCCGGAAATGGTCAAGGAAGTCTTGCAGGTCATCCAGGGCTTGGCGCGCGAAGGCATGACCCTGTTGATCGTCACCCACGAAATGGCCTTCGCCCGCGCGGTGGCTGACCGCATCGTGTTCATGGATGCCGGGCGCATCCTTGAACAGACCCCACCCGAGATTTTCTTTACGAACCCGCAAACCGCACGCGCGCAGCAGTTTCTGGAGAAGTTCTCCTTCGTTGCAACACTGCCAAAAACGAATTCGACAAAGGAACTGGAACTGTTATGAAAACTGCCAAATCAAGCCTGTTTTTACTGCCACTGCTCGGCCTCGCGCTGCTGGCCGGTTGCAATAAGTCCGAAGAGCCGCCAAAGCCGAAAGTCGCCAGCGAAAGCACTGCGCCGGCCAGCTATCTGGACAAGATCAAGGCTCGCGACAAACTGATCGTCGGCGTGTTTACCGACAAGCCGCCGTTCGGTTTTGTCGATGAAGCGGGGCGCTACGTGGGTTTCGATACCGACATCGGCCGTCGTTTCGCCAAGGATCTGCTCGGCGATGAAAACAAGGTCGAGTTCGTTGCCGTCGAACCGGCGAGCCGCATTCCGTTTCTGCAGAGCGACAAGGTCGACCTGATCCTCGCCAACATGACCGTGACGCCGGAGCGCAAGGAAGCGGTGGAATTCACCAACCCGAATCTCAAGGTCGCAGTGCAGGCGCTGGTGCCGCAGAGCAGCTCGGTGAAAAACCTGGATGACCTGGCGACCCGCACCACCATCGTCACCACCGGCACCACCGCCGATATCTGGCTGACCAAGAACCACCCGGACTGGAAACTGCTCAAGTTCGAAAAGAACTCCGAGTCGCTGCAAGCCCTGGCCAATGGCCGTGGCGATGCCTACGCGCAAGACAACCTGGTGCTGTTCAGCTGGGCCAAGCAGAACCCGGGCTACCGCGTGCTGGATGCCAAGCTCGGTGCCGAGGCACCGATCGCGCCGGCGGTGAAGAAGGGCAATATCGAATTGCGTGACTGGGTGAATACCGAGTTGACCAAGCTGGGTGAGGAGAAATACCTGCTCAAGCTGTATGACCAATATGTGCGTAAAGAACTGAGCGATGACACCAAGCCTGAGAGCGTGATTGTTGAAGGCGGCAAGTGGCAGGGCTGATTTGCAGGGGTTGATTGAAGGGATTGATTGAAGGGATTGATTGAAGGGCAAAAGATCGCAGCCTGCGGCAGCTCCTACATAGGAACGTATTCCAAAGCAGGCTGCGATCTTTTTGGCTGTTCAATCAATCCGGCCAATGCCACGCCGGCTCATCCAGCACCCGCTGCCCAACCATGTCGGTCTGCCCCAGCGTCTTCTCCAGCACGATGCAGTTGCATTCTGGATCTTCCTGCAACGCCGATATCAACCGCCGTGCATGCGACACCACCCACACCTGACACTGCTCCGAGGCACGGATAATCAATCGCGCCAGTGCCGGCAGCAGATCCGGGTGCAGACTGGTTTCCGGTTCGTTCAACACCATCAGCGATGGCGGTCGTGGCGTCAGCAATGCCGCGACCAACAGCAAATAGCGCAACGTCCCGTCCGACAACTCCGCCGCCGACAATGGCCGCAACAAACCTTCCTGATAAAACTCGATGGCAAAGCGTCCTCCCGCCAACGGCTCGATCCGCAGCCGTGCGCCGGGGAACGCGTCGCTGATGGCGCTCTGCAAAGCCTCGGGATCGCCGATCTCGATGATGGTCTGCAATGCCGCCGCCAGATCGCGGCCATCGTGATGCAGCACCGGCGTGCGCGTACCCAGTTGCGGTTGGCGCACCGGTGCGTCGGCATCGCTGCGAAAGTGATCATAAAAGCGCCAGCGGCGGATGAATTCGCGCATCTGGAACACCTCCGGCGAGCTGCGCAGGCTGCCGACCTGGTCGAACAGGCTGTCGAAGTTCGGCGTGTGCTGCGCCAGCACGTCCCAGCTGCGGTCTTCACGGGCCCGGATCATCGGGCCATTGCGATCCACCAGCAGGCTGGCCGGGCGATACACCGGCCCGGCCCAGATGCATTCGCGTTTGACTTCCGGGTCGAGGGAAAAAAACGAGCGGCTCGGTTCGGGCAAACCCAGGGCGATCGAGTAACTGAAGTCCTCGCCGGCAAAGCCCAGGCGCAGGCGCTTCACGCCTTGACGCACGGTCGGCTCAATCGCCACTTCACCGTTGCGCATGCGCCGGCTGAGGGTTTGCGGCCCGGCCCAGAACGTCGAATCCAGGCCACCCTCACGCGCCAGCGCATTGACCACACCGCCCTGCGCGGTTTCCGCCAACAGGCGCAACGCTCGGTACAGGTTGGACTTGCCGCTGCCGTTGGGGCCGGTGATCAGGTTCAACCGGCCGAGTGGAATCACCAATTTATTGATCGAGCGGTAATTGGCCACCGCCAGAGTCTTGAGCATGAATATCCTTCTCCTGGACGCCCATTGTAGGAGCTGCCGCAAGCTGCGATCTTCTGATCTTTGCAAACAACATCATAAAGATTGCAGCCTGCGGCAGCTCCTACAGGGAAATGTTGTGATCGCGCAGGCGAAGGCGGAACCCTGTTCTAAGCTCACAGTCGTATCGTCACTTGCACGTTCGTACACAGGAAGGAGTCTGCATGGTGAGTCCCGGATTGAAAACAGCGGTCATGCTGAGTCTGTTCACCCTGCTGACCGCCTGCGGCGAGAAAAAAGCCCCTGAGGAATACTTGCCGAGGGTCTTCGTACAGGAAGTCAAACCTACGGATTACGCGGCTTCGGTGACCTTGACCGGTGATGTGCAGGCACGCGTGCAAACTGAATTGTCCTTCCGTGTCGGCGGCAAGATCATCCAGCGCATGGTCGACGTCGGCGACCGGGTCACGGCCAAACAGGTACTCGCCAAGCTCGATCCCAAGGACTTGCAGACCAACGTCGATTCCGCTCAAGCCCAAGTGGTCGCCGAACAGGCGCGGGTGAAGCAGAGCGCGGCGGCGTTCGTCCGTCAGCAAAAACTTTTGCCCAAGGGCTACACCAGCCAGAGCGAATACGATTCCGCGCAAGCCGCCTTGCGCAGCAGCCAGAGCGCCTTGAGCGCGGCGCAGGCGCAACTGGCCAATGCCAAGGATCAACTCAGCTACACCGCGCTGATCGCCGATGCGCCGGGCGTGATCACCGAGCGCCAGGCCGAAGTCGGCCAAGTGGTGCAGGCCACCGCGCCGATTTTCAGTCTGGCCCGCGATGGCGACCGCGACGCGGTGTTCAACGTCTATGAGTCGCTGCTTGCCGAGCGTCCCACGGATAACAAGATCACCGTCAGCCTGCTCGACAATCCCGAGATCAAAACGACTGGCACCGTGCGTGAAGTCACCCCGGCGGTATCCGCGCAATCGGGCACCGTGCAAGTCAAAGTCACCCTCGACAAACTGCCGCCGGGCATGCAGCTCGGTTCGGTGGTCAGCGCCACCGCCAAGGGCACCGGCAAATCAGCCGTCGAGTTGCCGTGGTCGGCACTGACCAAAAACATCAGCGACCCCGCAGTGTGGATGGTCGACGACAACGGCGAAGCGCAATTGCACACGGTCACGGTCGGCCGCTACCTGACCGGCAAAGTCATCATCAGCGAAGGCCTCAAGGGCGGCGAGAAAGTCATCGTCGCCGGCGGGCAATTGTTGCACCCGGGGATGAAAGTCGAGATCGCCGAAAACACCTACAAGGATCTGCAACCGGGAGCCCAGCCATGAAGCGTCTTTGGCTATTGCCCATGGCGGTGTTGCTGGCGGCCTGCTCGAAGAAAGAACCGCCGCCCGAGCCGGTTCGCCCGGTGTTGTCGGTGACGGTCGAAGCGTTGAGCGAAGAAAGCCTCGGGCGCTTTGCCGGCAGCATTCAGGCCCGATACGAAAGCAACACCGGATTCCGCGTCGGTGGCCGTATCGCCAGCCGTAATGTCGATGTCGGTGCCGAGGTCGAGAAGGGCACGTTGCTCGCCACCCTCGACCCGTCGGATCAGCAGAACCAGTTGCGCTCGGCTCAGGGCGATCTGGCGAAAATCCAGGCGCAATTGATCAACGCTCAGGCTAACGCTCGTCGCCAGCAGGCGCTGTTCGATCGCGGTGTTGGCGCGCAGGCGCAACTGGACGTCGCCAATACCGATCTGAAAACCACTCAGGCTTCACTTGATCAAGCACGCGCTGCGGTCAATCAGAGCAAGGATCAACTCGGCTACACCGAACTGCGTTCCGACCATAAAGCCGTGGTCACCGCGTGGAATGCCGAGGCCGGGCAGGTGGTCACCGCCGGCCAGCAAGTGGTGACGCTGGCGCAACCGGACATCAAGGAGGCGGTGATCGATCTGCCCGATACCCTGGTCGATCAGATCCCCAGCGACGTGGTGTTTTCGGTGGCGGCGCAACTTGATCCGAGCATCAACACCACCGCCGTCATTCGCGAGATCGAACCGCAGGCCCAGAGCGCCACGCGCACCCGTCGCGCGCGGCTGACCCTGGCGGATACGCCGGACGGTTTCCGTCTCGGCACGGCGATCAGCGTGACCCTCAGTTCGGCGATCAAACCGCGTATCGAATTGCCCGCCACGGCGCTGCAGGAGGTCGACGGCAAGCCGCGCATCTGGGTGATCGACACACAAAACAAAACCGTCAGCCCTCGCGACGTCAGCGTCATCAGCCGCACCGACAGCACCGTGGTGCTGGCCGGCGGGGTGAAGAACGGCGAGCGTGTGGTCAGCGCCGGCGTCAATAGTCTCAAACCCGGACAATCCGTGAAACTTGACGAGGACAGTCAATGAAAGGCTCTTTCAACCTCTCCGAATGGGCCCTCAAGCATCAGTCTTTCGTCTGGTATCTGATGTTCGTCGGATTGCTCATGGGAGTGTTCTCGTACTTCAACCTCGGACGCGAAGAAGACCCCTCGTTCACCATCAAGACCATGGTCATCCAGACCAAATGGCCGGGCGCGACCCAGGAAGAAACCCTCAAGCAGGTCACCGATCGCATCGAGAAAAAACTCGAAGAGCTCGACTCCCTCGACTACGTGAAAAGCTACACGCGCCCCGGCGAATCGACGGTGTACGTGTACCTGCGCGACACCACCAGCGCCAAGGACATTCCGGAAATCTGGTACCAGGTGCGCAAGAAGATTGACGACATTCGCGGGCAGTTTCCTCAGGGTATTCAGGGGCCGGGGTTCAACGACGAGTTCGGCGATGTCTTCGGTTCCGTGTATGCGTTTACCGCCGACGGACTGACCATGCGCCAGCTGCGTGACTATGTGGAGCAGGCGCGAGCCGAGATCCGCAACGTGCCGGGGCTGGGCAAGATCGAAATGGTCGGCCAGCAGGACGAAGTGATCTACCTGAACTTCTCCACGCGCAAACTCGCCGCGCTGGGCATCGATCAGCGTCAGGTGGTGCAGAGCCTGCAATCGCAGAACGCCGTGACCCCGGCCGGGGTGATCGAGGCCGGTCCCGAGCGGATTTCCGTGCGCACCTCGGGGCAGTTCGCCTCGGAAAAGGACCTCGCCGAGGTCAATCTCAAGCTCAATGATCGTTTTTATCGTCTGGCCGACATTGCTGAGATCAGTCGTGGTTACGTCGACCCGGCGACACCGGAGTTCCGCTTCGACGGCAAACCGGCGATCGGCCTGGCCATTGCCATGCAGAAGGGCGGCAACGTGCAGGCGTTCGGTAAAGCGTTGCACGAACGCATCGACCAACTCACTGCCGATTTACCGGTCGGTGTTGGCGTGCACACCGTTTCCGATCAGGCCGTGGTGGTCGAAGAAGCCGTTGGCGGCTTTACCAGCGCGCTGTTCGAAGCAGTGATCATCGTACTGGTGGTGAGCTTTATCAGCCTCGGCGTGCGCGCCGGACTGGTGGTGGCGTGCTCGATCCCGTTGGTGCTGGCCATGGTGTTTGTGTACATGGAATACAGCGGCATCACCATGCAGCGGATTTCCCTCGGCGCGTTGATCATCGCCCTCGGCCTGCTGGTGGACGACGCGATGATCACCGTGGAGATGATGGTCACGCGCCTGGAAATGGGCGAGACCAAAGAGCAGGCGGCAACGTTCGCCTACACCTCGACGGCGTTCCCGATGCTCACCGGTACGCTGGTGACCGTCGCCGGTTTTGTGCCGATCGGCCTCAACGCCAGCTCGGCCGGCGAGTACACCTACACGCTGTTTGCGGTGATCGCTGTGGCGATGCTCGTGTCGTGGGTGGTGGCGGTGTTCTTTGCGCCGGTGATTGGTGTGCACATCCTCAGTGCCAACGTGAAACCCCATTCCGCCGAGCCGGGGCGTGTCGGTCGTGCGTTCAATGGCGGTTTGCTGTGGGCCATGCGCAACCGCTGGTGGGCAATCGGCTTTACCGTGCTGCTGTTTGCGCTGTCGATTTTCTGCATGCGTTTTGTACAGAATCAGTTCTTTCCATCTTCCGACCGCCCGGAAATCCTGGTCGACCTGAACCTGCCACAAAACGCCTCGATCGATGAGACCCGCAAGGCTGTCGACAAGCTTGAAGAAACCCTCAAGGGTGACCCGGACATCGTGCGCTGGAGCACCTACATCGGTCAGGGCGCGATCCGTTTCTACCTGCCCCTCGACCAGCAATTGCAGAACCCGTACTACGCGCAACTGGTCATCGTCAGTAAGGACTTCGAAGCCCGCGAGGCCTTGAGCCAACGCCTGCGCGAGCGCCTGCACAAGGAGTTTGTCGGCATCGGCAGTTACGTTCAGGCGCTGGAAATGGGCCCACCGGTGGGGCGTCCGATCCAGTACCGGGTCAGCGGCAAGGACATCGATCAGGTGCGCAAGCACGCCATCGACCTCGCCACCGAACTGGACAAGAACTCGCACATCGGCGAGATCATTTACGACTGGAACGAGCCGGGCAAAGTCCTGCGCATCGATATTGCACAGGACAAGGCGCGCCAGCTCGGGCTGTCGTCCGAAGACGTGGCGAACCTGATGAACAGCATCGTCAGTGGCTCGCCGTTGACTCAGGTCGATGACGATATCTACCTGATCAACGTGGTCGGGCGCGCGGTGGATTCCGAACGCGGTACACCGGAAACCCTGCAGAATCTGCAGATCGTCACGCCGAGCGGCACGTCGATTCCGCTATTGGCATTCGCCACTGTGCGCTATGAACTGGAGCAGCCGCTGGTGTGGCGTCGCGACCGGTTGCCGACCATCACCATCAAGGCCTCGGTGCGTGACGAAATCCAGCCGACCGACCTGGTGAAAGTCCTCAAGCCGTCGATTGATGCCTTCGCCGCCAAGCTGCCGGTCGGTTACAAAGTCGCCACCGGCGGTACGGTCGAGGAAAGCGGCAAGGCCCAGGGGCCGATTGCCAAGGTGCTGCCGTTGATGCTGTTTCTGATGGCGACCTTCCTGATGATCCAGTTGCACAGCGTGCAGAAGATGTTCCTCGTCGCGAGTGTCGCGCCGCTGGGGCTGATCGGCGTGGTGCTGGCGCTGGTGCCGACGGGCACGCCGATGGGCTTCGTGGCGATTCTGGGGATTCTGGCGCTGATCGGCATCATCATCCGTAACTCGGTGATTCTGGTGACGCAGATCGATGAGTACGAGAAGAAGGGTTATGAACCGTGGGACGCGGTGGTGGAAGCCACCGAGCACCGCCGCCGGCCGATTCTGCTGACCGCTGCGGCGGCGAGCATGGGCATGATCCCGATTGCCCGGGAAGTGTTCTGGGGGCCGATGGCCTACGCGATGATTGGCGGGATCGTGATTGCGACGTTACTGACGCTACTGTTCCTGCCGGCGCTGTATGTGGCCTGGTACAAAATTCGCGAACCGAAAAAAGACGCGGACTGAGGCAAAAGCAAAAGATCGCAGCCTGCGGCAGTTCCTACATATCACCCCATGTAGGAGCTGCCGCAGGCGGCGATCTTTTGCTCTTCAACCCACACGCCGCCAGACACTGGCCAACCAAGGCTGCTGCTCGCGCGGCAGCCCCGCCGGCCGGAAGTAATGCTCCAGCTCGACAAACCCCGCCGCCGTCAACAACCCGCGCCACGCCTCCAGATCGTGATACGAGCCATACCGTGGCCCGTTCCAGCCCTCACGGTTGTCCCCACGCGGATTCGAACTGAACAACACCCCACCCGTCTTCAACGCGCCATGCAATTGCTTGAGCACCCTCGGCAATTCCTGCAACGGCACATGAAACAGCACCGCATTGGCAAAAATCCCGTCAAAGCGTTCAGCCGGCAGATCCAGCTTAAGAAAATCCTGCTGCAACACCTCACAGCCACTGTCCTCGCGCGCCATCCGCGCAAATTCCTGCGAACCGTCCAGCCCGACCGCAACGTGACCCATGCGCGTGAACGTCTGCAAATCCCGGCCCGGGCCGCAACCGAAATCCAGGATCGTGAACGGCGCCGTGCCCTGCATATGTCGCAACAATGCATCGATGTTCTGGCTGACATCGTGATCGCGGGTGCCTTCACGGAAGTCTGCGGCCACCGAGTTGTAATGGCCGAGGGTGGTGGCGGTGATCTGCTCGAGGTCGGTGGGGGTTTGCTTCATGGTCGGCTGCACGTTCAGGTAAAGATGTGCCGACTATAAGCGAAAAGATCGCAGCCTGCGGCAGCTCCTACATTGGAATGTGTTGCCTATGTAGGAGCTGCCGCAGGCTGCGATCTTTTGATCTTGCCTCAGCGCTTGTTCAACCCCCGCGCCAAGCGATCCCCACCCAACTGAATCAGCGCCACCAACGCCACCAGCAACACAATCACCGTCAACATGATCTGGCTGTCAAAGCGCTGATAGCCGTAGCGGTAAGCGATATCCCCCAGCCCGCCAGCCCCGATCGCCCCGGCCATCGCCGAAGAGTTGATCATCGTCACCAGCGTAATCGTGAACCCGCCCACAATCCCCGGCAGCGCCTCAGGCAACAGCACATGCCAGACAATGTGCCAACGCCGGCACCCCATCGCCTGCGCCGCCTCGATCAAACCATGATCGACCTCACGCAGACTCACTTCGGCAATCCGCGCAAAGAACGGCGTCGCCGCGATCGTCAGCGGCACCACGGCCGCCCAGACGCCATACGTTGTCCCGACAATCAACCGGGTAAACGGAATCAGCGCGACCATCAGAATCAGAAACGGGATCGAGCGAAACAGGTTCACGAACGCGCCCAGCGCGCGGTTCAGCACCGGCGCTTCGTAGATCCCGCCCTTGTCGCTGGTGACCAGAATCACCGCCATCGGAATGCCCACCAGCAGGGCGATCAGCGACGACACACCGACCATCAGAAACGTGTCGATAAACCCCTGCCACAAGCGATCAAGCCACATAACCCAATACCTCCACTCGTTGCGCCCATGGCGTGGCACGCTCGCGCAATTGCTCGGCGCTTGACGCTGAGCCGCTGACGGCTAACAGCAGTTGCCCCAGCGCGTGCCCCTGAATCCGTTCGACGCCGCCCTGCAGCAACTTCACCCGGCCGCCGAGAGCGGTGAACAGCGCGGCCAGATCCGGTTCGTCGCTGGCGCTGCCGGTGAACTGCAAACGCAGCACCACGGCTGCGTCGGAGGAGGGCGGCTGCGGGTGCAAACGGCTCTGCAATTCTTCCGGCAAGGCGTGCTGCAACGGCGCGAGCAAGGTCTGGCTGACCTCGTGCTGCGGATTGCCGAACACTTCCCACACCGGGCCTTGCTCGACGACGCGGCCATGCTCAAGCACGACGACGCGGTCACAGATTTCGCGGATCACCGCCATTTCGTGAGTGATCAGCACGATGGTCAGGCCCAGGCGTTGGTTGATCTCGCGCAGCAGGCCGAGGATCGACTGGGTGGTCTCCGGGTCGAGCGCCGAAGTGGCCTCGTCGCAGAGCAAGATATCCGGGTCATGCACCAATGCGCGGGCGATGCCGACGCGCTGTTTCTGCCCACCGGAAAGCTGCGCCGGATAGGCTTTGTGCTTTTCTTGCAGGCCGACCAGTTCGAGCAATTCGCGAACTTTTTTCTCGCGCTGCTCTTTCGGCACGCCAGCGACTTTCAGCGGCAGTTCGACGTTCTGCCAAACGGTCTTGGCCGACATCAGATTGAAGTGCTGGAAGATCATGCCGATGCGTCGACGCAGCGCCACGAGGCGGTCTTCATCGAACTCGCTGATGTCGACCTGATCAATCAGCACCCGCCCCGAAGTCGGTTGTTCCAGGCGATTGATCGTGCGGATCAGCGACGACTTGCCGGCGCCACTGCGGCCGATGATGCCGAACACTTCACCGCGCTGAATCGCCAGATCAATGCCTTGCAACGCGGCGACCGGGCCTTGTCGACCGTTGTAGGTTTTGCCTAGGCCGATGAAGCGCACATGAGCGCGATTCAGTTCCGGATGCAGTTCGGTTTTTTCAGCATTGTGTGGCTCTGGAATATCCAGTCGCCGTTGGATCGCGGCCGTCATGCTCAGCTTTCCCAACCGGCTTGATACAGCTTGCCGTGGGCCTTATCCAGCGCTGCACGAACGGCCGGCGAGTGCTGGTAGATGTCGACGAATTTGATCAGGCGCGGGTCGGTTTTGCTCTTCGGCTGGATGACGAACTGGATCACGTATTCCTTGTGGTCGAGGCCGTCGAACAGCAGCGCGGAACCGGCATCGAAGGTCTTCGCCAAGCGAATGTAGGCCGGATAACCCTGGACCAGATCGGCGTCGTCATAGGCGCGTACCAGTTGCACCGCTTCGACTTGCAGAATCTTGATTTTCTTCGGGTTGGCGACGATGTCGTCTTCGGTGGCCTTGTAGCCGACGCCCGGTTTCAGCGTGATCAAACCGGCCTTGGCCAGCAATTGCAGACCACGGCCGCTGTTGATCGGATCGTTGGCGATGGCGACGCTGGCGCCTTCTGGCAGCTCATCAAAGCTTTTGTATTTTTTCGAGTAGAGGCCGACGTTGTTGATGATCCCCGGCGCGAACGGCACCAGGTCGAAACCTGACGCAGCCTTGGCGTTTTCGAGGAACGGGATGTGCTGAAAGTAGTTCACATCGATGTCGCCGGCGGCGAGGCTGACGTTCGGGGCAATCCAGTCGGTGAACTCCACCAGCTCGACTGTCAAGCCTTGTTTGGAGGCCTCTTCGACGGCGGCTTCCAGCGGGATGGCGAAGGCGGCGGTGGTGCCGATTTTCAGCGGCGCGTCGGCGGCGAAGATCGCCGAACTGAACAGACCGAGGGCCAGGGCCAGTGCTTTGACTGGGTGGGACAGGGTTTTCTTGGTCATGATGGTTTTCCAGTCAGTGCATGAATTTTTGGTGTCTGTTGCGGCTTCATCGCTGGCAAGCCAGCTCCCACAGGTTTTGTGAACGCCACAGAACCTTGTGGGAGCTGGCTTGCCAGCGATGCTTTTAGCGGCGGTACGAAGAGCCGGTGTGTTGCTCAGGCAGCTGCGCCTCCCCGTGAAACAGCTTCTCGCGCAAGCTGCCGCTGTCATACGCCGTCTTGTACGATCCGCGCCGCTGCAGCTCAGGAATCACCAGGTCAATAAAATCGAGATAGCTTTCCGGGGTAACAATCCGGGTCAAATTGAAACCATCGAGACCGGTTTCGGCGATCCACGACTCCAGCTCATCCGCCACTTGCTGAGGCGAACCGACCACGGTGATGTAACGACCACCGAGGGCGTGCTGGTCGAGCAATTTGCGCCGGGTCCAGTCGTTGTTCTGCAGGTTTTTCGTCGCCGATTGAATGGCGTTGCTCTTCACGTACTGGATCGGTTCGTCGATTTCGTACTGAGAAAAGTCGATGCCGGTCGACGCGGAAAAATGCGCCACACCGGCCTCGGCACTGGCGTAACTCAGGTACTCGGCGTGCTTGGCCCACGCCGCTTCTTCAGTCGCGCCGACGATCACGTTGAGGCCCATGAACACCTTGATGTCCTCAGGGTTGCGCCCCGCTTCAACCGCGCTGGCGCGCACCTTGTCGACCTGAACCTTGGTCGACGGTTTGTTCTGGCCGCTGATGAACACGCACTCGGCATGACGCCCGGCGAAGAGCAAACCGCGATCTGAACTGCCCGCCTGAAACAACACCGGCGTGCGCTGCGGTGACGGCTCGCAGAGGTGATAACCCTCGACCTGATAGAACTCGCCCTTGTGTTCAACCTTGTGCACTTTGTCCGGCTGCGCGTAGATCCGCTGTTCGCGATCGTTGAGCACCGCGCCGTTTTCCCAGCTGCCTTCCCAGAGTTTGTAGAGCACTTCCAGGTACTCATCGGCCTGATCGTAACGACGGTCATGCTCGACTTGTTCGCTGAGGCCCATGGCTTTCGCGGCGCTGTCCAGATAACCGGTGACGATGTTCCAGCCCACGCGTCCGCGACTCAGATGATCGAGCGTCGACATGCGCCGGGCGAACAGATACGGCGGCTCGTAGGTGAGGTTGGCGGTGAGGCCGAAGCCGAGGTTTTTGGTCACGGCGGCCATGGCTGAAACCAGCAGCAGCGGGTCGTTGACCGGCAACTGGATCGACTCTTTCAGCGGCACATCGACCGAGTTCTGATAGACGTCGTACACGCCGACGATGTCGGCGATGAACAACCCGTCGAACAACCCGCGCTCCAGCAATTGCGCCAGTTCAGTCCAATATTCAATGGTGTTGTAGCGCGTTGAGGTGTCGCGCGGATGCGTCCACAAACCGTGATTGATATGACCGATGCAGTTCATGTTGAACGCGTTGAGCAGGATCTTCTTTTTCGCCGCGCTCATCAGATCGTTCCTCGCAGCGGAGGGTTTTCATCGTTGAGGTAATAATTGCCCACCGCGTGATATTTCCAGCGCACCGGGTCGTGCAAGGTGTGCACACGGGCGTTGCGCCAGTGACGGTCGAGACCGTGTTCGATCAACGTCGCCTGGCTGCCCGCCAGTTCGAACAGCGTGCTGCCGGCGGCGAGGGAAATGTCGGTGCTGATAGCGCGGGCCTCGGCGACGGCAATCGAGGCCGCGGCGACAGTTTCGGCATTGCTCTGGGCTTGTGCGGCGTCGAGAAATTCGCCGGCACGTTCAAGCAGGGCTTCGGTGGCGTGCAGACGAATGCTCAAGTGGCCGAAGCTTTTCAGCGTCAGCGGGTCTTCGGTGGCTTTGTCGTTGCCGGAGTCGATCCATGGGCGGGTTTTGCTGCGCACAAAATGCAGGGCGTCTTCGTAAGCGGCGCGGGCGATGCCGGTGTCGATGGCGGCGTGAAGGATCTGCGCCAACGGGCCAACGGTGGTCGGGCGTTCGAAGGCGCTCTGGAATGGCAGCACGTCTTCAGCGGCGACGTAGACGTCTTCGAACACCACCGAACCGCTGCCGGTGGTGCGCTGACCAAAGCCGCTCCAATCGTCGATCACGGTCAGGCCTTGGCTGTCGCGCGGGACGAAGGCCAGTTGCTGCACGCCGTTTTCATCAACAACCGAGGTCGGAATGCGCTGCGCGTAAATCGCGCCGGTCGCATAGAACTTGCGACCGTTGATGCGATAACCGTCGCCGTCGCGCTTGAGGCTGGTGACGCGGTCGTGAGCGGTTTTGGTGCCCAGTTCCGCCAGCGCATTACCGAAGCGCTGGCCGGCGAGTACTTCGGCGTACAGCCGTTGTTTTTGCGCGTGGCTGCCGTTCACGCGCAGCACTTCCAGCGCATAAAAATGGTTCTGTGGAATCTGCCCGAGCGAACCATCAGCCTGAGCGATCAGGGCGATGACTTTGGCCAGGGTGACGTTGGACACGCCAGCGCCGCCGTATTCCTTCGGCACGCTGATGCCCCATAGGCCCGAGCGGGAAAACACGTCGAGTTCCGGCAGTGGCAGGCGTCGTTCGCGGTCGCGCACGGCGCTGTCGCGTTTGAAATCTTCGGCCAGGTCGCTGGCGACAATCAGGGCTTGCTCATCGCTGGTGATGACCGCGACGTGATGGGAAAAAGTCATAGGTTTCTCCATTGCACTTGAGAAAGTGTGCGGTCGTCTCAGATCCAGGAATGGCGAGCCGGCAAAGTACCGTTGAGGCGATAGGCGCCGACCGCGTGATATTTCCAGCGCACCGGGTCGTGCAAGGTGTGCACGCGGGCGTTGCGCCAGTGACGGTCGAGGTTGAATTCGGCGAGGGTCGCGCGGCTGCCGGCCAGTTCAAACAGTTTTTCGCTGGCGAGTAAGGAAATCTCGGTGGTCAGCACTTTCGCTTCGGCCACGGCAATCGAAGCGCGCGCGGCGGATTCGGCGGTGAGCGGCGCTGCGTGCACCTGATCAAGGACTTTGCCGGCCTTTCGCAGCAGCGCTTCGGCGGCGTGCAGTTCGATTTTCAGTTTGCCGATGTCGGCGATCACGTAGAGGTCATCGCTGGCCCGCTCGACCTTGGCATCGATCCATGGCCGGGCGCGGGTTTTGACGAACTCGATGGCGTCATCGATGGCGCCACGGGCGATGCCGGCGTCGATCGCTGCCTGAATCAGCTGCGACACCGCGCCTTGGGTGTTCGGGGTTTCGTTGATCTTCCAGTTGTCGACGACCAGGCTCGATTCGACGCGCACGTTGTTCAGCAGGATCGTGCCGCTGGCGGTGGTGCGCTGGCCGAAACCCGACCAGTCATCGACGATGCGCAACCCCGGGGTGCCGCGACGGACGAAGGCCAGCACTTGCTTGCCGTCATCGTTGAGCGCTTTGACTGCGACCCAGTGCGCGAACAGTGCGCCAGTGGAGTAAAACTTCTGGCCATTGATCACGTAATCGTCGCCGTCGGCGGTGATCCGCGCTTTCAATTCCAGGGTGTTTTTGGTGCCGCGTTCCGGGCCGGCATTGCCGATGCGCCAGCCTTCCAGAACGCTCTGGAACAGCTGCTTTTTCTGCGCTTCGGTGGCGCTGCCGAGCACCAGATTGATGATGCCGAACTGGTTCTGCGGGATCTGTCCCAGCGCCGGGTCGGCGGCGGAAATGATCGCGAACACCTCGGCCAGCGTCACGAATGAAACCTGCGGGCCGCCGTATTCACGCGGGATGGCAATGCTGCCCAGGCCGCTGCGAGTGAACTGTTCGATTTCCGACCATGGCAGCTTGCGCTGACGATCGCGCTTGGCGGCCTGCAGGCGGGCGACTTGCGCCAGTTCATGGGCAGCCTTGATGGCTTGGGCGTCGTTGCGCAAAACCTGCGCGGGCAACAATAACGGGGCGATGTCCAGATCCGACTGGACGTTTGCGTCTGCCAGACTGGACATCAGTGCCGCTCCTTGGCTGCACGCAATGCCCTGGCGATCTGCACTGGGGTGATTGTGTTCCGGACCATACTACCTACCTCACATCTCATGAAAAACGCCGCAAAAGTGCGACGAACGAAAGAATGTCCGGTGGTCCGGTTCATATACCCTAAGCGTGTATAAATATTAAATAAACTAACTTTTAGGAATATGCATAGAAGGGGTGATGGTCGGGTTGGTTAACAATATTTGTAAGCGCCAATGCGATCCCTGTGGCGAGGGGATTTATCCCCGTTGGGCTGCGAAGCGGCCCCAAAATCAGACAACGCGGTGCATCAAATACACCGCGTGTTATGGGTTTACGACTGCTTCGCAGCCGAGCGGGGATAAATCCCCTCGCCACAGGGGAGTGAAGTCAATATTTGCGGGATTCGGCGGCCTTGAACTCCGGCCTCAGCGGCACTTTCAGATAAGGATTCGCGCATCCAATCTTCAATGCCCGTGGCGGTGCCCAGCGCGAGTTGTTGCCGACCCGGTCGAGGATGCAATAGGTCACGTCCAGCCGCAGGTCTTCGCCCGCTTCGACAATCACCGCTGGCGGCACCCAGACCTGAATCGGCAAGCCGACATCCGCTGCCGTCAGCGGCGCCAGATCCATGCGTACATCGCCCCAGCGCAGGGTGATGGCGTCGTCTTCGGCCATGTTCAGGTATGGCTCGATGGTCAGCGGTACGCCGCGTTTGATCTGGTTCGGATTCACGCCCTGACGGCGAATGGTCTCGGGCAAAGTCACAGGTGCCAGTTGTTGGTTTTCGTCTTCGCACAGCGCCGAGGGCTGCCCGCCGGGGCAGTCGAGTTTGATCTGTACGCGCGTCGCCGCCGAGAGTGCCGGACCGTGGCCGACCTGCATCACTCGATAGTGAACGCGTGCCGAGCCGCTGATGACGAAGCTTTCCGGGACGCGCAGGCTCACCGCCAGGTCGACGTCCTCGGCGGTCAATACGTGCGAGGCGACGTAGCAGTTGTTCCAGAACAGCTCGATCAGATCCCCCGTGTCCATACCGGGATAGGGCGGCACATCGACCAGCAGGTGCGCCGCCGCTGCCAGGTTGATGCCGGTTTGTTGTGCGGGCGCCAGGGTCGGCGCTGCCAGCTCGAGGGTATGCGAAGTGCGGGTCATCGGTTTCTCTCCTTGAAGCGTTGCAACGAAGTCCGTTTCTGAAAAACAAAAGGCGTGAATTAACAGGCAATAAAACAATGCGTTTTGCTGTTATCAAAAGACTGTTGATTTCATTAAGTGCGCCGGTTGGCGACTAGATAAGAAGAAGCGGAGAGGGGAGTCAATAGAGGGAGTTAGTTAATCCGGGAATTACAGTCTAATCAGAAGCTTCCTACAGTGATGAGGCAGTCTGCCTAGGTGTGCTGGCGAAACAGGCTACAGTTTTAGCGATTTTTTATCACGTTCAATGCACAGCCATTTGCACACCGTTCGATAGTGCGTCACTAAATTAAAGTGAGTTATATCTGTTGCAGAACATATGTATGTGCCGCGCATTATTGGCTGGGATGGTGTTTGTGAGGGGCGGGGGACTTTATAAATCGCCTAACTTCCATCCGTGGAAGTTGGTGGCGGGTACAGATAAAAGTTCTCAGGCGTGATTCAGGAACTTGCTGAGAAACTGTTGGGTACGCTCTTCTTTCGGGTTGGCAAACAACGCTTTGGCCTCACCTTGTTCGACGATCACGCCTTTGTCGAAAAACACCACACGGTTGGCCACGTCGCGGGCAAAACCCATTTCGTGAGTGACGATGACCATGGTGCGTTTTTCTTCGGCGAGGCCACGAATGGTCGCCAGCACTTCGCCGACCAATTCCGGGTCGAGGGCCGAAGTCGGCTCGTCAAACAGGATAACTTCCGGTTCCATCGCCAACGCCCGGGCAATCGCCACACGCTGTTGCTGACCGCCGGAGAGACGACGCGGATAGGCGTCCTCTTTACCCGCCAGACCGACCTTGGCCATCAGCGCTTTACCCAGGGCAATGGCTTTTTCGCGCGCCATCTTCTTGACCACGATCGGGCCTTCGATGACGTTCTCAAGCGCGGTGCGATGGGGGAACAGGTTGAAGTTCTGGAACACGAAACCGACGTGTTGGCGCAGGTTGCGCACCAGCGCTTGTTGCTGGTTCAGCGGGCGACTGGTATCGATCTCGATATCGCCGACCTTGATCCGGCCGCTGGTGGGCTGTTCAAGGAAATTCAGGCAGCGCAGGAACGTCGTTTTCCCCGAACCGCTGGGGCCGATGATCGCGACGACTTCGCCTTCCTTGACCTCGAGGTCGATGCCGTTGAGCACGACCTGACCCTTGAATTGCTTGGTCAGTTTTTCCACGACAATCATCGCGTCAGGACTCCTGGTCGTGCCGATTGACCCGCTCTTCCAACTTGTTCTGGAAGTGCGAAAGCACCGTGGCCAGAATCCAGTAGATCAGCGCGGCGGCAAGATACATGGTGAAGACTTCGAAAGTCCGGGCGGTAATCAACTGGGCCTGACGGAACAGCTCCGGCACCTGAATGGTGGCGGCGAGTGCCGTGTCCTTGACCAGCGAAATGAAGCTGTTGCCCAACGGCGGCAACGCCGTGCGCATCGCTTGCGGCAGGATGGCCCGGCGCAGGGTTTGCGCACGGGTCATGCCGATGCTCGCGGCAGCTTCCCACTGGCCACGCTCGATCGAACCGATCGCAGCGCGCAGAATTTCACAGGCGTAAGCGGCCATGTTCAGCGAGAAGCCGATCAGCGCTGCGGGTAACGGATCCAGTTCGATTCCCAGTTGCGGGAAGCCGTAATAGATCACGAACAACTGCACCAGCAACGGCGTCCCGCGAAAGAACGACACGTAGACGCGCGCCAGCCAGCTCACTGATTTGAAGCGCGACAGGCGCATCAACGCCAGGCCGAAGCCCAGCAGCAAGCCGAAGAACATCCCGCCGAGGCTGAGGACTACCGTGTAGTACGCGCCCTTGAGCAGAAAGGGCGCGGAGTCCAGCAACAGCGCCGATGTTTCGGCGAGTTGCTGGCTCAACTGCGGGAAGTGCGCTTCGAATTGAAATCCAACTTCCATTATTTAGTGACGTCTGCGTTGAAGTACTTCTCGGACAGCTTCTTCAACGTGCCGTCTGCACGCAGTTCGTCGATGGCCTTGTTCACGGCAGCCAGCAGTTCCGGCTCACCTTTGCGCAGGGCAACACCGGCTTCTTGACGGGAGAAGGCTTCACCGGCGGCTACGGTTTTCGGGGCTTTCTTGGCGTATTCCAGCGCGGCCAGACGGTCGATCAGGATGGCGTCGGTGCGGCCGTTGTTGAGGTCGGCGAACTTGGTCGGATCATCGTCATAGGTGCGCACGTCAGCGCCCGGCACGTTGGCGCGGACCCATTGTTCGTAGTTGGTGCCCAGGCCGACACCGACTTTCTTGCCGGACAGGTCATTGGCGGTCTTGATGTTCAGTGCGGACTCTTTGCTCTTCAGCACCAGCGCCTGAATACCGGAAACGGTGTACGGCTCGGAGAAGTCATACTTCTTTTTGCGCTCGTCGGAGATGGTCACCTGGTTGACTACGACGTCCAGACGCTTGGATTCCAGCGCAGCGAGAATGCCGTCCCACTTGGTCGGCTGGATCTTGGCTTTGACGCCGAGTTTTTGCGCGATTGCTTCGGAGAGCTCGACTTCGAAACCGGACAGTTTGCCGTCGGCATCGACGAAGCTGAATGGAGGGTAAGTGCCTTCCAGGCCGACGTTGATAACGCCTTTGTCCTTGATCTGTTGCAGCTGCTCACCGGCGACTGCCTGGCCGATCAGGCCGGCGCTCAGCGCCAGGCCCAGTGAACCCACCAGCAGATTGCGACGTAGTGCGGAAAAATTCATGACGAGCCCCTGTGTTTTCTTATGGAAGACGCTAAAGGAAAGTTGGCGAATGGGTGATTCGTGCGCCTGCGTTATCGTGCCCTAAAGCAGCTTATGCGTCTTGCGCGAAATTCGCCTGCGGCGAGACTATAAGATGTCTGCGTTAGACTTGAAAATACTTAATATTTAATTTGTTAGATCTTATTTGAATATTGATCGTACCCACGCTCTGCGTGGGAATGCCTCTGGGGACGCTCCGCGTTCCAGCTCTAAAAGGGACGCGGAGCGTCCCAGGCTGCATTCCCACGCAGAGCGTGGGGAACGATCTCGTTACAGAAACTCCGTGTAGGCAAACAACGCCGGCGCGCCGCCGGTGTGCAAGAAAATGATCGGCCCCTCATCAAAGCGCTGACGCCCGATCCCGTCCAGCAATCCCGCCATCGCCTTGCCGGTATAAACCGGATCAAGCAACACCGCCTCCTGACTCGCCAGCAACTTCACCGCTGCCAACGTCCCGGCATTCGGCTCGCCATAACGCGGACCAAAATATTCGTCCCACAACTCGACCTTGAAACTGGTCGGCAGTTCGACGCCGAGCAGCGCCGCCGTACGTTCCGCGAGACCCTGCACCTTCGGCCGCTGGTCTTCTTCACTGCGCGAAACCGTCACGCCGATCACCGGCAATTGCGGCAGCACTTCGCTCAACGCCAGGGCCAGACCGCTGTGCGTCCCGGCACTGCCCGAGGCCAACACCACGGCGGCGAAATTCAGGCCGGTGTCTTTGATCTGCTCGGCCAGTTCCAGGCCGGCGCGCACATAACCCAGCGCACCGAGCGCATTTGAGCCGCCAATTGGCACCAGATACGGTTTCTTGCCATTGCTGCGCAAACGCACGGCGAGGGCGGCGAGTTGTTCATCAGCGTTGTCGAGGTTGTCGACCAGCTCGACCTTGGTGTCGAACAGATCCAGCAGCAGACGGTTGCCGTTGCCGGTGTAGTTGCTGTCGTCGGTGCCCAGCGGATTTTCCAGCAACGCCACACAACCGAGCCCGAGTTTGGCGGCCAGCGCAGCCGTTTGGCGAACGTGGTTCGATTGCAGCGCGCCGGCGGTGATCAGCGTATCGGCGCCTTGTGCCAAGGCATCGGCGGCGAGGTATTCGAGTTTGCGCAACTTGTTGCCACCCATCGCCAGCGGCGTCAGGTCATCGCGTTTGATGTACACCTCGCGGCCTAGCCATGTGGACAGGCGTTCGAGTTTTTCCAGCGGCGTCGGATGGCCGAGCAGGTCGAGACGGTTAAAGCGTTCCAGCTGATTCTTGATCATGAGTCCGTACTGGCGGAGAAAGATGAAAGGACTATAGGCACGCGCTTTTGCAGGGGCAACCGCGAATCGCTTATAGCCAAATGAACTGAGCCCAGCACTATCGGTTCTTAATTCGCCCTCATGAGCATGCCGTAAAGTAGTCGCCGTTGACGCGGCCAGACAGTCCGGCCGCCCGTGAGGAGTCTTTACCGTGAGCGAGCGTTCCAGCCATTGGCAATTGCAGACCATCGTCAGTCAACTGCGCAGCGCGCGGGATCAGTGGCGGGCACAGAACGGCCGGGCGTCCGGCGAGCAGGGTGGTCGCGAGTTGCCGTCGCGGGCGGCGATGGCGGAAATTCTGGAGGCGCTGTGCGGCGCGTTGTTCCCGATGCGTCTGGGGCCGGTGGATCTGCGCGAAGAGAGTGAGGATTTCTACGTCGGTCATACCCTTGATGTCGCGCTGAATGCCTTGCTGGCACAAACCCGCCTGGAGCTGCGCTACGTCGCCCGCCACAGCGCGCAGGCCGACACTGAAGTCGAGGCCCGCGCGATTCAAATCGTCCAGGATTTTGCCCTGGCCTTGCCGGGCCTGCGCTCGCTGCTCGACTCCGATGTGCTGGCCGCTTATCACGGTGATCCGGCGGCGCGCAGCGTTGATGAAGTGTTGCTCTGCTACCCGGGGATTCTGGCGGTGATTCACCATCGTCTGGCGCACCATTTGTATCGCGCCGGGCTGCCGTTGCTGGCACGGATCAGTGCGGAAATCGCCCATTCGGCGACGGGCATCGATATTCACCCGGGGGCGCAGATCGGCCGTAGCTTCTTTATCGATCACGGTACCGGTGTGGTGATTGGTGAAACCGCGATCATTGGCGAGCGCGTGCGGATTTATCAGGCGGTGACGTTGGGTGCCAAACGCTTCCCGGCAGATGAAGACGGTCAGTTGCAGAAGGGCCATCCGCGTCATCCGATCGTGGAAGATGATGTGGTGATTTACGCCGGGGCGACGATTCTCGGACGCATCACCATCGGTAAGGGTTCGACCATTGGCGGCAACGTGTGGCTGACGCGCAGCGTGCCGGCCGGATGCAATCTGACCCAGGCCAACCTGCAGCACGATGACGGCACGCAAAAGTAAGATCCCATGTAGGAGCTGCCGCAGGCTGCGATCTTTTGCTCTACAAAAACCACAGCAAAAGATCGCAGCCTTCGGCAGCTCCTACAGGTATGGGCATAAGGCCATGTTGCTGTTGAACGAATTCCTCCAAACCCGCGTCATACACCTCCTTGGGCTACTGTAGGAAAACTACCGCCCAGCCCTGCGATTAGTCCTTACCACCCTATCCATGTTTAACTTGAACGTTCATTCAAGTTAAACCGGTGGTTCGCTGCCCGCTCACAACAGGAGGCTTGCCTTTGCTGAGTCCGATCATTTCAGCCACGTCTAAACCCCTCGAGGTGCACGTTTCATGAGTGCATCGTCTACCCCCGCCAGCGGTCTGGTGCGCATGAATCCGCCGGTGTTCTACTTCGCCGCGACGGTCATTCTGCTGTTTGGTCTCGTCGTTATCGCCATGCCTGAACAGGCCGGCGCCTGGCTGCTGGAAGCGCAAAACTGGGCGGCCAACACGGTCGGCTGGTACTACATGCTCGCGATGACCCTGTATCTGGTCTTCGTGGTGGTCACCGCCTTATCCGGCTACGGCAAGATAAAACTCGGTGCCGACCACGACGAGCCCGAATTCAGTTACCTGTCCTGGGCCGGCATGCTGTTCGCCGCCGGGATCAGCATCACGCTGTTCTTCTTTTGCGTGTCCGAACCGCTGACCCACATGCTCCAGCCGCCGCAAGGCGAGGCCGGCACGGCGGATGCGGCGCGTCAGGCAATGCAGGTTCTGTTTCTGCACTGGGGCCTGCATGGCTGGGGCGTGTTCGCCTTCGTCGGCATGGCGCTGGCCTATTTCGCTTACCGCCACAACCTGCCGCTGGCCCTGCGTTCGGCGCTGTACCCGCTGATCGGCAAGCGCATCAATGGCCCGATCGGTTACGCAGTGGATGGCTTCGGCATCATCGCCACGGTGTTCGGCCTCGGTGCCGACATGGGCTTCGGCGTGCTGCACCTCAACTCCGGTCTCGACTACCTGTTCGGCATTGCTCACACCCAGTGGATTCAGGTCGGCCTGATCACGCTGATGATGGGCGCGGCGATCATCGTGGCGGTCTCCGGCGTCGATAAAGGCGTGCGGGTGATGTCCGACATCAACATGCTGCTGGCCTGTGCGCTGCTGCTGTTCGTGTTGTTCGCCGGGCCTACTCAGCATCTGCTCAACACCTTGATCCAGAATGTCGGCGACTACCTCGGCGCCTTGCCGATGAAGAGTTTCGACCTCTACGCCTACGACAAACCGAGCGACTGGCTCGGCGGCTGGACGGTGTTCTACTGGGCCTGGTGGATTGCATGGTCGCCGTTTGTGGGCCTGTTCATCGCACGGATTTCCCGTGGCCGCACCATCCGTGAATTCGTCTTCGGTGTGCTGTTGATTCCGCTCGGTTTCACCCTCGCGTGGATGTCGATCTTCGGCAACAGCGCCATCGATCAGGTGCTCAACCACGGCATGAGCGCGCTGGGCATGTCGGCCCTCGACAATCCGTCGATGAGTATTTACCTGCTGCTGGAAACTTATCCATGGAGCAAAACCGTCATCGCCGTGACGGTGTTTATCAGCTTTGTGTTCTTCGTCACCTCTGCCGATTCCGGCACCGTGGTGCTCTCGACCCTGTCGGCCAAGGGTGGCAACCCGGACGAAGACGGGCCGAAATGGCTGCGGGTGTTTTGGGGTGCGATGACCGCGCTGATCACCAGTGCGCTGCTGTTCTCCGGCAGCATCGATGCACTGAAGTCAGCGGTGGTGCTGACGTCGTTGCCGTTCTCGCTGATTCTGTTGTTGATGATGTGGGGCCTGCACAAGGCGTTCTATCTGGAGTCGCAGAAGCAGATCGCGCAACTGCATTCGCTGGCACCGGTTTCGGGTTCGCGGCGCGGCACGGGCGGCTGGCGTCAGCGTCTGAGTCAGGCGGTGCACTTCCCGTCACGCGACGAGGTGTACCGCTTCATGGACACCACGGTGCGCCCGGCGATTGAAGAAGTGACGGCGGTGTTCGTCGAGAAAGGCCTGAACGTGGTCACCCAGCCGGATCCGGCGAATGACAGCGTCAGCCTGGAAATCGGCCACGGTGATGCGCATCCGTTCATCTATCAGGTGCAAATGCGCGGCTACTTCACGCCGTCGTTCGCGCGTGGCGGGATGGGCTCGAAGCAGCTCAACAATCGCCGCTACTACCGCGCCGAAGTGCATTTGAGCGAAGGCAGTCAGGACTACGATCTGGTCGGCTATACCAAAGAGCAGATCATTAACGACATCCTCGACCAGTACGAACGCCACATGCAGTTCCTGCATCTGGTGCGTTGATTGGCAGCTGGGCGCCGGGACGTTTTACGACTCGGCGCTCAGCACCATGAACAACACCATCGCCGCCAGCGGCACGCCGAACACCGCACTGCCAATCGCTATTTCCGAACCCAGCGGTTGCTTCGCATGCACCACACCCACCGCGCCATTAATCACCGTCAACGCCAGCCACAGGGCGGCGAAGCTGTAGGCCATGGTCTGCCGGCTGAAACCGATGTGCTCGCCGATGTAGAGCATGAGGGCGAGCAGGACCAGGCCGAAGAAAATGATGATGGCGGTGTGCATTGTGGTGCCTGCGGGATGTGCGGTGCCTGATCGGCCGCCATCGCGGGCAAGCCCGCTCCCACAGGTTTCGGGGTTGGACACAAAATTTGTGAACGACGCAGAACCCTGTGGGAGCGGGCTTGCCCGCGATGGGGCCACCTCGGTGTCAGTTAGAGCATAGCCAATCCCGCCCCCGCCACTGCCCGTCCTGCTTCTCTACTGGACACATTTTGCGACTCCTGCACAGAGTTCGGTCGGCGACGTGTTTTGCTTGCTTGCCCGCGCCTGCCGTTGATCTGTCCCATAACCGAGCGTTTGTTCAGTACGCTAGTATTTATCTAAGTGTGTATCGTGTGTATAAAAGTCGCCTGCGTCCCCTAGAGTAAACAGCTCTAGCGGTCGAACAGGGCAAAGGAAATGCGCAGTCGGGAAATGATCAGGATGATCGAGGACGATGGTTGGTATCTGGTAGCGTTGAAAGGCAGTCACCACCAGTACAAGCATCCGTTCAAGCAGGGAAGGGTGACGATCAAGCACCCCGACTCCGATCTGCCCAAGGGCACGATCAACAGCATTTTGAAACAGGCGGGCCTGAAATGAGGACCGTTATTGGAAACGAAGGCCGTTTTAAGGGCCTGTCAGAGGAAGGACTCACTCACATGAAATTCCCGGTCGTTCTGCACAAGGATGCCGACTCAGACTACGGCGTGATCATCCCGGATGTACCGGGCTGCTTCTCTGCGGGCACTACAGTCGCCGAGGCGTTTGAGAATACTCAGGAAGCTTTGGCGCTTCATTATGAAGGCTTGGTCGCCGACGGCGCGCCGTTGCCTCAAGTGCGGGAGATTGATGCTCATCTCGATAACCCGGATTACGCGGGAGGGATCTGGGGTGTGGTCGATTTTGATATCACCCCGTATTTCGGTAAGTCAGTGCGGTTCAACGCCACGCTGCCTGAGCAGTTGCTTGAGCGCATCGACCAAACTGTCCGACGTGACCAACGCTATAGCTCCCGCTCCGGTTTCCTCGCGGCAGCCGCCTTGCGCGAACTCTCGATGTAAAGATGACCCTGTAGGAGCTGCCGCAGGCTGCGATCTTTTGACTTGTTTTTAAAGATCAAAAGA
>NZ_AKJD01000113.1 GCF_000282515.1 Pseudomonas sp. GM80
AAAAGATCGCATCCTTCGGCAGCTCCTACAGGAATACACATTCCAATGTAGGAGCTGCCGAAGGCTGCGATCTCTTGATCTTAACCCTTGAGAGCAGCCGCCAGAATCAGCGCCTTCATCTCGGAAACAGCAGACTTGAATCCCACGAACAACGCATGCGCCACCAGCGCATGGCCGATGTTCAGCTCGTTGATCCCCTTGATCGCCGCAACCGCCTCAACGTTGTGATAGTGCAGGCCATGACCGGCATTGACGATCAGCCCCTGCGCCAGACCAAACGCCACGCCATCCGCAACGCGCTGCAGTTCTTCAGCCACTTCCGTCGGCGTTTCAGCATCGGCATAACGCCCGGTGTGCAGTTCGATCGCCGGTGCGCCAACGCGCTTCGACGCTGCAATCTGCCGCTCATCAGCATCGATGAACAGCGACACTTCGCTGCCAATCTTCGACAGACGCTCAACCGCAGCCTTGATCCGCTCTTCCTGCCCCGCTACATCCAGACCACCCTCGGTCGTCAGTTCCTGACGGGTTTCCGGCACCAGGCAGATGTGCGCCGGACGGATACGCTCGGCGAACGCCATCATTTCTTCGGTGACGCCCATTTCGAAGTTCATGCGGGTCTGCAGCACGTCTTTAAGCAAGAGCACATCGCGCTCCTGAATGTGCCGGCGGTCTTCACGCAGGTGAACAGTGATGCCATCGGCACCCGCCTCTTCCGCATCCAGCGCCGCCTTGACCGGGTCCGGATAACGCGTGCCACGGGCCTGACGCAGGGTGGCGACGTGGTCGATGTTCACGCCAAGAAGAATGCGATTGCTGGTGGTCACGGGTGCGCGCTCCTGAAGAAAAAGATTCGGCGCACAGCATACACGGTGAAGGGTCTGTTTACGTCTGGGCGCGGCGGCAACGGGATGCTGGCTGAGTGCAGGGCAAGGCGCGAGGAACGAAGTTTGGTTGCGCCAAATGAGTTCCGAGCAACGCAGCCCTGCGCGCAGCCAGCGCCCGTTGCGCCGCGTCCAGACGTAAACAGACCCTTAGGGCTTGCGAAACAGCTCGCGACTAACGAGAGGACGGCCACCCAAGTGAACGGCGAGTGCCTGGCGCATCAGGCGCTTGGCTGCGGAGAGTGCGCCCGGTGCAGTCCAGTCGGCTTCGGCCATGGCGAGCAATTCGACGCCGTTGAACAGGCCGGGTTGCAGCAGAAAAACTCGCTCCAGGCCGGCATCCACTTGCAGGCGATAGAGGCCGTCTTCGGCTATCGGTTCGCCGTGGATATCGGTGTTCAGCGAGAAACCGTAGCCGAGATCATCCAGCAAACGCCATTCGAAGGAACGCAGCAGCGGCTCCAGCGGACGGCCTTCGGCCAACGCCAGCAAGGTCGCGGCGTAGTGATCGAAGACGCCAGGATGCGGGTCTTCGGCAGGGAGCAAACGGATCAGCAGTTCATTGAGATAGAGTCCGCTGAACAGCGCCTCACCGTTGAGCCACGCCGAAGTGCCGGCACTTTCCATGCGCCCGACATTCTTCAGCTCACCCTTGCCACGGAACTCGACTTCCAGCGACACGAACGGCCGCGCCAAGGTCCCGGCCTTGCCCCGCGCACTGCGCAACACCGCCCGCAGCCGACCTTGTGGCGTGAGGAAATCGACCAACGCGCTGGTTTCGCGGTAAGCGCGACTGTGCAGGACGTAAGCGGGTTGGGCGGGAGGTGGGGTTTGCGACATGAACGTTGTTTCCCGATCAGGGATTGCAAAAAAGATCGCAGCCTTCGGCAGCTCCTACAGGTGTACGTCATGTAGGAGCTGCCGAAGGCTGCGATCTTTTGATCTTCGAATCGCTTACAGGTCGCCGTAACCCAGCGAACGCAGCGCGCGCTCGTCGTCGGACCAGCCGCCCTTCACCTTCACCCACAGATTGAGCATGATCTTGGAGTCGAACAACAGCTCCATGTCCTTGCGCGCTTCGGTGCCGATGCGTTTGATGCGCTCGCCCTTGTCGCCAATGATGATCTTCTTCTGGCCGTCACGCTCAACGAGGATCAAGGCGTGGATGTGCAGGGTCTTGCCCTGCTGCTTGAACTCTTCGATTTCGACGGTGATCTGGTACGGCAGCTCGGCGCCCATCTGGCGCATGATTTTCTCGCGTACCAGTTCAGCGGCGAGGAAACGGCTGCTGCGGTCAGTGATCTGGTCTTCCGGGAAGAAGTGATCGTTCTCCGGCAGGTGATCCGCAATCACTTTTTCCAGCGCGTCGAGGTTGTGCCCGTGCTGCGCGGAAATCGGAATGATCTGCGCGTTCGGCAGTTGTTCCTGCAGCCAGCTCAGGTGCGGCATCAGCTCGGCTTTGTCTTCAATGCGGTCGGTCTTGTTCAGCGCGACGATCAGCGGGCCGGTCACGTACTGCACGCGCTCCAGGACCATCTGGTCTTCGTCGGTCCACTTGGTGCGATCGACCACGAAGATCACCACGTCGACGTCTTTCAACGCTGCCGAAGCGGTCTTGTTCATGTAACGGTTCAGGGCCTTTTCGCCACCCTTGTGCATGCCCGGGGTGTCGACGTAGATCGCCTGCACGTCACCCTCGGTCTTGATCCCGAGCATGTTGTGGCGGGTGGTCTGCGGCTTGCGCGAGGTGATCGCGAGCTTCTGGCCGAGGATGTGGTTCAACAACGTCGACTTGCCGACGTTGGGACGGCCGACGATGGCAACATAGCCACAGCGAGTTGCGTTTGTATCAGTCATTGCCATTCTCCACGCCCAGGGCAATCAGTGCTGCGGCGGCCGCTACCTGTTCGGCAATACGACGGCTCACACCCTGACCTCGGCTTTTTTCATTCAGTAAGACAACTTCGCATTCGACGAAGAAGGTTCGGCAGTGCGGCTCGCCCTGGATATCCACCACTTCGTAGCGTGGCAGATCGCAACCGCGCGATTGCAGGTGTTCCTGCAGGCGGGTTTTCGGGTCCTTGTTGGTATCGACCAGCGTCAGGCCTTCGAACTCGCCGGCCAGCCAGGCCAGGACGCGTTCGCGCGCCATGTCCATGCCAGCGTCGAGATAGATTGCACCGATCAAGGCTTCGAGGGCATCGGCCAGAATCGATTCGCGACGGAAACCGCCGCTCTTCAATTCACCGGAACCCAAGCGCAGGTAATCGCCAAGGTCGAAACCACGCGCCAGCACGGCCAGCGTCTCACCTTTCACCAGGCGTGCGCGCAAACGCGACAACTGGCCTTCGCGGGCCAGCGGGAAGCGATCGAACAGCGCCTCGCCAGCAACGAAGTTGAGGATGGCATCACCGAGGAATTCCAGGCGTTCGTTGTTGCGCCCGGCAAAACTGCGGTGCGTGAGTGCCAGAAGCATCAGCTCCTGATCCTTGAAGGTGTAACCGAGCTGGCGCTCGAGACGGCTTAGAGAAACGCTCACGGTTTACCCACGCTGAGTTCGTGGCTGGATTCCACTGCCATCGCCGGGATACGGCGCAGGCCTGGGACAATTAACGCTGTGTTCAAAAATTAAATCCTGGCGATAGCGAAGCCGATTGTGCCGGCTCCAGAAATGCATTCGGCGCTGTGGTCAACAGCGCCGTGTGTGATTACTTGATCAGGCCAACCCGCGAGAAATTCGGCAGGTGGCTGAGTTTCGGTTCCGGCCAGCTCATCCAGACCGCGAAGGCCTTGCCGACGATATTCTGGTCGGGAACCATGCCCAGCAGATCCTTGGGAATGTTCGGATCATCCCAGTAGCGACTGTCGTTCGAGTTGTCGCGGTTGTCGCCCATCATGAAGTAGTGCCCGGCCGGTACGGTCCAGCTGTGGTCCGGGGTGGCGCGGTAGCGGCTCATTTCCTTGCGGATCAGATGCTCTGCGGCGCCGAGTTTTTCTTTGTACAGTTCGGCGCTGCCCAAGGTACCCGGTTCGGAGCCCACCAACTGTTCGGCAATCGACTCACCATTGACGAACAGACGCTTGTCAGCGGTGTAGCGCACCGTGTCGCCCGGCAGACCGACTACACGTTTGATGTAGTTGACGTTCGGGTCGCTCGGGTAGCGAAACACCATCACATCGCCACGCTGCGGATCACCGACTTCGATGATTTTCTTGTCGATCACCGGCAGGCGGATCCCGTAAGAAAACTTGCTCACCAGAATGAAGTCGCCGACGTCCAGGGTCGGTTTCATCGAACCGGACGGAATCTGGAACGGTTCCACCAGAAACGAACGCAGCACCAGCACGATGAACAACACCGGGAAGAACGACTTGCCGTATTCGACCAGCAGCGGCTCTTTGTTGAGTTTCTCGACCACCACGACATCTGGCTGACCGACACTGCCCTGATAAGAGGCAATGGCGGCACGCCGACGCGGTGCAAGAATCAACAGATCAAGCAACGCCAACAGGCCGCAGACGAACACGGCGATGACCAGCAACAGCGGGAAATTTAGTGACATAGGACCTAACTATCCAACCTGAGCACTGCAAGGAAGGCTTCTTGTGGAATTTCCACGTTGCCGACCTGCTTCATGCGTTTCTTACCGGCCTTTTGCTTCTCGAGCAGTTTCTTCTTACGGCTGACGTCACCACCGTAGCATTTGGCCAATACGTTCTTTCTGAGTGCCTTGACGGTTGTCCGGGCAACGATCTGACCACCAATGGCAGCCTGAATCGCTACGTCGAACATCTGACGCGGAATCAGTTCTTTCATCTTCTCGGTCAACTGGCGACCTTTGTAGTGCGAGTTGTCACGGTGCACGATCAATGCGAGGGCATCGACCTTGTCGCCGTTGATCAGCACGTCCAGTTTCACCAGATTAGCCGATTGGTAACGATCGAAGTGGTAGTCCAGCGAAGCATAGCCGCGGCTGGTGGATTTGAGACGGTCGAAGAAGTCCAGCACCACTTCGTTCATCGGCAAGTCGTAAGTGACCTGCACCTGATTGCCGAGGAACAGCATGTCGACTTGAACGCCACGCTTCTCGATGCACAGAGTGATGACGTTACCCAAGTGCTCTTGCGGCACGAGGATATTGGCGCGCACGATCGGCTCGCGCATGTCTTCGATCGACGACACATCCGGAAGCTTGGATGGGTTGTCGACGTAAATCGTTTCACCGGTTTTCAGCACCAGCTCGAAAATTACCGTCGGCGCGGTGGTGATCAGGTCCAGGTCGTACTCGCGCTCGAGGCGCTCCTGGATGATTTCCATGTGCAACATGCCGAGGAAGCCGCAACGGAAACCGAAGCCCAGGGCGTCGGAGCTTTCCGGGGTGTATTGCAGCGACGAGTCGTTGAGGGTCAGCTTCTGCAGCGCTTCGCGGAAATCTTCGAAGTCGTCGGAGCTGACCGGGAACAGACCGGCGTAAACCTGTGGCTGGATGCGTTTGAAGCCGGGCAGCACTTCAACGTCCGGGGTCGAGGCCAGGGTCAGGGTGTCACCAACCGGTGCACCGTGAATGTCCTTGATGCTGGCGATGATGAAGCCTACTTCGCCGGCTTTCAGATCCGTGGTGGCGGTGTGTTTCGGGTTGAACACACCCACGCTGTCGACCAGGTGGATCTTGCCGGTGGACTTGACGAGAATCTTGTCGCCCTTCTTCACGCGGCCATGACGCACGCGCACCAGGGAAACAACGCCCAGATAGTTGTCGAACCAGGAGTCGATGATCAACGCTTGCAGCGGATCTTCGATGTTGCCGGTCGGCGCAGGAATGGTGTGCACCAGACGCTCAAGCACTTCGTCGACACCCAGGCCGGTTTTGGCGCTGCAGGTGACGGCGTCGGTGGCATCGATGCCGATGATCTTCTCGATTTCGTCCTTGACGCGATCAGGATCGGCCTGTGGCAGGTCGATCTTGTTCAGTACCGGCATGACCTCAAGGCCCTGCTCGATGGCGGTGTAGCAGTTGGCCACGGACTGGGCTTCAACGCCTTGACCGGCATCGACCACCAGCAGTGCACCTTCACACGCGGCCAGGGAACGGCTGACTTCGTAGGTGAAGTCGACGTGACCCGGGGTGTCAATGAAGTTCAGCTGATACTTGATGCCGTCTTTGGCCGTGTAATAAAGGGTGACGCTGTGGGCCTTGATGGTGATCCCGCGTTCACGTTCCAGATCCATGGAATCCAGTACCTGGGCTTCCATTTCACGCTCGGCCAGGCCGCCGCACATCTGGATGAAGCGATCGGCCAGCGTCGACTTGCCATGGTCAATGTGGGCGATGATGGAGAAATTGCGGATATGACTCAAATCACTCACGGATCAACACTCAAAAAGGCTGCAGGCATAGCCCGCCGAAAAATAGCCGGGAATTGTACCTGATACACGGCGCAAGCGTCACGTTCGCCTGTCACCCGGATTGCATGCAAAAACGCCCCGATCTGTCGATCGAGGCGTTTTCGAGGTTTAAAGCACGGGTATTTCGCCCGTCATCAACCGGCTCTTCGCAGCAGCCAGACACCCGCCAGCGCACAGACACCCGCCGGCACCAGCACCGCGAACAACGGCGAGAAACCGAACACCAGACTCGAAGGGCCGAGCAAATCCTGGACGATACGGAAGGTGAAGCCCACCAGTACGCCGGTGAACACACGCTGACCGAGGGTCACCGAACGCAACGGGCCGAAGATGAAGGAAATCGCCATCAGCACCAGGGCGGCAGTGACCAGCGGTTGCAACACCTTGACCCAAAATGCCAGCCAGTAGCGACCGTTGCTCAGTCCCTGTTCGGACAGATAGTGGATGTAACCCCACAAGCCACTGATCGACAGCGATTCCGGCGCCATGACCACGGTGCTGAGCAATTGCGGGCTCAGCGACACGTCCCAACGCTCGGTCGGAGTGTTCACCACCTCAGTGTTGCGCTCATGAAAAACCGTGGTCGCGACGTCGGTGAGCTGCCAATGATTACCGTCGAACTCGGCCTTCTTGGCGAAGCTCGAACTGAGCAGATGGCGTTCCTTGTCGAAGTGGTAGCGGGTCACGCCATACAGCAGGCCGTTCGGTTGCACCGCGTTGATGTGGATGAACTCGTCACCCTGACGGTGCCACATACCGTGCTTGGCACTTTGCGCATCGCCGCTGCCCTGGGCCAGCGAGCGATTGGCCTGAGCCATGCTTTCCGTGGCTGGCGCGACGTATTCGCCGATCAGCACACCGGCCAGCATCAGCACCAGCATTGGCTTCATCACCGCCCAGACAATACGGCCGATCGACACGCCCGCTGCACGCATGACCGTCAGCTCACTGCTGCTGGCCAGACTGCCGAGGCCGATCAGACAGCCGATCAGCGCCGCCATCGGCAGCATTTCGTAGAGACGGCGTGGCGCGGTCAGCAAGACGAAGCTCAGCACGTCAAGCAGGGTGTAGGTGTCGCTGACGTCGCCCATTTCATCGATAAAGGCAAACAGCGTCGCCAGACCGAGGATGATCGCCAACACGGCGATGATCGCCATGAACACGCTGCTGCCGATATAGCGGTCGAGTTTAACCACGAGCCACCTCCAGCGCAGCAGAGCGTCGGCTGGCCATCTTCAGACGCAACGGCTCCCAATAGAGCAGGCCGAGACCGATGACCAGGAAGATCGCGTGCACCCACCACAGACCGAGGGCCGGCGGGATCTTGCCTTTTTCAAGGGCGCCGCGAGCGGCAATCAGGATGGTCAGGTAAGCCATATAAAGAAGAATCGCCGGCAGCAGCTTGAGGAAACGCCCCTGGCGCGGGTTCACGCGCGACAGCGGCACCGCCATCAGGGTCACGATAAATACCAGCAGCGGCAGGGACAGACGCCACTGCAGCTCGGTGCGCGAGCGAATGTCGTCGCTGCCCAACAGGGCCGATGTCGGCATGGCGTCGCGGTCGGTGACCTCTTCGCTGACGTCTGGCTTGGGCAGTTGCACGCCATAGGTCTCGTAATGAATCGCTCGGTAGTCGGCCTGACCCGGACTGCCGTCATAGCGGTAGCCATTGTCGAGAATCAGGTAACGGTTACCGTCGGGACGCACTTCCTGCCGGCCCTTCTCGGCCACCAGCACGGAAATCCCGCGATCCTTCTGATCGGCACCGAGGTTTTTCTGCGAGATGAACACGCTGCCCAGATTGACGCGATCGTCGCTCAGGGTTTCGGTGTAGGTCACCCGAGTGCCGTCACGCAGCGCCTGAAAACGGCCAGGTTCAAGGGTATCGAATTCGGTCAGGGCGTCCTGCTTGTTCAGCAGCAACTGGAACTGGTTGGCACCTTGCGGGGCCAGGCCAAGGCTCAGCCATGCCACTACCAGCGCCACCAGGGTCGCCGGAAACAGGGTCATGCGAAACAGCTTCTGCTGGCTCATGCCGGTGGCCGAGAGCACGGTCATTTCGCTTTCGAGGTACAGGCGCCCGTAAGCCAGCAAGATCCCGAGAAACAGGCCCAGCGGCAGAATCAGTTGCAGGAACCCCGGCAGACGAAAGCCCATGATCAGGAACAAAGAACCCGGATCGAGCTGGCCGGCAGCGGCCTGAGCGAGGTATTTGATGAAACGACCGCTCATGATGATGACCAGCAGCACGGCACTCACGGCACTGAGGGTCAACAGGACTTCGCGGGACAGATAACGGAAGACGATCAAACCAGACACTCCAGGGTTGTCAGGCTAAGGCGGCCAAACAAGCAAACACATCGACCGGCCCGCAACGCAGAGCCGTCGAAAAAAGATGCGGCATTATCCTGTGATTGAGGGCGCCTGTCACTGCGCACACTCATCCATGTCTGTAATCCTTTGCAGATCGTACAACCGAGGGTTGTCAGGCGCGGGGAGCGAGGTTCAAACTGCGGCCCTTGTCGCAGGCTTTGGCCTGCGCCTCTTCTCTCTATAAGCAGGCGACTGCGGCCACCGTCGAACGCCTGCGTGTTGACCATTCATTCAGGGATCCGCACATGGAACTGGTTGTAAAAAGCGTTAGCCCGGAAACGTTGAAAACCGCCACCCTGGTGGTTGCCGTCGGTGAAGGCCGCAAACTCGGCGCCGCCGCCAAGCAGGTCGACGAACTGAGCGGTGGCGCGATCAGCGCCGTCCTCAAGCGTGGCGATCTGGCCGGCAAAGTCGGTCAAAGCCTGTTGCTGCACAGCCTGCCAAACCTCAAAGCCGAGCGCGTGCTGCTGGTCGGCGTTGGCAAGGATGAAGAGCTGGGCGATCGTCCGTTCCGTAAAATCGTTGCCGGCATCCTCAATACGCTGAAAGGTCTGAACGGCAGCGACGCCGTGCTGGCGCTGGATGAAGTTATTGTCAAAAACCGCGACAGCTACGGCAAAACCCGTCTGCTGGCGGAAACCCTGGTGGACGGCGAGTACACCTTCGACCAGTTCAAGAGCCAGAAAGCCGAACCGCGCGCGCTGAAGAAAATCACCCTGCTGACCATCAAGGCTGCCCAGGCCGAAGTGCAGCGCGCCGTGAACCACGCGACCGCTATCGCCAACGGCATGGCCTTCACCCGCGATCTGGGCAACCTGCCGCCAAACATCTGCCACCCGACCTTCCTTGGCGAACAAGCGAAGAACCTGGGCAAAGAATTCAAGGATCTGAAAGTCGAAGTCCTCGACGAGAAGAAGATCAAATCCCTCGGCATGGGCTCGTTCTACGCCGTCGGCCAAGGCAGCGAGCAACCGCCGCGCCTGATCGTCATGCAATACAACGGCGGCAAGAAATCCGAGAAGCCGTACGCGCTCGTCGGTAAAGGCATCACCTTCGACACCGGCGGCATCAGCCTGAAACCAGGCGCCGGCATGGACGAAATGAAGTACGACATGGGCGGCGCTGCCTCCGTGTTCGGCACCCTGCGCGCCGTGCTTAAGCTGAAACTGCCGATCAACCTGGTGTGCATCCTCGCTTGCGCGGAAAACATGCCGAGCGGCAATGCGACGCGTCCGGGCGACATCGTCACCACCATGAGCGGCCAGACCGTGGAAATCCTCAACACCGACGCCGAAGGCCGTCTGGTGCTGTGCGATGCGCTGACCTACTCCGAGCGCTTCAAGCCACAAGCGGTAATCGACATCGCCACCCTGACCGGCGCATGCGTCGTTGCTCTGGGCGCGCACACCTCGGGCTTGCTGGGCAATAACGACGAACTGATCAGCCAACTGCTCAGCGCTGGCAAGGCAGCCGACGACCGCGCCTGGCAACTGCCGTTGTTCGACGAGTATCAAGAACAGCTGGACAGCCCGTTCGCCGACATCGCCAACATCGGTGGCCCGAAAGCCGGCACCATCACGGCGGCGTGCTTCCTGTCGCGCTTCACCAAGAACCTCAACTGGGCGCACCTGGACATCGCGGGCACCGCATGGACCAGCGGCGGCAAGGACAAAGGCGCCACTGGCCGTCCGGTGCCATTGCTGACCCAATACCTGCTCGATCGCGCCAAAGCCTGACACCGCTGATGGGCGGCGGCGTCACTCTCGGGTGACGCCGCTTGCCGCTCTGGAACCGCAATGACCAAAGTCGACTTCTATATTCTGCCCAGCGCCGACCCTTCGGCACGCCTGGACTTTGCCTGCAAACTCACCGAAAAAGCCTGGCGCATGGGTCACCGTATCTACCTGCATTGCCGCGATGCCGCCCAGCGTGACGATCTCGATGCGCGCCTGTGGGCGTTCAAAGGCGAAAGCTTCGTGCCGCACGGCCCCGCCGACAGCGAGCCGGACGGCTTGATCGTGTTGGGTGTGGGCGATGACTGCGGTCAGCACCAGGACTTGCTGGTCAATCTCGACCTGAAAGTCCCGGCCTTCGCCAATAAGTTCGCCCGAGTGGCGGAAGTGGTGGTCGAAGACCCGACGATTCGTGCCGCGGCGCGGGAGAGTTTTCGCTTCTACCGCGAACAGGGCTATCCTCTGCAAGATCACCGTTTACAGCGACTCTGAGCATTCCAATGGACACTCCGAAACCGCAGCAAAAGCCGACACACCTGCTCGACGATCTCGAATCGATCCGTCAGCTGCTCGGCGACGACAACCTGCAACCGCCACTGCTGACCGACACGGTCGAGGATGGCGAACAGGAACAGATTCCGATGTTGTTTGACTCTGTCGGCGCTGAGCCGGCCGCTGTCGAACCACCTCCCGCCCCGGCCCCGACACCCGCCGCACCACCTGCGGCTCCTGCGAATAAAGGCCCGGACGCCCTGCTCCACCTCGACAGCGAGCTGCGCGCCGCCGCGCAATTGATCATGCAGGACGTGATCGACGACTTCGCCCCGCACATCGAAACCGAAATCAAACGCCGCCTCGATGCACGCATGGAACGCCTCCTCAGCCAGTACGAATAACCCCCCCTCCTTGTGGTGAGGGGATTTATCCCCGATCGGCTGCGCAGCAGTCGTTAACCCTGCAAACGCGCAGCGTGATTGAAATATTGGGGCTGCTGCGCAGCCCATCGGGGATAAATCCCCTCACCACAAAGGTTCCCCCCCAACATTAGTGTCCGCGCGACCTCCCCCCGCTCGCCCTCGGCCCCGTGCCCCGCTATACTCGTCGGCTTTTCCTGAATTAATGCCAATAGGGTCCCGCCGCGCATGGATAAGACCTACCAGCCGCACGCCATTGAAACTTCCTGGTACAACACCTGGGAGTCCGAGAACTACTTCGCCCCGCAAGGCGCGGGCGACTCCTACACCATCATGATCCCGCCGCCGAACGTCACCGGCAGCCTGCACATGGGTCACGGTTTCAACAACGCGATCATGGACGCCTTGATCCGTTTCCGCCGCATGCAGGGTCGCAACACCCTGTGGCAGCCGGGCACCGACCACGCCGGTATCGCCACGCAGATGCTGGTGGAGCGTCAACTCGAAGCCCAGGGCCAGAATCGCCATGATCTGGGCCGCGAAAAATTCCTCGAGAAAGTCTGGGAATGGAAGGATCAGTCCGGCGGCAACATCAGCCGTCAGATCCGCCGCCTCGGCTCGTCCGTGGACTGGAGCCGCGAGCGCTTCACCATGGACGACGGCCTCTCGGAAGCGGTTAAAGAAGCGTTCGTGCGCCTGCACGAAGACGGTCTGATCTACCGCGGCAAGCGTCTGGTCAACTGGGACACCAAACTGCACACGGCGATTTCCGACCTCGAAGTGGAAAACCACGACGAAAAAGGTTTCCTGTGGAACCTGAAGTACCCGCTGGCCGACGGCGCGAAAACCGCTGACGGCAACGACTTCCTGATCGTCGCGACCACCCGTCCGGAAACCATGCTCGGCGACTCCGCCGTCGCGGTAAACCCGAACGACGAGCGCTACAAAGCGCTGATCGGCAAGTTTGTCGAGCTGCCACTGGTTGGCCGCCGCATCCCGATCATCGCCGACGATTACTGCGACCCTGAGTTCGGCACCGGCTGCGTGAAAATCACCCCGGCCCACGATTTCAACGATTACGAAGTCGGCAAGCGCCACAACCTGCCGCTGATGAACATCTTCGACAAGAACGCCAACGTGCTGCCTGCAGCCCAGGTGTTCAATCTCGACGGTACGCTGAACGAAAGCATCGACGGCGCAATTCCGGCCGAGTACGCCGGTCTTGAGCGTTTCGAAGCGCGCAAGCAGATCGTCGCGGCGTTCGACGCCGCCGGCCTGCTGGTCAGCGTTGACGATCACAACCTGAAAGTGCCGAAAGGCGACCGTTCGGGCACCGTGATCGAGCCGTGGCTGACCGACCAGTGGTACGTCTCGACCAAACCACTGGCCGAGCCTGCGATTGCTGCCGTTGAAGACGGCCGCATCCAGTTCGTGCCGAAGCAGTACGAAAACATGTACTTCTCGTGGATGCGCGACATTCAGGATTGGTGCATCAGCCGTCAGCTGTGGTGGGGCCACCGGATTCCGGCCTGGTACGACGAGTCGGGCAAGGTCTACGTCGGTCGCGACGAAGCCGAAGTGCGTGCCAAGCACAACCTCGGTCCGGACGTTGCGCTGCAGCAGGATAATGACGTACTCGACACCTGGTTCAGTTCGGGTCTGTGGACGTTCTCCACTCTGGGCTGGCCGGAAAAGACCGAATTCCTGAAGAAATTCCACTCCACCGACGTGCTGGTGACGGGCTTCGACATCATTTTCTTCTGGGTTGCCCGGATGATCATGCTGACCATGCACCTGATCAAGAACGAGGACGGCACGCCGCAGGTGCCGTTCAAGACCGTCTATGTGCATGGTCTGGTGCGTGATGGCCAGGGCCAGAAGATGTCCAAGTCCAAGGGCAACGTCCTTGACCCGCTGGACATCATCGACGGTATCGAGCTGGAAGACCTGGTGCAGAAGCGCACCTCCGGCATGATGCAGCCGAAACTGGCGAAGAAGATCGAGAAGCAGACCCGCGACGAGTTCGCCGACGGCATCGCCAGCTACGGCACCGACGCCCTGCGCTTCACCTTCTGCTCGCTGGCTTCGACCGGTCGCGACATCAAGTTCGACATGGGCCGCGTTGAAGGCTATCGCAACTTCTGCAACAAGATCTGGAACGCCGCGCGTTACGTTCTGGACAAGGGCGAAGATTGCGGCCAGAACGGCGAAGCCTACGAGCTGTCGCTGGCGGATCGCTGGATCATCTCGCAGCTGCAACGCACCGAAGCCGAAGTGACCCGTCAACTCGATCAGTTCCGTTTCGACCTCGCCGCGCAAGCGCTGTATGAGTTCATCTGGAACCAGTATTGCGACTGGTACCTGGAACTGTCCAAGCCAGTGCTGTGGGACGAGAACGCGCCGGTTGAGCGTCAGCGCGGCACTCGCCGTACGCTGGTTCGCGTGCTCGAAGTGGCGCTGCGTTTGGCGCATCCGTTCATGCCGTTCATCACTGAAGAAATCTGGCAGCGCATCGCGCCGCTGGCCGGCATTCAGGGCAAGACGATCATGCTGCAGCCTTGGCCAGTGGCCAACGAAGAACGCATCGATCCGGCCGCCGAAAACGACATCGAATGGCTCAAGGTACTGATGCTCGGCACGCGTAACATCCGTGGCGAAATGAACATCGGCCCGGGCAAGCCTCTGCCGATCTACCTGAAGAACGTCAGCGCTGAAGACCAGCGCCGCCTGACCGAGAACGAAGCGCTGCTGAAGAAGCTGGCGCGTCTGGAATCGATCACCGTTCTGGCGGCTGGCGAAGAAGCACCGTTGTCCGCCACCGCACTGGTTGGCGAGATGGAAGTGCTGGTGCCGATGGCCGGTCTGATCGACAAGGGCGCTGAACTGGCGCGTCTGGACAAGGAAATCCTGCGTCTGCAGGGCGAAGTCCAGCGTGTGGGCGGCAAACTGTCCAACGCCGGTTTCGTTGACAAGGCCCCGGCCGAAGTCATCGAGAAGGAACGCGCCAAACTGGCCGAGGCTGAACAGGCCCTGGCCAAACTGGCCGAGCAGCACGCGCGGATTGCCAGCCTGTAACGGCGAATCGCACTGAAAAAGGGAGGCCCAAGTGGCCTCCCTTTTTCATTCCCGCACATTTCCCCTGTAGGAGCTGCCGAAGGCTCGGGCCGCGATCGGACGATCTTTTGATCTGGCTTTTAAAAACCAAGATCAAAAGATCGTCCGATCGCGGCCCGAGCCTTCGGCAGCTCCTACATGGGATCGGCGCATAGCTCGTCAATGTGGGACAATAGCCGCCACTTTCAGCCATACCCGAATCGACCACGCCCATGAACGCCCCCCGCACCCCCAAACCTGCGCGCAAGAAGCCTGACTCCGCGACCCCGGCCAAGGCCGTCGAGCCGCGCGAAAAGGCCAGCCTGCACCCGCGCAATCGCCATCAGGGTCGTTACGACTTCCCGGCGCTGATCAAGACCACGCCGGAACTGGCGAAGTTCGTGATCACCAACCCGTACGGCAAGGAAAGCATCGACTTCGCCAGCCCCGATGCGGTGCGCGTGTTCAACCGGGCGCTGCTCAAGTCGTTTTATGGCATCCAGCATTGGGACATCCCGGCAGACTACCTGTGCCCGCCGGTGCCGGGCCGGGCCGATTACGTGCACTTCCTCGCGGATTTGTTGGCGAGCATGAACGACGGCAAGGTGCCGCGCGGCGCAATCGTCAACGTGCTGGACATCGGCATGGGCGCCAACTGCGTGTATCCACTGATCGGTAACAGCGAATACCGTTGGCACTTCCTTGGCTCGGAGATTGACCCGACGGCCGTGGCTGCTGCCAAAGCCATCGTTCAGTCCAACGACTTGAACAAAGTGATCCAGTTGCGCCTGCAGGAAAACCGCAAGCACATCCTGATCGGCCTGCTGGAGCCGGGCGAGCGCTTTGACCTGACCATGTGCAACCCGCCGTTCCACGCCTCGATGGACGAAGCGACCAAGGGCAGCGAACGCAAATGGCGCGCACTGGGCCGTGCCGACCCGAAACGCAAACTGCCGGTGCTGAACTTCGGTGGCCAGTCGGCGGAGCTGTGGTGTGAAGGCGGCGAAGCGCGATTCGTGACGCAACTGATCGCCGAGAGCGCGAATTTCCAGCACAAGGTGCTGTGGTTCAGCACACTGGTGTCGAAGGCGTCGAACCTGCCAGCCATTGAAATTGCACTGAAAAAGGCCGGCGTGCTGGAAAGCCAGGTCGTGGAGATGTCGCAGGGCCAGAAGCAGAGCCGCTTTGTGGCGTGGACGTTCCAGACCAAGTCCGAGCAGCAGATCTGGCGCCGCGAGCGCTGGGTTCGCTAACCCCGCTCTGCCCCCTGTAGGAGCTGCGGCACGCTGCGATCTTTTGATCTTGATTGATTTTTAAACACAAAATCAAAAGATCGCAGCGTGCCGCAGCTCCTACAGGGGTAACGCGTCAAATCGCAGCCACAAAAAAACCGTGCCCGGATCACTCCGGTGCACGGTTTTTTATTGCTGCGTCTTACTTGTTCACAGCGTCGGTCAGGCCTTTGGCCACAACCAGCTTGATCACTTTCTTCGCAGGGATTTCGATGGCAGCGCCAGTCGAAGGGTTACGGCCAGTGCGGGCAGGACGCTCGGTCACTTTCAGCTTGCCGATACCAGGCAAGGTGATTTCGCCGCCGTTTTCCAGCTGATCGGCAACGATTTGGCCCAGTTGGTCCAGAGCGTTACGCGCGGTGGTTTTCGGCGCGTCGATAGCTTCAGCGATGTCGGCGATCAGTTGGTCTTTAGTAAGAGCCATGTAGTGTTCCTTCCCTATCAAATTCATATGGATTGCAGAGTGCAGTGTCAGCCATCGAGCCCGATCTTCTGGATCTGGCACCCTCGGCGATAACCACGACGAGTCGGGTTATAGATGCCGAAATCAGGGTTTGGTTCGACCTGACAAATGCTGATTGCACGCTTAACGCAGTGACTTCGCGTAAGACCGGGCAAAACTAGCACAGAGACGGGGAAATATCCGCCTCTAGCTACCCATTTGGTCAGCTTTATTGCTCTAAATCGGTAAAAAACTGCATAAGCCCGTTCGCACGCCCCGGTTTTGCCCTACAACCCCCCGTTTACGCTGCCGCCAACGCAGTTTCCCCGGTTATGTAGGAGCTGCCGCAGGCGGCGATCTTTTGATTTGGCTTTTGAAAAAAACAAGATCAAAAGATCGCAGCCTGCGGCAGCTCCTACAGGAGGCCTGTGCTGAGAATCGGGTACACTGAGCGCTTTTTCGGGGGAGCCTGCCCTCCTCCCTTCCAACAGCCGAGAAGCCCATGCCGATCCGTCATTGCATCGTCCACCTGATCGACAAAAAACCCGACGGCACGCCCGCAGTTCTGCACGCCCGTGACACCGAACTGGCCGAGTCTGCAGCCATCGAGAACATGCTCGCCGACCTCAACGAAAGCTATAACGCCAAACAGGGCAAAGCCTGGGGTCTGTTCCATCCGGAATCCGGCGCGTTCCCGTTCAGCGGCTGGCTGAAGGAATACATGGAAGGCGACCAGGACTTCACCGCGTTCAGCAAAGTCGCGGTCGAACACCTGCAAAAGCTGATGGAAGAGTCGAACCTGTCGGTCGGCGGTCACGTACTGTTCGCCCACTATCAGCAAGGCATGACCGATTACCTCGCTATCGCCCTGCTGCACCACAGCGAAGGCGTGGCGGTGACCGACGAGCTGGACGTGACCCCGTCGCGCCACCTCGACCTCGGCCAGTTGCACCTGGCGGCGCGCATCAACGTCTCCGAGTGGCAGAACAACAAGCAGTCCAAGCAGTACATCTCGTTCATCAAGGGCAAGAACGGCAAAAAGGTTTCGGAGTACTTCCGCGACTTCATCGGTTGCCAGGAAGGCGTCGACGGCCCGGGCGAGACACGCACGCTGCTCAAGGCTTTCAGCGATTTCGTTGAAAGCGAAGACCTGCCGGAAGAATCTGCCCGCGAGAAAACCAAGACCCTGGTCGATTACGCCAGCAGCCAGGCCAAACTCGGCGAACCGATGGGCCTGGAAGAACTCTCCGAGCTGATCGACGAAGAGCGCCCGAAAGCCTTCTACGATCACATCCGCAACAAGGACTACGGCCTGTCGCCAGAGATTCCGGCGGACAAACGCACCCTCAATCAATTCCGCCGCTTTACCGGCCGCGCCGAGGGCCTGTCGATCAGCTTTGAAGCGCACCTGCTGGGCTCGAAGATCGAGTACGACGAAGAGGCTGGCACCCTGGTGATCAAAGGTTTGCCGACGTCGCTGACCGATCAGCTGAAGCGGCGCAACTGATGCTCGGCAATGTGCTGAAGAAGGTCGCGCTGGTTCTGCTGGTGGTCGTGGTTTATCAGAACTGGGGCAAGATCGAGCGGGTGTTCAATCCGTCACAAATGGTTGCCGAGCAGACGCGCGCGCAGGCCAACGTCGTGCTCTACGCCACCGACTGGTGCGGCTACTGCAAACAGACCAAGCGTTTTCTCGACAGCAAGGGGATTGCGTTCAAGGAGTTCGACATCGAGAAGGATGCCGAGGCGCGCAAGGCGTATGAGGCATTGGGTGGACGGGGGATCCCGTTGATCGACGTCAACGGCACGTTGATTCGTGGGTTCGACCCGGACGAGATTCTCGCCGCTCTGAAATAACAGCAAGATCAAAAGATCGCAGCCTGCGGCAGCTCCTACATGAGACATATGTAGGAGCTGCCGCAGGCTGCGATCTTTTGCTTTTAGCGAGCCTCGATGCGGAAGCCGAAGCGCGGGAAGTGCACGTGCACCACGCCGCCACGCTCGTCTTCACGACGAATGATCAGCTCTTCGCGACCGGCAAACAGCAGCTCACCCACCACCGGATCAACCCCGTAATCGGTCGCGGCAATTGCCACCTGCTGGCCAGCCTTGAACCCGTTCGGGTCAACGAACTGCTCATCCGGCAATGCCGCCGGGGTCGCGTTACGCGCCACCTCCAGCGCCTCTTCCGAGGTCATCGCACTCGCCGCGCCATGACCAAAGCCCAGCACTCGATTCAACCACGCAGAAACCGCCGGATACTCATCCACCAGCGGCGCCGTGACGTGCGTGGCCTTGAGGAACCACATGGGATGCGCCAGCGCGAAGTCGGCTATCGACGGCTCGCCGAACAGGTAGTCGCCCTGTTCGCGCTGCAACTGCTGCTCCAGACGCGCCATGATCGTCGGCCATTGGTGCTTGGCCTGTTCGGCGGACAAACGCGTGGCACTGCCACCTGAGAACAGCCCGGCACGGTCGGCGATAAACGCCTTGATCGCTTCCGGTGGCAGCTTGGCGAAACGCACGGCAACCGATTCCGGCTGGAACACCAGACTCACGGCATGCTGAAACACCACCGAATCAGCCCAAGTGGCAAAACTTGCGCTGGTGAACTCCTGACCTTCGGGGAAGAACGCCGGCAACGCCTTTTCCTGCTCCAGTCGACGCGCGATCAAGGAAGTGTCGCAATAGATATCAGCGCCGATTTGCAGCACCGGGGTTTTGCGATAGCCGCCGGTCAGGGCAGTCAGATCAGGTTTTGGCATCACCGGCGAGATATGCACCGAGCGCCAGGACAAGCCCTTGAACCCCAACAGCAGGCGGGCCTTCTCGGCAAATGGAGAGGTCGGGTAATGATGGAGAATCAACTCGGACATGCTCGGCTCCGCCGCTCAGATAGTGAGTCGGCAGCTTAGCGCGCATTTTGTTAGCAGCCTACAGATCTGGCTGATGGGAACCGATCAGTCAGATTGATAAGACGCAACCAGGCATTCCTTGGCGCTCTTGCGCAGCTTCTTGATCAACCGTTCCTGGCGCAAGGCGTCGCTCTTGTCGCGACAAAGTTCGGTGTACACCAATGCCATGGCCGGGCTGGAAAGGAAGAAGCGCGCGCCCTTGCCGCTCTGGTGCTTGGCGAAACGACGCACGGGATCGTCGCTGATCCCGCAGTACAACGAGCCGTTGGCCGCACGAACGAGGTAGACGAACCAGGACTTGCTCACCGGTTCGGCAACATCGACAGATTTTTCGCTAAGGCTGGTCACTTTGGGATCAAGGCGTGTAGGAAACAGGTCGCGATCTTATCAGCGACCGGCCTGAAATGCCTTCAGTCCCTTCAGTGCCTGCGCCCGCACGGCGTTGCGCACCAGCGGCGTCCAGCCGAGCAGCAGGCCTTTGAAACCCAGGGCCTGACGCGACCAGCGCCACAGATCGAAGTGATCGTGGTGCTCGCAGATCTTGCCGTCACGGAAGACGAAACGGGCCTGGATATCGTTGATGACAATGTTGCCGGTCTGGCTGAACAGGTAGGTCGCGACCCAATGCGCGCCGCCGCTGCGCTCATCGGCACGGACGTTGTCGAAGGTCAGCGAGAAGTCCTTGGCGCGGGTGGTGAGCATGCGCCACATGTCGCCGGCATCGCGCCCGCGCAGTTCGCCGAAGGCCGGATCGCTGAACACCACATCGTCGGTGTAGCAAGCGGCCATCGCCTCGGCATCCAGACGCTGGAAGGCTTCATAGAACCGGGTGATCAACGCGGCGTGGACTTCACTCATGGGCAATCTCCAAAAGAGGTACAGATTGCCAGCACGATAATCTGCAAAGCGAAGAAACACTATCGGCATTCGCCCACCGAATACGGCAACCCACAAAACCCCGTAGGAGCTGCGGCACGCTGCGATCTTTTAATGTCGATTTACCAAGGATAAAAATCAAAAGTTCGCAGCGTGCCGCAGCTCCTACAGGGGTCAGATTCGCTCGCTTTGCACTTGTACGTACAGCGCACGCCCGGCGCCAAGCCCGGCGATGATCGCGCCTGTGCCAATGATGCCAAAGATCCAGCCCACCGCATTCCAGCCGCCGGTCCAATCATGCACCACGCCGACCGCGAACGGCCCCATCGACGCCAGCGTGTAACCGAAACCCTGAGACATGCTCGACAGGTTCGCCGCGACATGTGAGTCACGCGAACGCAGCACGATCAAGGTCAACGCCAGACTGAACGTCCCGCCCTGCCCCAGACCCAGCAGAATCGCCCAGCCCCACAAGCCTTCGATCGGTGCATAGAGACAGCCGAACAGACCGCCAAGGGTCAGCGCCATCACCACGACGATCGCCAGACGCTGATCCTTGCCGCGTGTCGCCAGCCACGGTGCAGCGAGCGAACTGGCGAGCTGGATGATCACCGAGCCGGACAGCACCAGACCCGCTTGAGTTGGCGTCAGGCCGCGACCGATGAGGATCGACGGCAACCACCCGAACACGATGTAGGCCAGCGACGATTGCAGGCCCATGTACAAGGTCACCTGCCAGGCCAGCGGATCACGCAGCAGACCGCGCACGCGATAGGCGACATTGTGTGCACCGTGTTTCTGGCCGACCTGCGGCAGCCAGAACAACGCCGCCACCAGCGCCGGGATGACCCAGAAGCCCAGGCCAATTGTCCAGTCGCCGCCAAAATGCTCGCTTAGAGGCACACTCGTGCCCGCCGCCATTGCCGCCCCCAGGCACAGGGCCATGGTGTAGACGCCGGTCATGGTGCCGGCGTGTTTGGCGAAGTCGCGTTTGACGATGCCCGGCAGTAATACGCCGACGATGCCGATACTGGCACCGCCCAGTACGCTGCCGGCGAACAAACCGATTTCACCAAAGCTGCTGCGCAAAATGATGCCGCAAGCCAGTGTCAGCAGGATCCCCAGCACCACGCGTTCGGCGCCAAAACGTCTTGCCAGAATCGGCGCCAGCGGCGCGAACAAACCCAGGCACAGCACCGGCAGCGTGGTCAGCAAACCGGCTTTCGCCGCC